>NZ_JAKUWE010000002.1:318283-636567 GCF_026782235.1 Streptococcus oralis | reverse complement strand
TAGTTGATGTAAACTGGTATATAGTTCCCTTAATATAAATGATGATACCATAAAATGCAAGCTTTATCACTCATTCGACAGTTTTTAACAGAACCTTAGCTAGTCTTGACCTTCCCGTTCCAAGAATCCAATCCATAAGAAAGGATATAAATCTCAGAGAAGCCTTGTTTTTTCAGATAAAGTGCTGCATTGGTCACTCGTTGTCCGCGTTGGTTTTCGTAGAGAAGGACAGGTTTATCCTTGCGAAGGGCTGCAAGGCTTGACTTCAACTGATTTGAAGGAATATTGCGAGCTCCGAGGATATGTTTTCTGTGAAATTCTGCTGGTTCACGGACATCAATCAACTGCCCTTTTCGAATCAAGGCTTCAAATTCTGCATTATCCACAATCTTAGCCGCACGACGAATACGAAGGTAGTTATAACCCATCCATGCCGCCATCGCTAGTACGATTCCCCACAAAACCCAAATTGTCATAAGTTCTTATCTCCATTTTTCTCTATGTAGTCTAATTCTATCTTGTGCTCTCTACGAAGAACAGCTTCCGCCTCTAGATAGTCTAGCTTGTCCATCAGACCTGCATCATAGATCCGAGAGAGTTCGAGCTTCATCAGTTCAATATCATACAAGCGCTTCCCCATGTAAACAATAATGCCAAACTGTTTGAGAAATTGCTGCACATCATAGAATGTTTTCATAGCTTCCATTTTAGCAGATTCTAGACTTTTTTTCAATACTGGACCGGCTCTTTCCCCCTATTTTCTTCGTCTTCATTGCCCATTCTTCCGCAAGTATGGTACAATAAAAACATGAGAATTCAACAACTACACTATATTATCAAAATCGTCGAAACTGGCTCTATGAATGAGGCAGCCAAGCAACTCTTTATCACTCAACCCAGTCTCTCTAATGCCGTTCGAGACTTGGAAAATGAAATGGGTATTGAAATCTTTATCCGCAATCCCAAGGGCATTACCTTAACCCGTGATGGGATGGAGTTTCTCTCCTATGCCCGTCAGGTCGTTGAGCAAACGCAGCTTCTGGAGGAACGCTATAAAAATCCTATCGCCCACCGCGAACTTTTCAGCGTTTCCTCTCAGCACTATGCCTTTGTAGTCAATGCCTTTGTCTCTCTGCTCAAGAAAAGTGATATGGAGAAATACGAGCTCTTCCTTCGTGAAACTCGGACTTGGGAGATTATCGATGACGTCAAGAACTTCCGTAGCGAGGTCGGTGTCCTCTTTTTAAACAGCTACAACCGTGACGTTTTAACGAAAATGCTGGATGACAACCACCTGCTGGCTCACCATCTCTTTACTGCGCAACCACATATCTTCGTCAGCAAGACCAACCCTCTAGCTAAAAAAGATAAGGTCAAACTGGCTGATTTGGAAGACTTTCCTTATCTGAGTTATGACCAGGGGACGCACAACTCCTTCTACTTTTCAGAAGAGATCCTTTCACAAGAGCACCACAAGAAATCCATCGTGGTCAGTGACCGTGCCACTCTCTTTAATCTCTTGATTGGTTTGGATGGTTACACCATTGCGACAGGGATTTTGAATAGCAACCTCAACGGAGACAATATCGTTTCTATTCCACTGGACATTGACGACCCGATTGAACTAGTCTATATCCAGCATGAAAAAACCAGCCTATCCAAGATGGGCGAACGCTTTATCGAGTATCTACTAGAAGAAGTTCAGTTTGATAGTTGATAAACCATCAGACATATTTTATAATATTTCTTAGAAAATAATGATTGGAGAATATTGTTGAAAAAGTTTATATTGGCAAGTGCTTTTGTCCTTTCAATGGCAGGGTTGGCGCAAGCACCTATCTATGCGGAAGAAAACAATGCTAATCCTCCTGCTATCACCGAACAAAGCAACTCTAAGGAAGATAAGAAAGATCTTTCAACTAAAACTGAAGAGGAGGTTGCAACACTTCCAAAAGAAAAGGCAAAAGAAGAAGCTCCTAAAAAGGAAGGATGGCAGGAAGAAAACAAACAGTGGCGTTTCTATGAAAACAATCAGCCTGTCCTCAAATGGAAACAAATCCAAGGCAAATGGTACTACTTCGATCAAGATGGTAATCGTCTTCATTCTACTATCTACAAAGGCTATGCCTTTGACCAAGATGGGGTTATGGTAGAAAATAGCTGGACCAATTTGGACAACCAATGGTATTATGCTGATTCCTCTGGACGACTAGCTCTGAACACTTGGAAAAAAATCAATGATTCTTGGTACTATTTTGACCAAACTGGAAGTATGCTCAGCAACACTGCCGTTGACGGCTATCTGCTCACAAAAAGCGGAGCTATGGCAGAAAAGGGCTGGACTAAATTAGACCAAAATTGGTATTATGTCACACCATCTAGCAGAATCTCGCAAGACAAGTGGGAGAAAATCAACGGTTCTTGGTACTACTTTGATAAAAACGGCGTGATGCTCAGCCAGACAACAATTGGTGCCTACCTGCTTGACAGTAGCGGAGCCATGGCAGAAAACTCTTGGGTGAGAATCAATGAAAATTGGTATTACGCTAATGCATATGGGAAATATAGCCAAGACAAATGGGAGAAAATCAATGGTTCTTGGTATGCTTTTGAACAAAATGGAGTCATGCTTTCCAATAAATGGAAAGGAAGCTACTACCTCAAAGCCAGTGGAGCCATGGCAGAAAAAGAGTGGATCTTTGATAAATCCTACAATAGCTGGTTCTATCTAAAAGCGGATGGCCGTTATGCAAATCAGGAGTGGATTGGAGCATACTACCTCAAGTCTGGCGGTTATATGGCCAAGAATGAGTGGATTTACGACGACTATTACAAGGCTCGTTACTATCTGGACGATAGTGGACATTATGTTTCAGGAACTTACAAGATAGACGGCAAGGAACACTTGTTCCAAAAATACGGCCAATGGATTTCTGAAGTTTCAACTGAAGGTGGATTTACAAAAGGTCAATACAGCAATACTATCTTCCTAGATCCTGGGCATGGTGGTCAAGATTCAGGTGCCTTTTACTACAATGTAGCTGAAAAAGATCTCAACATGCAGATTTACCGTAAGCTTCGTACTAAGTTAGAAGAACTGGGCTACAAGGTCCTCACCTCTCGTGATAGCGATATTGACGTTGACTTTGTTACCGAACGTTCTCGTATGGTTAATAAAACCAACTCTGACATCTTTATCAGTATTCACTTCAATGCAACTGGTAGCGCATACTCAAAAGCGAGCGGTATTCAAACCTACTCCTATAGAGATGAACCTGATTATCCAAGTAAGATTAATCAATACTGGCACAACCACCCTGATCGTATGAGTGAAAGCAAACGCCTCGCTGCTGCTATCCACTCCTCTCTTCTAGCAGAAACAGGAGCTAAGGATGCTGGCTTATTGGAAAGCAGCTTTGCCGTACTACGCGAAACAGCAAAGCCAGCGGTTCTCCTAGAGCTTGGTTATATGGATAATTTCACCGAAAACCAACAAATCAGAGATAGCTACTACCAAGATAAACTGGTCGCAGGTATTGTGAAAGGGATCCAAAAATATTACGCTGGTCAGTAAAAAAAGTCTCGAGAAATCTCGAGACTTTTTATTTGCCTTCTTTTTTATCTTTATCAGGAAAGAGGTAACCAAGTCCTACACAAGCTAGCACACCAGCAGCAATTACCAAACCACTTGAAATTGGCAACAGATCAAAAATAGCATTTGCAATGATAAAAGCAATGATCAAGCACATGAGACTGGCCTTGTAGTCTTTTTTCAAAAAGTTCTCTAGCGTGAAATAGAGGAACAATCCTACCGGAATGAGTGACCAGAGATTGATATCCAAACTTGGCCAACCAACAGAACCGAAATACAATACTAGCGCTGCTGCTACTAAAAATACAAGTCCCAATAATTTTTTCATTTTTTGTCTCCATTTTCTTTTTTGAGAACTTGAGTTGTCTGACACCAACTCTTCACGCCCCTTACAAAAATCATTATAGCAGAGGGCTTCCCCCAGAACAAGTCCTTTTGCCTATCTGGTCTCTATCTCAGTCTAAGTGGTTGAATATTATCGACAACAAAAAAAAGAAGCCTTAATTGGGCTTCTTGATTCTGCCGATTGCAGGGATCGAACCTGTGACCTACGCGTTACGAGTGCGTTGCTCTACCAACTGAGCTAAATCGGCAACTACCTTCATAGTATAGCACTCTGAGAACGATTGTCAAGGGAAAATTTCACAATTTCTTAACCCAAATCAAGCAAGGATTGCTTTTATCCCAAAAGTTCAGGAAAGATTTCTAACTTACGAACCCGCACTTTCATAGGCGTCCAAACCCCTGTCCCATAGTTTCAAAGAAATGATAAAGAAGACAAGGGAAATCAGAATCAAACCACCGATATTAAAGAAGACATCCTTATCCTGCAAGAAATAGCTGGCAGGATAGTAGGCTGTAAAGGCAAAGGGGATGATAAAGCTAATCAACCAACGAAGAAGCGAATTGTAAATAGAAATCGGGTACTTGGCAAAGTCATTAAACATATAAAAAATGTAAATCATGGCTCCTGACTGCTTGGTCCAAAAAGCGATACTGGCAGTCGCGATTTTCAAGGAAGTATAAATCAAAGTCGCAAAGGGAATACAGACTAGGAAAAGCAGGAATTTTGGAAGAGTCCAAGCAATGCTTGATACTGTTGTCCCTAGTAAAATTCCACCGACCAATAGTTCGCCCAGGGCATCAATCTGAAAGGTCTCAACGAGGATATGGAAGAGCGGATTGATGGGACGCGTTAGATACTTGTCAAACTCCCCTTTTCGGACTAGTCGTTGACCTAAAGCCCAGAGATTATCAAAAAAGAGGTGGTCCAATCCCTTGGGAATCAAAGAAAATCCATAGATAAAGGCAATCTCTTGAAAGCTCCAACCTTCTAGCGAGGGGATGTGTTGAAAGAGCACATTGAGAAACAAGAGGTTCAAGCCTTGGGTCAGGAAAACACCTAACACACCAACCACAAAATCAACCTTGTACTCCATGATTTGTTTGATGTATTGTCTGATAAAAATCAGATGCATGCGTTGATATTTTTTCATACTAACCTCCCTGAATGGTGATAAATGACTGGACCCGTTTCCAAATCAACTGAGACAAGCCTACCATCACTATGAGCCAGAAGAACTGTAGCAAAAGCGCCTGAAGAATCTGACTAGCATCGTATTTCCCAACAATGATCATGACCGGAGTGTAGATCAAGGATGAAAAAGGCAAGAAGGAGAGAATATCTGCAACAATCTTTGGAAAGAAAGCCAAGGGAATTAAACTTCCAGACATAAAGGCCACTATGGAAGTCTTGAGTAGATTGGAACCCCATAGATTCTTAAACACAAAGGCTGAAAATCCAAAGCAGATATTAAAGAAAAAGTTAATCAGATAAGCCAGAGTTAAGCTAAAAAGATAAAGGACAGTTAATCCCAGCACTTCTACTATCCCTTGCCCAGATAAGATTTTCATCAAGACAATCACACTCAAGAAAGGAAGTCCGACACTGACAAAAATCAACCACTTAGAACCAAGCTCGGTGAAGAGGTAAGAGGCCGCAAAATGCACTGGTCGCAGCAAGCGCATGATAATGGAACCATCCTTGACCTCCTCCCCAATCATAAAGGAGCTATCTGACCTAGTCAGAAGATTGGTCACAAAACTCATGATGATGTAGAGGGTGATATCTGCCATACTGAAGCCTTGAATCAAAGACTCCTGCGAGGAATCAAAGACCGCCTTCCAGAGATAGAAAGCGACAAAAGCCCCCATAACATCCCCAATCCGATAGAGAAGAAAGTTGACTCGATAGGTAATCAACTCCTGAATCCCCGCATTGATAAAGGGTTTATAACGTTTCCACAATTTGACCATCTTAAAGCTCCTTTCGGTAGAAGCGACGGATAATATCCTCAATATCCGTATCCACCATTTTCAAATCACGGATTTCAAAATCAGACAGGGTTTGCTTGATAATATCAGCTGATTGGTAGCGAGAACTATCGAATTCAATGTTGAGACTATTCCCTTGTCTATCAATTGTCATATCCGAAAAGCCTTCATAGTGAGAGACGAGATGACTTTGACCTGGTACCAGTTCAAAAGAAAGAGTCTTCATCTTGCCAAAGGTCTCCTTGAGTTGGTTCACCGTTCCATCAAAAATCTCTTGTCCCTTGTCAATCATAAAAATCCGATCACAAAGTTGCTCAATGTCGCTCAGGTCGTGAGTGGTTAAGAGAATGGTTGTTTCTTCCTCTTGATTGATCTGAGTAATGGCCCGACGAATATTATCCTTGACCGAAACGTCCAAACCAATAGTCGGCTCATCTAAAAAGAGAACCTTAGGATTGTGGAGCAAGGAAGCCGCAATATCCGCCCGCATTCGTTGACCCAGTGAAAGAGTCCGCACGGGGTCTTTGATAAAGTCCTTCAAATCCAAGACTTCATTCAAAAAGTCCATGCGCTTATGGAAGAGCGAGTCTGGCACATCGTAAATTTCTTTTAGGACCGTATAGGTCTCTTGCAGGGCCAGATCCCACCATAGCTGGGTGCGTTGTCCAAAGACAACCCCAATATCCTTGACATAATCTTGACGATTGTCCTGAGGAATCTTGCCATTGATCCGACAATAACCAGATGTCGGCTTTAAAATCCCTGTCAACATTTTGATGGTTGTCGACTTCCCAGCACCATTGGCCCCGATAAATCCTAAAATCTGCCCCTTGGGAACCTCGAAGGTCAAATCCTTTACCGCTTCAAAGATCTGCTTTTCAGGATGAATAAAGGAGCGCAAAGCTCCTTTCAAACCAGGTTCCTTCACTGTCTTCACAAAATTTTTCTGAAGATGTTCCACTTCTATCATTGCCATAAATCTCTCCCTATAGCAAGGAATAGCAACATTGTATTTTTAACTACAAATATTCTAAATCCTTACCTTCTACAACTTCTACATTTTATTCTTACAGAAGGCTTTATACCAACCTATTATAGTCCAATAAAAAAAGGAATGCAAGCGTTTGCCTGCAGATTATGAAATTAGAGATTTCACTCTTAAAATAATACTTTTAATACAAACTTCTGGTTTAATAGTTTCTTTAAAACACAAAAAACCTGCCCATTGGGCAGGCTACGAATTATAAAAAGCAAACTATTTTGACCTATATGATTCACTATTTAATCAAAGAACTAATCTTTCATAATTCTTTTCACAATCCCATTTCTATCAATTAGAAAACAATCTGGAAAGGTCATCTGCTCCCATTTTTCATAATCAAAACTGGAATCAAAGTGATGTAGTAGTATTCCTATCAAATTCCCGTGTGAACTAAGTAAAATCGTTTTTTCTGAGTATCTCTCTTCCAATTCCATTAAAAAATTTAGCACTCTAGCTAGTGCATCTTGATTTGATTCCCCTTCTGAAAGAGATTCACTAGGATTTTGCCATAAATATTTAATACTGTCTTCAAACTCAGAATCTTTTATAAAGGTTGAAGATAATTTTCTCTCTCGTAACCGATTATCAAGAACTATTTTATCAAATTGAATTGGCGAGCTATTAATCGTTTCAAATGCTCGTTTATAAGGACTAGAAAAATAATGATCAATATTAAAAGAATTCAAAAACTCTAACTGGTCAAGAGATGAAAATCCTTTTTCTGACAAAGTTCTATTAAAATCATCACTTGAAAATTTTGAATAAGCATGTCTAAGTAAAATATAAGAATTATTCATAAGTCATTACCTTTCAATTATTGTCATCAGTCTAAAATTAAAATGATCTCTAAACCATCAATTACTCTTTAAAAAATCTTCAATCTGAGAAACTATTTCATAACTTTTATAATGATAGAGGTCATGAGGCGCATCCATATAGACGACTTGAACATTAGACTGGTCACTTGCAAATCTCTCTGCATAACGTTGCCACTCAAATTGGCTAAAGCTAGTACCATCACCATTAGAAACCAATAGTAAGGCCGGAATTTTCGGATTAATGTTTGAGGGAATTTTCTTGGCATTTTCCTTTACCGTTTGGGATTCATGAAGCATGGCTTGTGACATCAACTGCTTATAAGCTAGAAGTTTATATTGTTTTCGTTCACTCTCTATCAGAGTTTGATTTTTTATATAAAAGGACTCAGGGAAATAACGTAATAAACCAATCTTGCTGCTCCAATATGCCACAGTGAGCAAGGTCTGATTATCCTTTAAATCCTCATAACTTGACGGCAGTGCCCAATCCAGACCAATCAAGGCTTTCACTTCATCAGGATACTTCTCTTGCCAAGCCAAACTCTCTAGACTAGCCATGGAATGAGATAGAATGATAAACGGCCCTGTGATATTTGCTTGCGAAAGAGCTTGGCGAGTCTCAGACAAAACCTCCATCACATCTCTTGAATGATTGCTATCATCACTATAACCATATCCCACCCGCTCCACGATAACTACCTTATACCGTTTCGATAAGGATTCCGATAGTTCTTTTAAATCCAATATAGGAGAAGCAATACCAGCACCTGAGAGAACTACTATAGTCTCAGGACCATCCCCCTCAACGTAAACATTTATTTGATGTCCATTGACGAGAACTTGTTGCCCCATAGGTGTTAGTGAGGCTTGTTCCTTTTCTAAACTAATACGATGAAAGATAAATGTAGCGTGTAAAAATAAAAGAATGAAACTAAGAAAGCCAAGAAACCATTTTTTCAGTTTTTTCATAGCATTATTGTACAAAAATTAGACTCTTTTAGCAATTTAAGATTGGTTCTTCTACAGTATATTGGCTATATATTCACACAAAAAAACCCACCCAATGGGCAGGTTTAATCTGTATTATTCAGCTAGATTATGCTTTACCTTCTGAACCGAATACATCGATACGTTCTTCAACAGCTTCTGTAATTGCTTCGAAACCTGGTTTCAAGAATTTACGTGGGTCAAAGAGTTTCTTCTTATCGTATTCTGCTTCGTTTGCTTCGTATTCAGCAACAAATTTACGAGTTGCGTTAGCAAATGCGATTTGGCATTCAGTGTTAACGTTAACTTTCGCAACACCAAGTTTGATAGCTGCTTGGATTTGGTCATCAGGAATACCTGAACCACCATGCAACACGATTGGGAAGCCTGGAACTGCTTCTGTCAATTTTTGCAAGTGATCAAGGTGAAGACCTTTCCAGTTTGCTGGGTAAGGACCGTGGATGTTACCGATACCAGCTGCCAAGAAGTCAATACCAGTTGCAACCATTGCTTTAGCATCTTCAATTGGAGCCAATTCGCCATCACCAATGATTCCGTCTTCTTCACCACCGATAGTACCAACTTCAGCTTCTACTGATACGCCGTTTGCATGAGCAAATTCTACAACTTTACGAGCTTTTTCAAGGTTTTCTTCAACTGGAAGGTGTGAACCGTCGAACATAACTGAAGTATAACCAACTCGGATACATTCAAGTGCATCTTCATAATGACCATGGTCAAGGTGAATAGCAACTGGTACAGTAATTCCCATTGATTCTACAAGGTTTTCGATGAGAAGTTTACATACTTTGTAACCACCCATGTATTTCGCAGCACCCATAGAAGTTTGGATCAAAACTGGAGCTTTTTTAGCTTCTGCTGCACGCAAGATAGCTTGAGTCCACTCAAGGTTGTTTGTGTTAAATCCACCAACTGCATAACCGTTGTCACGAGCTGCTTGGACAAATTTTTCTGCTGAAACGATTGCCATTTTATCAGGCCTCCTGTATATTTTTATGGGTCAACCCATTTACATTGTTCATTTTATCACTTTTTGATAAAAAAAGCTAGTTTTTCCCATACTTTAGATTGAATTTCTTCTAATCCGATCAATGTAAACCCTTTCTTTTTTAATCTTGGCTAACTCTAGGAAAGCGTATAAAGAAAGTCAAGCGATCATCCTGCCTTTCAAAACGATAAGGCAATTTCTCATGTTCTAATAAACTTTTGACCACAAAGAGTCCCATCCCTGAACCCTTGGCCTTGCGACTAGCATTTTCAGAAAAAGACTGGACCAGCTTTTCTTGTTCTTCAGGACTACAGCTATTCTCAATAAAGAGTTCCCCTTCTCTCTCGCCGATACGAACCAAGCCACCTGGAGTGGAGTGCTTGATAGCATTACTGATGAGATTCGATAGAATCAATTTCATGACAGATGGGTTTATGTAAGCCTGCTGATGGGTTAGGCTAATGTCTACCTGAAGTTCTTTCTCCTTGGCGAGTAAAGCATAATCCTTGACCAGACTTTGCGTCATCTGAAGGAGGTCAACCTCTTCTTTCTCGTCTCGCAATTCCTGAACAGAAGAAAGAGACAATATCTGGAGAACGTGGTGACTGAGGTCGTCTACAATTCCCAAGGCAACTCCCAGATAGTGGTCTCTATCCTTATAACGACCGACATTTTCTTTCATATTTTCAATCAGAATTTTCAAGCTAGCCAGAGGTGTTTTCAATTCATGAGAAGCCCCTCGTAGGAACTCAACCTTCATCTTCTCCAGCTGGAGAATAGCTTCATTCTTGTCATGCAAGTCCGCAATGACAGTCAAGAGATGCTGGTAAAGGCTATTGATTTGTTCCTTGAGATCACCTATCTCATCCTTAGAATCCACGCGCAATCGCACTTGAGCATCCAAATCCATCATCCGACGGGTCACCCGTTTGATTTCCAAAATCGGTGCAACAATGGTCCGAGCATAGATGTAGGCCACCAAGAGGGAAATCAGAAAGGATGCCAGCAAGGTATAGGGAAGAAACTGGAGACTGATCTGCTCTGCTTCTTTTTGCAAATCCATGGAAGCTAGAAACTGAAGAGTCATAGTGCTACCATCTTGCGTTTTTACCTCGCGTTCCTCAATGAAGAGTGAAGTTGTCTGGCGAGCTGTATCTAGTGGAAAATTATCCTTAACCTCTAACTTGTCCTCAGTCATCTCTCCCTTGACAGCTCCTTTGATATCACTGGTCTGGGAATACAAATCTAACACTTGCTCGATACTCTGCCTATCCTTTCCTTCTAGGGACTGGGCAATGGCTGTCGCTTTCTGACCAATGGTTTCCTGACGATGGCTCAGATAAGTTGAGGGAAAGAGAAAATAAATGGCTAAATGAAGACAAATAACCAGAACACTAAAAATCGAGAAGGTATAGATAAATATCTTTGTAAACAAACCTGTTCGTTTCATTTTCTCTCCAATTTATAACCAACATTGCGCACAGTAAGGATACAATCCAAGTCTAGCTTTTTCCGCAGTTCTTTGATATAAACATCAATGACACGGTCAAAAGGAACCTCATCTGTCACTTTCCAAACGGCATCGATTATCTGAGAACGAGTCAAGGCTCGGCCTTCATTTTTTACCAGATAGTCCAGAATTTCCAACTCTTTGGCATTGATGGCCACTTCCTCACCTGCTAGGCTTGCACTGTAGCTTTCAAAGTCCACCTTGGTATCCTTATAAGAGAAGATTCGTCCTGTATCGTAGTAGCGCTTGAAAATCGCGTCCACCCTTACTTTTAAAAGGGAGAGAGAAAAAGGCTTTTCCAGATAACCGTCTGCTAGAGAAGCAAAAGCACTCATCTTGTATTCTTCATCCTGAAAGGCGGTCAGCATCAAAATAGGAACCTGACTGGTTTTACGAATCTCAGCTAGGACTTCTAGGCCATTAAGCTTGGGCATCTGGATATCCAGCAGTACTAGAGCAACTTCATAGCTGGAAAATTTTTCCAGAGCTTCCTGACCGTCTGCTGCCTCAATGGTTTCATAACCACAATCCGTCAAATAGTCACTGATTCCCTCACGGATCATCTCTTCATCTTCTACAATTAAAATTTTCATAGAAAAAACGTTTCACATTCCTTTAAATTTCTTGTAAATCTTCTCTGTTTCATCCTGATAAGAAGAGTCCTTATCAAGACAAAACAGATAAAAATGCTACCTATATTATACCCCATTTAGGGGAGAATAGGTAGCAAGTTTTTTATTCGCTATCGAGCAAGAGCTCTTTTGGTTGTTTTCTGAGGAGATTGCTTGAGGCAAGCGCCATAACGAGAACCACTAGAACCAAGGCAAGGACAAAGACGATGATGAAGTCTGATGTCTGAATGGAAATGTCTAGGCTCGACAAGGTCTTGCTAAAGCCGTCTACTTCTGCACCACCACCAAGGTTAGAGGCTTGAGCAGCCTTGCTGGCTTGCTTGGCAACACCTGAAGTGACATTGGCAAGAACAGTATTTCCGATTGCACGAGCTGTGTAGTTGGCTAGGAAGTAGGCAGAAACGAGAGCAGGGATGGCAATCAGGATCGATTCGGTGATGAATTGCCCCAAGATACTTGCCTGCTTGAGACCGATAGAGAGGAGGATTCCCACTTCCTTGCGACGGGCGTTGATCCAAAGACTAAGCAAGAGTGCAAGGAGAAGAACTGAGAAGCTCAAGCTACCCCAGAAGAGAAGGTTGGCCATCTTGTACATACCAGAGATGGATTGCTCAAGAGCTGGGTAGTTAGAGGAGCTCTTCACAAGTGTGTAGCTCTTCCAGTTGATACCACTGATACCATTCAACTCTTTCATGACGTCATCCAAGTTCTTGTCTGCTGTTACAAAGAAGGTTGCGTCCCCATAAATAGCTGTGTCTTCTGTGTATCCATAAAGTTTTGCAGCAGTGTGAATGTCTGTGATAGCTGTATTTTCATAGAGTTCTTGTGAATAGGTTACTGCTGACTTATTGTGACCATCAAAGAGCCCCTTGATTGTCACTTCGACTGTTTCCTTGGCGCCTTTTTCGTTGTCCGCATCATAGACATTAGAGTCCAATTTGACCTTATCTCCGACTTTCCAACCGTGTTTGGCTGCCAAGTCCTTGTGCATGAGAATCTTGTCCTTGTCGTCGTTGGTTAAGTGCTCACCTTCGACTAGTTTGTAAGAGCCAGAGACAAACTTGTCTTCTTTAGAGGAGTCATTGACACCTGTAATCATCAAGCTACTTCCAAACCGTTTGGCACGGTCTGCAGTGAGATTTTTCTTGGTTTCTGGCGTTTCGATGAGGTCGTATCCAGTCAAATCTCCGATAGCGTTGATGCGTTTAACATAAGACTCGATGGCCTTATTTTCGGTGATTTTTTTGATATCCTCACCCTTGATATTCCCAGAACCACGTGGCGTCCCTTGATTGACGCGACGATTGATTTGCATGGAGAAGCTATTGGTGATATTTTTAAAGGTCTCCTGAGAAGCCTTGGCAGTAGCTCCCTTGATCGACAAGCCGACCAAACTCAAGCTCGCCATGAGGAGAATAATCAGGAAGATAACAATCGATTTGAAAAACTTCCTTGTAACATAGGCAAATGCGTTGTGTAACATAGGTTCCCTTTCTAGATTTGATTTCATAATTCTATCAAAACAAGCTCATCTTATTTTGTAGTATTGCGAGTTTCAGTTAATTTCTTATTCTTCAATTCAAGTGTAATATCTGACGCTTGTGCCACTTCTTTACTGTGGGTGACGACGATCACACATTTACCTGTTTTCTGAGCAAGTGATTTGAGCAGTTCGATAATATCTCCAGCAGTTTTAGGGTCCAGATTTCCTGTTGGCTCATCAGCTAGAATAACTGGAGCTTCTGAGACTAAACTGCGAGCGATGGCTACACGTTGCTGTTGACCACCTGATAACTGGAGAACGTTCCGCTTGATCTGACTTTCATCCAAACCAAGCTCAAGAAGTGTATCCTTGCTTGCTTTTTTGTTGACCAAGCGGATATTTTCCAGCGGAGAAAGATAATCTATCAAGTTATAATTTTGAAAGACTAGGGAAATATGGTGCATGCGATGGTAAGAATATCCCTTATTCCGAATGTCCTCTCCTTGGAAAAGGATAGAACCTTCAACAGGACTATCTAGACCAGCCAGTAGGGACAAGAGAGTGGATTTTCCTGCTCCTGACTCACCAATGATACTATAAAATTTTCCGGGTTCAAAATTATACTTGATCTGATATAAAACTGCTTCAGCAGTGTTCTTATAACGGTAGGTAACATCTTGTAATTGTAATAAAGTCATGATTTCTCCTTCTTATACTCAATGAAAATCAAAGATTAAACTAGGAAGCTAACCGCAGGTTGCTCAAAGCACAGCTTTGAGGTTGCAGATAAGACTGACACGGTTTAAAGAGATTTTCGAAGAGTATTAACTAATAGATGATAAAATTTCTTTCGGCGATTTTCTAAATAAGAATAGGAAACAAAGGGCTACTGATAAGCAACCAATCAAGAGCAGAAAGACATAGGATTCTGCAAAGGATAGGAGACTGGTTGATAGACCACTTGCTTTGGCCAGCGTGTCTTGTAAGCTTGCCTGATCTCCACTGGCTAGTACAGTTTGGAGTAGATAGGATATGATGGCGTTTCCTGCAACAAATGCTGGAAGCAAAGCTCCAAGAGATACCAAAACTACCTCTAAACAGAACTGGAGGAAGATCGAACTCTTGCTTTTTCCAAGTGCCAGAAGAATCCCCACTTCGTAGACTCTTTCTCTCAACCAGAGGGACAAGACCAAAATCAAGGCTCCAGCTCCAGCTATCAACATCCCATAAAGGAAGATGGTGAGGAAGGTTTGGAAGGTTGCAACTGAGTCTTTGATTTGTTCAAAGGCCTTGTTTTCCTTCTCGACTTGGTAGCCTTGACTTTCTAAAGCCAAGTTTTCTACCTGCTTCATGAGTCCGTCCATTTCCTTAGGATTTTCTACATAGAAGCGCGCTGCACTGACCTGCGGTTCACTATTTCCCAGAAGGGTTTGGCTGCTGTCATAGTCTGTAAAGACCTGGTTTTCACTGAAGTCAGAAGACAAGCCTGTGAATTTTTCTTGTTTCTTACCAGAAAAGATGCCGACAATCTCAAACTCTACTGTTTGCCCTTTTCCAGCTTCGGACTGACCAGCATCCAAGCGAATCTTGTCATGAAGCGAAAGACCGTTCTTCTTAGCCAACTCTTCGTGGATGAGGATTTTCTTGGAGTCCCCTTTTTGAAGGTGTCGCCCTTCTTTTAGGTTGAAAGCCGAACTGGTAAAGGTGACATCCTTGGATGAATTCTCAAGAGCCGTTAAGCTAACCAAGTTCTTGTCTGCAGCTGACAAATCATCACGTTCTACGCTCTGCTCACCACTCACCGCTTCCTTGTCTTTCAGTTTTGCGACCGTCTCAAGTTCAGGAGAGACATTTTCCAGTCCCTTAATCTTGCTCACGGATGCTAGGTCCGACAACTTGAAGGTCTGTCCATTTTCGATCTTTTTGATAGAAAATGAAGTATTGAGTGATTTGTAAAGATTGCTTTCTACTGTTTTGTTGGACTTCATCAGAGTCAAACAGGCTGAAATTCCTGCTAAAAGGACAAATAAAATCAGAAATAAAATAAAACTTCTCAGTCGTTTTCTGCTGACATAAGCCCAAGCTCTTTGGATTGGATTCATTTGTCACCTCCATGTTTATAAGACTATTATAAAATCCAAATATGAAATGTTTATGAAATCGAAAAATTTTTTTGATTTATCTTTTTGAAAAAAGCTGGTATTTCTACCAGCTCCATTTTTATAACTTTATCCACTCAAAGCAAAGAAAATGCAGAAACTAAACCAGAGAGGATGTTGGCTGTAGCGTGCATTAACCAACTTGGTAAAATTGATCCTCCTACTTTCTTTTCATTAACAAAACCAAGATAAGCTGCTATTGCCCCAGTAAAAAATATGATGAAAAAAGCGACTCCCAAACTTACTACTGAAGCAAACAATACTCCATGAAGCAATCCAAAAGTGAAGGCCTGTATGGTATTTGCAAAGACAAACGGCATGTGATTTGCCATTCGTTTGAGTAGAAAACCTCTAAATAGTAGTTCCTCTGGCAAAGATGTTTGCAAAATACTGTAAATTAGAATACTTGGTAAAGCCTTAAAGCCCATAGCTGAAAAAGCCGAAGTGGCTGTTTCTAGACTACGCGTAAGAGGAAAGATAAGGATAGAAAAAATAGTAAATAAGGAAAATCCCCCCACCATCCATAAAATCAGCTGCAAAGTTTTTGCTGTTTTGATAGCTTTTAGCCCTATCCATTCCATAAATGGGACTTTTCCCCTCACAGTCAGAAACCACCAGATAGAAGGTAGTAAAATAATAAAGAGAATTTGAATAAAGGCGCTCATTATTCGTTGAAGTTCATTAACCATCGTAATCCTCCTTTACATTTTTGAAATACTCATTTAAAATACCAAATGACTATCTAGTCCTCCTTTCCTACCTTTTATACAACTTTAACTAAACCTATTAGCATCCATTACTCGATGATCTTTCATATAAGACTTTTTACTGTTACTTTCTATCTATATTATAGCACTATTTATAAAGAAAAAGAAAAAACAAGAAAGGTAGACCTCTCTTGTTGAATAGTCACAATATAAGCTAACAAAAAAGAGCTAGCCAAAGCTAACTCTTACCCTATGCGGAGAGAGGGACTTGAACCCTCACGACCTAAAGCGGTCACAGGATCCTTAGTCCTGCGCGTCTGCCAATTCCGCCATCCCCGCGTCGATTACTTTACTAGTATATCAACTTTCAAAATCTTTGTCAACACTTTTTTTCAGATTTTTTTCATTTTTCCAACCAAGGGAATTATTCTTGGATTTCAGCCAAATTTTCATCCAGCAACTTGGCTCCCAAAGTGTTCTTAAAATGACCAAGAGCAAACTGATGATTTTCTGGCCAAATAGAGGCAACTGCAGGCTTGACAATCTCGATTTGATAACCTAAATTATAGGCATCAATAGCCGTATGAAGAACACAAATATCAGTCAGGACTCCAGTTAGGATGACCGTATCAACCCGACGTTCCCGCAAACGGATATCTAGGTCCGTTCCTGAAAATGCTGAATAGTGACGTTTGTCCATCCAAAAGACACGACTATCTGCCTCATGCTCAGCATAAAAATCAGCTAGGGGGCCATAAAGGTTACGACCACTAGTTCCGATGATGTTGTGTGATGGAAAGAGCTTGCTTTCTGGGTGGAATGTATCCTTCTCTTCATGGGCATCAATGGTGAAAAAGACATAGTCTCCACGATCAAAAGCTAATCTGGTTACTCGATTAATTTCCTCTGATATGGCTTGGGCAGGTGCCCCTGCAGTCAGCTTTCCATGGTCTGCTACGAAATCCTCTGTATAGTCAATCGAGATTAAAGCCTTTGCCATTAGTAGTCCCTCTTTTTCACTTCCTCAAAAATATCACCAATTAGAACTTTGAGATAAGTCCCCTTCATTCCTAGTGAACGGCTTTCAATGATTCCCGCTGACTCCAATTTCCGAAGCGCATTGACAATCACTGAGCGCGTAATGCCAATACGATCTGCAATAACTGATGCAGTCAATTGTCCTTCATTTCCATCCAATTCAGCTAAAATAGCTGATACGGCACGAAGTTCTGAATAGGAAAGGGTGTTGACCGCCATGGTAACAGCCGTACGACGGCGAATATTTTTCTCATCTTCTTCACGTTGGAAGTTCAAGAGTTGAATCCCTACCACCGTGCTCGCAATTTCAACAAGAATCAAATCTTCATCTTCAAATTTCTTATCATTGCGCCAAATAATCAAGGAACCTAGGCGAATCCCTGATACATGAATCGGAGCAATGGTCGTCAAACCATCTGGAAAGTCCGCACGACTCTCTACAGGGAAAATGGTCAAATCATGTTCAACAGGAAGGTTGGCTTCCGTATCATAGATCATGTTTGCACCTTGAATATAATCATCTGGAAAAATCTTAGTTTGAAAAAACTGTTCTACACGATCTGTATTCGTTTTATAACGCATGAAGTAGCCTAAAAGGCGTCCCTTGCTATTCACAATACAAGCGTTACAATCAATAATATCTGCCAACTGGCGTGTAATCGCATTGTAAGGAAGTTCATCTTGAAGTTGCTCTTCTGAGCGTTTTAGAATAGACGTGATTTTTCTTGTTTTTTCTAATAAATGTGCCATTTTTTACCTCGCATATAATCGCTTCCATTATAACATAGAAAAGTCCTTATTTCAATAATTATCTGAAAATTGCTTATTTAATTACAATTTTGAACAGCAAAAATATTTTAGAAAAAAAGCGATTTTTTTATTGACATCCTATTTTATTTTTGATATTATAACATTATAAGAAGATGACATGATAAATCCCTTTCCGTTTCACCTATCCTTTACTATCACCATCTTCTTTTACTATCGGTCTCCTTATATATAAAAGCGATTCACATTGTGAATCGCTTTTTTCTATTTGTCTCCTTTGTTACGAATAACAAAGCCGGTCTTCTTTTCGCTTGAAGTGTTGCGAGGTTTTTTATTGTCTTTATTACGGTAACGTCTGTCTTTATCAAAACGATCGTTTCCACGACTGCCTTTCTTGAAGTCATCACGGCGACCACGATCTCGACGGTCGTCTCCACGACGGCCTCCTCGACCTCCCTTACCTTTGCTACCAAAGCCATTACCTGATGGTTTAAATGGCAGTGGTTTTTCACGCGCAATCTCCACTTCTGGAAGGCTGTCTGGATCTTGGACTGTCAGACTCAAGATATACATAGCCAATTCTTCTGGACTAAATTCAGTGGCTAACTTACGAGCATCTTTAGCAAATTTCTCAAAGTTGCCACGAATTGCTTCGTCTGCGAAGTCACGTTCGATTTTCTTAAGCGCTACTTGTTTCTTAGCTTGGAAGGCTTCTTCTGCTGTCGCTGGTTTCAAGCCTTTCATTCGTTTCTTAGTCAAGTTTTCAATGATTTGAAGGTAACCCATTTCATTTGGTGCTACGAAAGTAATAGATTGACCTGACTTACCAGCACGACCTGTACGACCGATACGGTGAACATAGCTTTCAGGATCTTGTGGAATATCGTAGTTGTAGACATGGGTCACACCTGAAATATCCAAACCACGCGCTGCCACGTCTGTCGCAACTAGAACATCAAGATTCCCATTTTTAAAATCACGAAGGACACGAAGACGTTTGTTTTGGTCTAGGTCTCCATGAATTCCTTCAGCACGGAAACCACGGATTTTCAGACCACGAGTCAATTCATCTACACGGCGTTTGGTACGACCAAATACAATAGCAAGTTCTGGTTGTTCTACATCCATGAGACGTGTCATGGTATCAAATTTTTCTTGTTCCTTAACACGGATATAGTATTGGTCAACTAGTTCTGTTGTTAATTCCTTGGCAGCAATCTTGACATGCTCAGGGTCTTTCATAAACTGAACACCGATACGTTTGATCGCATCTGGCATGGTTGCTGAAAAGAGCAAGGTTTGACGATTTTCAGGGACACGGGAAATGATGGCTTCGATGTCTTCAAGGAAGCCCATGTTGAGCATTTCGTCCGCTTCATCAAGGATCAGAGTTTCAATGTCTTGTAATTTCAAGGCCTTGCGTTTAATCAAGTCCAAGAGACGACCTGGTGTTCCTACCACAATGTGAGCACCAGATTTAAGGGCTTTGATTTGTTTTTCAATGCTGGAACCACCGTAAACTGAGCGAACTTTCACACCCTTGCTACGACCAAAGCGAAAGAGTTCCTCTTGGCTTTGGACAGCGAGTTCACGAGTTGGAGCGATGACCAAGGCTTGGATGGTCGCTTCTTCTGTACGGATTTTTTCAAGGGTTGGCAAGCCAAAGGCTGCAGTTTTTCCTGTACCTGTCTGAGCTTGACCGATAACGTCTTTTCCTTCGAGAGCCAATGGAATGGTCTGTTCTTGGATAGGACTGGCTTCTACAAATCCAGCTTTTTCAATCTCTGCTAGCAATTCAGCAGACAAGTTAAATTCATTAAATTTCACGTTATTCTTCTTTCTAAAGGTGGTGCGAAGCCACCCTATAGGGCTTTAGTTTATACTTTTCTTTTCATGACGTATCTTCTACAAAAAAGAGATACCGTGTTGCTTCTTTTCCACGAAAGAAAAGTACGAGTTTCTTTGCAACCTATCTAGTATAACACAAGAGAGAAGCAAAAGATAGTAGAATTCTTTAGGAAAATCATGTAAACGATTTTCTAACAGTAAAGTGGCCTGAAACTGGTTTTTCAAAGGATTTGAAGGGAGCATTTCAAACTCACTCCATTTCCCGTAGCAGATTTGTGCAAAAAGTGTTTTCTTATGCTAGAATGAAAATCGAATAGGAGGACTATAAATGTTAACATATGATTTAATCGTTATCGGATTTGGTAAGGCTGGGAAAACACTAGCTGGTAAATTAGCTTCAGCTGGCAAAAAAGTTGCCCTTATCGAACGTAGTAAGGCTATGTACGGCGGAACTTGTATCAACATTGGTTGTATCCCAACTAAAACCTTGCTAGTTGCTGCTGAGAAAGATTTGTCTTTTGAAGAAGTCATTGCTACCAAAAATACCATCACTAGTCGCCTCAACGGTAAAAACTATGCGACTGTTGCTGGTACAGGCGTGGATATCTTTGATGCGGAAGCTCACTTCCTTTCAAACAAAGTCATCGAAATCCAAGCTGGTGATGAAAAACAAGAACTGACTGCTGAAACTATCGTTATCAATACCGGTGCCGTTTCAAACGTCTTGCCAATCCCTGGACTTGCTACAAGTAAGAATGTCTTTGACTCGACTGGTATTCAAAACTTGGACAAATTGCCTGAAAAACTTGGTGTCCTTGGTGGCGGAAATATCGGTCTTGAATTTGCAGGTCTTTACAACAAACTTGGAAGCAAAGTTACAGTCCTAGATGCCTTGGATACTTTCCTACCTCGTGCAGAACCTTCCATCGCAGCTCTTGCTAAACAATACATGGAAGAAGACGGTATTGAATTGCTTCAAAACATCCGTACTACTGAAATCAAAAACGACGGTGACCAAGTCCTTGTCGTAACTGAAAACGAAACTTACCGTTTCGATGCCCTTCTCTACGCAACTGGACGTAAACCAAACGTAGAACCACTTCAACTTGAAAATACAGATATTGAACTAACTGAACGTGGTGCTATTAAAGTAGACAAACATTGTCAAACAAACGTTCCTGGTGTCTTCGCAGTTGGAGACGTCAACGGTGGTCCTCAATTTACCTACATCTCACTTGATGACTTCCGTGTTGTCTACAGCTACCTTGCTGGAGATGGCAGCTACACTCTTGAAGACCGTCTCAATGTGCCAAACACCATGTTCATCACACCTGCACTTTCACAAGTTGGTTTGACGGAAAGCCAAGCAGCTGATTTGAAACTTCCATACGCAGTGAAGGAAATCCCTGTTGCTGCCATGCCTCGTGGTCACGTAAACGGAGACCTTCGCGGAGCCTTCAAAGCAGTTGTCAACACTGAAACAAAAGAAATTCTTGGAGCAAGCATCTTCTCAGAAGGTTCTCAAGAAATCATCAACATTATCACTGTTGCCATGGACAACAAGATCCCTTACACTTACTTCACAAAACAAATCTTCACTCACCCAACCTTGGCTGAGAACTTGAATGACTTGTTTGCGATTTAAGTTGAGACTGATTTGTTAGCTAACAGCCCTCGTCGGGCTGTTTTTGCTTCTACGAAATCTCAAATCTGTCTTTTCTTTCTTTTATGATAATATCCAAACTTTACTTAGCAGTCCTAATTATATATTGAGTCTCAGGTCACTCTTTCAAATATCAGCAATACATATGACTTTGAATAACTCGCTTCAGCTCATCGTTTTATGGGTAATTTAAAAAGTATATTTTGCAATGATTGTTTCATGCCTAATTAATAAATTATCCACTCTTTGCGCGGGTCGTATGTGTATTTTCATCGTTTGTGGAAAGGTTTTACCGTTTGCAAATTGATGGCTAAGTCGATATATTTTTTCTTCTCAAATATTTTCCAAATCATTTAATCTTTTTAAAGATAAGAATTACTTTCTAATCAATCAAAGGATACTTCAAATTTCTTCATTCTTGATAATATGAGCAATACCCTGCAAAATGTTTAAACTTTATCATTGTAAAAAATATCGAAAGAAATCCCATATTACATTAGTATATATTTGGTATGGGATGAAATTGACTTTCGAAAACATTAACGATATAATGTCTGTAAACAAGAAATAATGAGGTAACGATTATGAATAAAACAGAATTACTGTTACAAAGACTAGATGATATTGGTCAGTCTCTAAAAGATTCTAGACAAGCACTAGCTTTGCTGGCACTTGGTTCTTGCGGAGTAGAAAGAGACCGATTGGATCAATACTCAGATTTGGATTTTTTTGTTATTGTAAAAGATGGCTACAAGCAGGCCTATATCCAGGATCTAACTTGGTTAAGTAATCTAGAACCAATTGCATTTCACTACCAAAATACAGTAGACGGACATAAAGTTCTATTTGAAGATGATGTTTTTTGTGAATTTGCTGTCTTTGAAGCTCATGAACTAGTAAACATTCCCTTCGCTGAAGGCAAGATTATCTGGAAGGAGGTCGGTTTTGATGAAACAATCTGCCGGCCACAAAGATTGCCATCAAAAGAAAATAGAGACCGCGAATGGCTGTTGGGAGAAATTTTATGCAACCTATATATAGGACTAGGTCGCTATCAACGAGGGGAAAAATTGGCTGCTTATGATTTCATCCAAAACAGATCCGTCAAGCTTTGGACCGAACTAATCAATTTGGAAAAAACTTCTAAATCTGATTTTATAGATATTTTTAACAGCAACAGAAGATTTGAAAAAGGTTATCCAAACGAGGCCAAACAATTGCCTCACTTTTTGCAAGGTTACGAACGAATTTCTGAATCTGCTCAGGCACTCCTAGAATATCTTGATAAACACTATCCTCTTAACGCATTTATAAAAGAAAAAATTCGTAATTTATTATAAAAGAGACTTTCCAAAAAATGATCTAAATCCCAAAAGCTAGGTATCTTTGTCAGTTATAATGGATTAATGAAATTTTAAAACCTGTAGGGGATAATCGATGTCCTCTCCTTTCTTATGTTCAGAGTGAGAAAGATTTATTTCTTAAAGTTGCCAAAGTTATCAAATCCAAAGATATTGTATTTGATTGGTTTGGTTTAATCAGAACCTAAAAAGCACTTCTAAGGTTACTTCTTTAGTTGATCTTAGAGGTTACTTTAGTTATTGGACTGCTGGGCGCAGTATGATATAATAGAAACATGAAATTAAAAACTACTTTGGGCCTCCTAGCTGGGCATTCATCTCACTTCATCTTGAGCCGTCTTGGCCGTGGAAGTACGCTCCCAGGAAAACTCGCCCTTCATTTTGATAAAGATATTTTACAAAATCTAGCTAAGAACTACGAGATTGTCGTGGTCACTGGAACCAACGGGAAAACCCTGACAACTGCCCTCACTGTCGGCATTTTAAGAGAAGTTTATGGTCAGGTTCTGACCAATACTAGTGGTGCCAACATGATTACAGGGATTGCAACAACCTTCCTAACAGCCAAATCTTCTAAAACTGGGAAAAACATTGCCGTCCTCGAAATCGACGAGGCCAGCCTATCTCGTATCTGTGACTATATCCATCCTAGTCTTTTTGTCATCACCAATATCTTCCGTGACCAGATGGACCGCTACGGTGAGATTTACACGACTTATAACATGATTTTGGATGCTATTCGAAAAGTTCCTACTGCTACTGTCCTCCTTAACGGTGACAGTCCACTTTTCTACAAGCCTCCAATTCCAAATCCTGTTCAGTATTTTGGTTTTGATTTGGAGAAAGGTCCAGCAAAACTTGCTCACTACAATACCGAAGGAATCCTCTGTCCTGACTGCCAAGGCATCCTCAAATATGAACTCAATACCTATGCCAACTTGGGGTCCTATATCTGCGAAAATTGTGGCTGCAAACGACCTGACTTGGACTACCGTCTGACAGAACTGGTTGAGTTGACTAACAATCGCTCCCGCTTTGTCATTGACGGGCAAGAATACGGCATTCAAATCGGTGGACTCTATAATATCTACAATGCCCTTGCTGCGGTTGCCATCGCCCGTTTCCTCGGTGAAGATTCGCAACGGATCAAGCAAGGATTTGACAAGAGCCGTGCTGTCTTTGGACGCCAGGAAACCTTCCATATCGGTGATAAGGAATGTACTCTCGTCTTGATTAAGAATCCAGTCGGTGCAACTCAGGCTATCGAGATGATTAAACTAGCGCCTTATCCATTTAGCCTTTCTGTCCTTCTCAACGCCAACTATGCTGATGGGATTGATACTAGCTGGATCTGGGATGCGGACTTTGAACAAATCACTGACATGGACATTCCTGAAATCAACGCTGGTGGTGTCCGTCATTCTGAAATCGCACGTCGTCTACGAGTGACAGGCTATCCAGCTGAGAAAATCACTGAAACAAGCAGTCTGGAACAAGTTCTCAAGACCATTGAGAACCAAGACTGCAAGCATGCCTATATCCTGGCTACTTATACTGCTATGCTTGAATTCCGCGAACTGCTGGCTAGTCGTCAGATTGTTAGAAAGGAGATGAACTAATGGTTTATACTTCACTTTCCTCAAAAGCTGGCAACTACCCTTATCAGCTCAACATTGCCCACCTCTATGGAAACCTCATGAATACCTACGGGGACAATGGAAACATCCTCATGCTCAAGTATGTGGCTGAAAAATTGGGGGCACATGTGACGGTTGACATCGTTTCTCTCCATGATGACTTTGATGAAAATCACTATGATATTGCCTTTTTCGGTGGCGGTCAAGACTTTGAACAAAGCATCATCGCAGGCGACCTTCCTGCTAAAAAAGAGAGCATTGACAACTACATCCAAAACAACGGAGTAGTTCTAGCCATCTGCGGTGGTTTCCAACTATTGGGGCAATATTATGTTGAGGCTTCAGGGAAACGCATAGAAGGGCTAGGGGTCATGGGCCACTACACCCTCAACCAGACCAACAACCGCTTTATCGGTGACATCAAGATTCACAATGAAGATTTTGATGAAACCTACTATGGCTTTGAAAATCACCAGGGACGTACCTTCCTCTCAGATGACCAAAAACCGCTGGGACAGGTGGTCTATGGAAATGGAAACAACGAGGAAAAGGTCGGCGAAGGGGTTCATTATAAGAATGTCTTTGGTTCCTACTTCCACGGACCTATCCTCTCTCGCAATGCCAATCTAGCTTATCGCCTGGTTACTACTGCCCTCAAGAAGAAATACGGTCAGGATATCCAACTCCCTGCCTATGAGGACATCCTCAGTCAAGAAATCGCTGAAGAATACAGTGATGTGAAAAGCAAGGCTGACTTTTCTTAAACCAAAGAAAACCATATCAAAGAACTCCCCTATCTTGTCGGAGTTCTTTTTGCCTGTTCTTTTACCCTTCTCTCTTGCATTTTCTCTCTTTTTTTGCCAAAATAGAGGGGTAGAAAGAAGGTAGCATATGTCTAAATTACAACAAATCGTAACATATCTTGAATCAGAAAAACTAGACGTCGCTGTCGTATCTGACCCCGTCACTATTAATTACCTCACTGGCTTTTACAGTGATCCCCATGAACGCCAAATGTTCCTCTTTGTTCTAGCAGATCAGGAACCCCTCCTCTTTGTCCCAGCCCTTGAAGTGGAGCGTGCAAGCAACACTGTCTCTTTCCCAGTTGTGGGCTATGTGGATTCTGAAAATCCATGGCAAAAAATCAAAAATGCTTTGCCTCAGCTTGACTTCAAACGTGTTGCTGTTGAGTTTGACAATCTCATCTTGACAAAATACCATGGTTTGAAAACAGTTTTTGAAACTGCTGAGTTTGAAAACCTCACTCCTCGCATCCAACGTATGCGCCTCATCAAATCAGCTGACGAAGTGCAAAAAATGATGGTTGCAGGTCTCTATGCTGATAAGGCTGTAAAAGTTGGTTTTGACAATATTTCTCTTGATAAAACTGAGACAGACATCATTGCCCAAATTGACTTTGCCATGAAACGTGAAGGCTATGAAATGAGCTTTGATACCATGGTCTTGACTGGTGATAACGCTGCAAATCCGCACGGAATTCCTGGTGCAAACAAGGTCGAAAAAGACGCCCTTCTCCTCTTTGACCTCGGTGTCATGGTCAATGGCTACGCATCAGATATGACTCGTACTGTCGCTGTCGGTAAACCAGATCAATTCAAGAAGGATATTTACAACTTGACTCTGGAAGCCCAACAAGCTGCTCTTGACTTTATCAAGCCAGGTGTGACTGCACATGAAGTTGATCGCGCTGCTCGCGAAGTCATTGAAAAAGCTGGTTATGGAGAGTACTTCAACCACCGTCTCGGTCACGGTATCGGTATGGATGTCCACGAATTCCCTTCTATCATGGAAGGAAACGACATGGTCATCGAAGAAGGCATGTGCTTCTCTGTTGAACCAGGTATCTATATCCCTGGTAAAGTCGGCGTTCGTATCGAAGACTGTGGTGTTGTTACCAAGGATGGCTTTGACCTCTTTACAAGCACCAGCAAAGATTTGCTTTATTTTGATTAAATCTAGACAAGCAAAAAGTCAGCTATTGAAGCTGACTTTCTTATTTTATCTTCTTGACACTCTGAAAGACTACAAATCCCACAACCATTCCCAAGGTATTTTGTAGGAAGTTTGGAAGGATTTCTGGCAAGGCTGCTGACCAGCCATTCATTAGAGTTGAGCCCAGAGCGTAGCCACTTACCATGACGATAGTAGCCAAGACAAGGCCTAGCCATTGCCATTTCCCTTTAAAACCTGCAAAAAATCCTTGCAATCCATGGTTTACCAAGCTAAAGAACATCCACTGTGGAAAGCCTGATAAAAGGTCAAGCAGAAAAGCTGCTAGTCCTCCAACGACGGCCCCTTCTTTACTGCCAAAGTAAAAGGCAGTAAAGAAAATACCTGCATCCAAGAGAGTCAATATTCCTGTTGGCGTTCCAATTTTCAAGTAATAACCTAGAACCACAGAAAGGGCGGTTAAGAGGGATACAAGGGCGATTTTAGTTGTTTTGGTTTTCTTCATATTGTCTTACTCCATATTGATCTGCTTGTGCAATAGCACGGTAAACGAAAGCTTTCGAGCTCTCTACTGCTGGTAAAAGTTCATCCCCTTTAACCAAGTGACTGGCGATGCTTGAGGCAAAGGTACATCCTGCACCCGCATTTTGGCCTTGAATGACTGGGTTTTCTAGAACAGTGAAAGTTTGTCCATCATAAAAGACATCCACTGCCTTGTCCTGACTGAGGCGATTGCCTCCCTTGATAATAACTGCTGGCGCTCCTAAATCATGCAATTTCTGCGCTGCAGTTTTCATATCTTCCAATGTTTTGATCTCTTGACCCGCTAACAATTCTGCTTCAGGAAGATTTGGCGTAATCACACTGACATGAGGAAAAAAACGAATCAACTCTTGGCAGAGCTCACTAACAGCCACGTCGTGCGTTTCCTTGCAGACCATAACGGGGTCCAATACCACAGGCACTCCTGAACGTTGCTTGATAAAGTCCAAGGCCTTCTCAGCCACACTGACAGTAGGGAGAAGGCCAATCTTAATCCCTGCAAACTCGACATCACGCATGCTATCCAATTCATGTTGAAAAATGGCATCGTCAGTTGGAAAGACTTCAAACCCCTTCTCTGTCAAGGCCGTCAAACAAGTCACTGCAACAAAGCCATGCAAGCCGTTCAAGGTATAGGTAGCCAAATCAGCTGACAATCCACCGCCACTAAAAATATCATTCCCAGAAAGGGCTAAAATACGATTATTCTTCATAACGAATCTCCTTTAAATACAAGCCATTTGGTGCCGCCGTTGGACCTGCTAGCTGCCTGTCCTTCTTCTCTAAGATGAGGTCAATCTGCTCAACTGGCATCCGATTATTTCCGATTTTGAGCAGCGTCCCCACCATATTGCGAATCTGCTTATACAAGAAACCATTTCCTGAAAAGGTAAAAGTCAAAAACTGCCCTGTCTCATCAATCCTAAGACTGGCTTCTGTAATGGTCCGAACCTTGTCCTCCACACTAGTCCCAGAAGCTGTAAAACCAGTGAAATCGTGGGTTCCCTCTAGCTTTTTGATGGCCGCCTGCATCCGTTCCACATCAAGTGGATAAGGAAAGTGAGTGGTATAGTGACGACGCATAGGATTTTTGGGACGCCCCCTATCCACGATAAACTCATAGGTCTTGCTATGCTTAGCATAACGGCAATGAAAATCATCTGCCACAATATCAATCAAAATCACATCGATATCTTCAGGAGACTGGGTATCTAGAGCAAAACGGAGTTTTTCCTCATCCATCTGATAGGGCAGGTCAAAATGAATAACCTGTCCCAGAGCATGGACCCCACTATCAGTCCTACCAGCACCGTGTACAGTGATGGCTTGTCCTTTATTCAGTTTCGTTAAGGTTTTTTCGATTTCCTCTTGAACGCTCCGCGCATGAGGCTGCCGCTGAAAACCAGCAAATGCATACCCGTCATAGGAAATGATTGCTTTATATCTTGTCATAACTTCTATTTTATCAGGAAATAAAAGTGTAAACAAGTTTAAAAAACAATAATTGTCTGGGTACAAAATTCCCAAAAAGAAAAACTTAGGAAACCAATCCTAAGCTCTTTTTTGAAGTGCGTACATAACAAAAATAGAAGTGACAATCAACCAGCATCCTAGAATGGTGAAGACCAACATACCGTTTTGAGTCACCAAGCCAATCGCCCCAAGAATGAAAGGTGTCGTAAAGGCTCCAAAGCTACATCCTAGCACTGCAAAAGATGTTGCCTGATTAAGGAGCTTGGCTGGGATTCTTTCAGAAAGAAGCTGAAAGACAGTCGTCAAGGCCACACTGTAAGAAAAACCTGCCACAACACTTCCAACTACCATCACACCCAATGACGGAGACAAGGCAATCACAATCTGCCCCAATCCAAAGGTGATACCTGACCAAAGGAGCAACCTTTCTTTAAACAGAGAGATAAAGAAAGAAAAACTCACACCTGCCAAGATACCAATCAACTGCATGATACTTAAAACCAAACTCGATAACTGGGCATCCCCTAGACCTCTTTCCACCATCAGACTAGGAATACGAATGGTGATAGCTGTGTTGGTACAGACAACAACTGCTGCTTCGACAGCCAATAGAAAAATTAAGCCTTTCATCTGTCCTGTCAAACGAATTGTTTCGGCCTCTTTTTTCTTTGTTTCTTTCTTTTCTTTCCCATAAGGGACAAAGAGCAGATAAAGGATCAATACTAAAAATCCCGCACTGTAGGCCAAGAAGGTCACTGTCCATCCCAAGGATAAGAGTTGACCTACCACTAGAGTCAAAATCGACGCCCCGACAACTTCTGCTGATCCGCGGAGACCCAGCATCTGAATCCGTGTCTTTCCATGATAGCGTTCGCTGATGATGGAAATAGCCTTGGCATTGATCATCCCCACACCCAAACCAAATAAAATCCGCATCGCAAAGACAAAGTTGTACTCCTGATACCAGAAGGGAGCTGTTCCACCGATAGAGAGGATGAGAAGTCCCAGACTAATCTGAAGTCGCTCAGGAAGCAAACGCTCCAAAAACCCATTTAAAACCAGCATAATCATGATTCCAAAAGAAGGGAGACTGACCAGGAGCTCGATTTGTTCTTTGGGGTAGCCCTGATAATAGTCAAACATGGCTGGCAGAGCACTTGAGATGGAAAAGGAGGTAATCAAAACGAGGGAGAGGGCCAAAATACTAGCCCGTTCTAGATATTGTTTCATGGATTTTCTTTCTATATATTTCTATATTTCTCACTGTTGATCCTTTTAAAAGGAAGATGGCAAGAAAAGAAGGAGCCCAATTGAACTAGAGACTCCGTCCTAACTTTCCTCATAGGAAGACTATTTTCGCTTGATTTGCTTGATCATATAGAAGATGAAGCCTGCAACCATATACGCCGCAAAAATGATCAAACACCATTTGATGACTACATCCCAACCCTTGTTCACATTCAAAAAGAAATATGGGAAGGGATTGTCCTTGGAATTTGGAATATTGAGTTTTAAGACCAAGCCGTTAAACAAGGCAAAAATCATATAAACTAAGGGCAAGATGGTCCACAAGACTGGATCCCAGATCTTGTATTGACCCTGTTTATCAAAGAAGAGGGTGTCGGCTAAAAACCAGAGTGGAACGATATAGTGGCAAAGGAAATTTTCCACTCTGTAAAAGTCTGTCGCAATCGGAGCAAGCATAAAATGGTAAATCACACAGGTAATCATGATACTCATGGTAACGCCACCCTTGAGACGAAGCAAGGTTGGACTTTGCCAATTTTCACCTGAACGGCTCATCACACGGAGCAGATAACCCGTGAAAATCGTTACCAAAAGATTGGACAACACTGTGTAGTAAAGGAGCATACCAAAGCCACCGTGCTTGGTAATCTCCAAATAAACTCCTGTAAATGCCGCTAAGAACAAGAGCACACGACTATAAAAGATAAATTTATAATTCAGTTTCATGGCTAGATTTTCTTAACAAACTCTGACTTGAGTTTCATAGCTCCAAAACCATCAATCTTACAGTCGATGTTGTGGTCACCTTCTACGATACGGATATTTTTAACACGAGTTCCTTGTTTCAAATCCTTTGGCGCACCTTTTACTTTCAAGTCCTTGATAATGGTTACAGTATCGCCGTCAGCCAATTTATTTCCATTGGCATCAATAGCAACAACACCTTCTTCTACTTCTGCAACTTCCGCAGGATTCCATTCATAGGCACACTCTGGGCAGACCAAGAGACTTCCGTCTTCGTAGACATATTCTGAATTACATTTTGGGCAATTTGGTAAGTTGTTCATAAGTCCTCCTTAAACTAACAATTATTCTTTAAAATTCATATGTTATTGAACAGCAACTATTATACCGTAAAATCCTACTTTTGACAATGTGTCCTAAGTCCAGCAAACAAAAAAATCATGCAACTTTTTACAGTTACATGACTTTTAAAAGATGATTGATCATGGACACTTATCAAGCGCCTTATGATAAAAGGGGTAGCAACTATATCTTACAAACCAGGAGCTTGTCCAAGTTCTGCTGCAATCATCCAAACTGTTTTCTCAAGTTCAGCCTTAGCACCAACAAAGATATCGTTTGTAACATCATCGCCTTCTTCATCTGTCACATCCAAAGCTTTTTGGAAAAGAGCGATGAGGTAGCGGTAAATCGCTAGAACACGTTCCAAGCTTTCTTCAACGTTACGGAATTCTCCTTCTTCTTCTTCGATTTCACTGTGTTGAAGGAACTCTGTCAAAGTTGAATAAGGTTTGCCACCAAGGGTGATCAAACGTTCGCTGATTTCGTCAAGATAACCATCAAGGCTATCCATGTATTCATCCATTTTTGGATGCCATACGAGGAAACCACGACCACGCATATACCAGTGAACTTGGTGAAGGGCAATGTGAGCCACATACAAGTCCGCTACTGCTTGGTTCAATACTTCCTTTGTTTTTGCCAATGCTACTGGCGCTGTTTTAGATAATGTCGTTACGTCTTTTACCGCTTCTTTTTTCAATTCAACCATATTTCTTACCTCTTTTCATTTTTTTATAACCACTTTACAGTAGCTATAATACAAGTATACTACTATCAGAAAACGATAGCAAGGAAAGTGTACTATCTGAGAAAAGTTGCAATAGACTGATAATTTAAGAAAAATCTGGACAGTTTTGATTAGCTGACTTGATCAGCTTTACCCGAAAATTGACTTTGGTACAAATCATAATAAAAGCCTCTTGCTTGTAGCAAGCTTTCATGATTTCCCTGCTCAATAATCTGTCCGTCCTTGAGAACGAGAATCTTGTCTGCTTCTTGAATGGTAGAGAGACGGTGGGCGATGACAAAGCTGGTTCTTCCCTTCATCAAGCGTTTCATAGCTTTTTGAATCAAGAGTTCCAAACGGGTATCAACAGAGGAAGTTGCTTCATCCAGAATGAGAATTTTAGGATTGGCTAGGAGAGCACGCGCGATGGTCAAGAGTTGTTTTTGCCCGAGGGAAATATTACTTGACTCTTGGTTCATCTCCATGTTGTAACCACCAGGAAGAGTTCGGATAAAGTGGTCTACATTTGCTGCTTTGGCAGCTTCTATTATTTCCTCGTCACTGGCGTCAAGATTTCCAAAACGTAGGTTTTCTTTGATCGTACCTTCATAAAGCCAAGCATCCTGCAAGACCATCCCAAACTGACGGCGATAGTCTTGACGTGACAACTGGCGAATATCCTGCCCGTCAACCAAGATTGCGCCTGCTGTGACATCGTAAAAGCGCATAAGCAGATTGATTAAGGTCGTCTTACCAGCTCCAGTAGGACCAACAATCGCCACCATCTCTCCTGGTTGAACTTCTAGATTAAAGTCTCGAATCAATGGTTTGTTTTCAACATACTGGAAGTCAACTTGCTTGAAGGTCACCTGACCTGTTAAGGGTTCAAGGATTTCGAGTTCTTCTCCCTTGACTTCCTCTGTCTCATCCAAGATATCGAAGATGCGGTCTAGCGAAGACTTAGCACTTTGCATTTGACCCGCAAGTTGTGTGATGTTTTGGATAGGCTGGCTGACCTGCCAAACATACTGAACAAAGGCCTGCATATTCCCCACTGTCAAGCGACCCGCAATCACTTGCAAACCACCAAGAACTGCAACGATCAGATAGGTCAAGTCCGATACAGCATGAAGGGCTGGCATCATAAGCCCAGAGATAAAGCTGGCTTTAAAACCAACACGTTGGAGGTCGTCTGTAATCTTAGAAAATTCTTTATGAGAGGATTCCTCACGACCGTAGAGTTTCAAGACATTAAAACCTGTAAGATTTTCCTGCACATAGCCAGTCATCCGTCCTAAAATAGCCGCCTGCTCTTTAAAATAAGGCTGAGAACGTTTCAGGATACTTCTTGCACCGAAATAGGTCACTGGAATGGATAGAATCACCACTATAGCCAGTTGAAAGTTCAAGTATAAAACCATTCCCATGACGAGAATAATCGTCAAAACGGCATTGACGATTTGGAGAAAAGACTGTTGAAGAGCATTAGACACGGTCTCAACGTCACTGGTAAAGCGCCCCAACAAATCACCAAATTGGTGTTTATCAAAGAAAGATACTGGGATACGATTGATTTTCTCGGTCATTTCATTTCGCAGATCCTGAGTCATAGACTGGACCGCATTGGTCATGAAATAGTTGGAATAATAAGAACCAAGTTCATACAAGAGACCTCTAAAGAGGTAAATAATTAAAACGGTTCCGATGTAGCCAGTATTGATACGAGCGTCTGCAAGACCATTAGCCATATCTAAGAGATTTTTTGTCAACTCCGTAATGGCGAGCCCCAAGACAAAAGGCTCCAAGACACTCATGACCACACTCAAAATTTTTAGAAAGACTGCAAAAAAGACAGAAAAACAGTAGGCTTTCAAATAGCTCCACAAACGAGCCAAACTAGATTGTGTTTTCATATTTCCTCCTATTCTTCTGTTAGAGATGCATTTTTCAACTGCGACTCAGCAATCTCACGATAGATGGCATTGGTCTCCATCAATTCCTCATGTCGACCACGACCTACGATTTCACCCTTATCCAGAACGATGATCTGATCCGCATCCATGATGGTTCCGACACGTTGAGCAACAATTAAAACCGTTGCATTCTGTGTTACTTCCTTGAGACGACGGCGCAAAATGGCATCCGTACGATAATCCAAGGCTGAGAAAGAATCGTCAAAAATATAGATATCAGGATTCTTTATAACCGCTCTGGCAATTGAGAGACGTTGTTTCTGTCCTCCAGAAAGGTTGCTTCCACCTTCAGCTAGATGGGTCGCAAAGCCTTCTTCTCGGCTTTCGATAAAATCTTTAGCTTGCGCCACATCCGCTGCCTGATGTAGGTCTTTGTGACTAGCATCTTCCTTCCCATAGCGGATATTTTCAGCGATAGTTCCTGTAAACAGCAAGGCCTTCTGCGGGATAAAACCAATCTTTTGACGGAGAGACTTGAGGCGGTAATCCCTCACATCGACACCATCAACCTTGATTTTCCCAAGTGTGACATCGTAAAAACGAGGAATCAATTGCACAAGAGAGGACTTGCCCGATCCGGTCGATCCGATAAAGGCAATGGTTTCACCTGGTTTAGCACTGAAAGAAATATTGTGCAAAACAGGATTTTCCGTCTCACCAGGATAGGCAAATGTGACATTTTCAAATTCCAAATAACCGTGAGTTTCTGTCTCTCTGACTCCTCCTTCATTGGGATCAATAGAAATCGGCATATCCATGACTTCTTTCAAACGTTCACTCGAAACGGCTGTACGAGGATACATGGTGAAGAGATTGGATAGGAAAAGGAAGGACAAGAGGGCGTGGAAACTATATTCGATAAAGGCTACTAGGTCCCCAATTTGCAAGCTTCCTTGTTTGATAGGGTCCAGAGCAAACCAGACAATAGCTACAATCATGGCAATGATAATCTGAACAAACAAGGGTTCCGTCAAACCGGTTAGTTTAAACAGACGATTGGAATTAGCTGCATAGACTGCATTTTGTCCTGCAAAGCGTTCCTCTTGAAACTCCTCACGGGCAAAGGCACGAATGACACGGAGTCCCATCAGATTTTCCCTGGCATATTGGTTTATCTTATCTAAGGTAGCCTGCTGTTTCTCTGATAATGGTCGAGTCTTGACCGCTACATAAATGACCACCACGGCTAAGAAAGGTACTGCAAAGGCCACTTATCCAGGCTAATGACGGACTGGTCAGGAAGATCATTAAGATACTAGACAGCATCATCATGGGGGTGATGACACCCAGTTTTAAGGTCTGTTCTGCAAACTGCATGAGAACAAAGGCATCACTGGTAATGCGAGTAACCAGTGAAGACACTCCAATCTTTTCATATTCATGATGAGAATACTCTTGTAATTTGGCATAGAGATCATCCCTCATATCCTTAACCATATTGGTCGTCAGCTTACTAGCAGCGTAGGCTAAGACTATACGCCCCAAGGTTCCACATAGGATAATCACCAGCATAATTGCAGCCCAAACATACAATTGCTGTTCATTCCCTTTATTCACACCTTCATCAATCATCCGAGCCAGAACAGTTGGCAGTCCAAGATTGACAATAACAAAGAAAACCGCTCCAAAGAAATCCAAGAATAACCACTTGGGATATTTTTTCAAATAAGACCAAATATAGAGCATAACCCCCCCTTTCATAACTTTTTGATATAGAAAAGAGCGCGCATCTGCACGCCTTTCTTTCCCTAAGGAACTTTCCTAGTCTAGAAAAATCCCTCTTTCACAAGAATGCTCCAAGTAAAAATAAGACAGGCAGTCAAAGTCACTTAGTACTTTTAACTGTCTGTCTGGAATAAGCTAGATTATTTTACAAAATCAAGCAATGCCAAGAAGCTTTCAGCTTCAAGTGACGCACCACCAACAAGGGCACCGTCAACGTCTGGGCAAGCCATGTATGAAGCAACGTTTTCAGGTTTAACAGAACCACCGTATTGAACACGAACTTTGTCCGCAACTTCTTGACCAAAGTCAGCTGCTACGACGTCACGAACAACTTTACACATTTTTTGTGCGTCGTCTTGTGAAGCTGATTTACCAGTACCGATAGCCCAGATTGGCTCGTAAGCGATAACTGTTGAAGCAACTTGTTCAGCTGTCAAGCCAGCCAATGCAGCAGATACTTGAGCACCTACGAATTCAGCCGCTTTACCAGCTTCGTAAGTTTCAAGTGACTCACCACAACAGATGATTGGAAGCATACCGTTTGCAAAGATTGCTTTTGCTTTTTTGTTGATATCTTCGTCAGTTTCATGGAAGTAGTCACGACGTTCTGAGTGACCGATCACAACGTAGTCTGTACCGATTTCTTTCAAAACTTGTGGGCTAGTTTCACCAGTGAACGCACCTGCATTTTCAAAGTAGCAGTTTTGAGCAGCAACTTTAAGGTTTGAACCTTTAGCAGCAGCAAGAACAGCTGTCAAATCAACTGCAGGAGCTGCGATACCTGCTTCAACAAGGTCTGATGAAGGAAGTTTTGATGCAACGGCTTCAACGAATGCTTTTGCTTCTTCTGGATTTTTGTTCATTTTCCAGTTACCAGCGATAAATGGTTTACGTGACATTTCACATACCTCTTTTTTCATTTTATTCACTATTATTCTATCATATTTATAAGGAGCTTGCAAACCTTACTCTAATTTTCAAGATTTTTCAAGCGACTAATCTTGCCACAAATTCATGGCATCGAGGAAATCAGCTGAAGCCTGAACTTGTTTGGGATTGTTCGCTTCTCGCTCTGCTCGTTTGGCCTCCACCTGAGCTACAGACTGGATACCTTCATGGCGCCAGTTACGAAGGATTGCCTGAATGTACTTCCAGTTTGGTTTGCCATTAAAAACCGCCTCTCGGAGAGCTTCCTTGATCAAATCCGCCTTGATTCCATCGTCTTTGACAGTCTTGGAAAGATCTTCGATTTCAAATGGTGTTAACAAGCGCCCCAATTCCTGCTGAAAGGTTTCAACCAGATCCTTCAATTGATTTTTGGAGTTTGGGGCAGTTGCAGCTGGAGTTTGGCTATCCAACAAGCTATCCAAGCGTTCAAAAGCCAGACTAGCATCAAAAATCAGCTCAATTTCCCCATTTAGTTCAATGGTCCGATATTGTAGCAAACCATTTTCAGTCAAATTCGAAATGGATTGGTTGACATCTGCCACCTCTTTCCCAATGATTTTAGCTATTTGGCTAGGCGAAACATCTCCTAGGGCTGTGGTATTTTGTAAATAGAAAAATTGCCAGACGAGAAAATCTTCGCTGGAAGGAAAGAGTTCCTTAAAATGCAAGAGCAGGGCACTTGGCAAAACCAAGTTCCCTGATTTGAAAGCGTCAAAATATGTCATAATTCCTCTTATAAATATCCAAATGCAGCCGCATCATCCTCTACCTTCCTCCAGTCAAAAGGGGTTTCCTGATAAACTGCATAGTTCACCCAATTGCTGAAAAAGAGGGCAGCTGATGAAGACCAACAGAGACACGGTGTCTCATTCACATCATCATTTTTAAAGTAGTTCTCTGGGATATGAGGGTCGAGCCCCGCCTCATAATCACGAAAATACTCTCTTGCTAAAGTGTCACGATCGTACTCCAAATGACCAAAACTATAAATCTCACGTAGATCTCGACTAGCTAGGATGGAAACCCCAACCTCAGGACCTTCTGACAGAATCTCAAGATTGGTCTTGTTTAAGATTTCTTCTTTTAAAATCTCAGTATGACGAGAATGAGGAGCTACATAGCGATCATCAAAACCTCTAAAAAGAAGGTGCCCCTCTTTTAAGGTATCCTGTGGGTAAATACCTGATAGTTTCCGATCCATCTGGTGCTTTTCAACACCATAGCGAACATAAAGACCTGCTTGTGCACCCCAACATATATGCAAGGTTGAAAAAACATGCGTCTTGGACCATTCGATGACCTGCTTAAATTCCTCCCAGTAATCCACCTCCTCAAAAGGCAAATGCTCCACTGGTGCTCCCGTGATAATCATTCCATCAAAAAAGTCATCCTTGACCTCTGGAAAGGTCTTATAGAAGGTTTCCATATGTTCGGCACGGGTTGTCTTTGAATGATGCGTTTCCATATATAAGAAATCAATATCTAATTGCAACGGTGTATTAGCCAAGTGCCGCAAGAGTTGCGTTTCTGTCACCATCTTTTGGGGCATGAGATTTAAAATCAAAATCTTCAAGGGGCGAATATCCTGATGAGCGGCCCGTTGGTCGTCCATCACAAAGATATTTTCTGTCCTTAAAATCTCAACAGCTGGTAATTTTTTATCAAGTCGAATCGGCATAATACCCTCCTAACAGTTCTCTATTTCGGGAATGATCTTGTCTGTTTGAAAGTAAAAACCTCCAAATACTTCTTCCCTTTATTATACTGTATGAAGATATAGTTTTCAATTATAGTTTTTCTCTAACTAGCTATAGTTAATTTATATAGCAGATGAAGAGAAAACAGCCCCAAGGACTGTTTTTTATCAATAATGCATAAGTACCTTGTAATCGTAATCTCCGATTTTTTCACGGCCTTTAAGCTCATCCAACTCAATCAAGAAAGCACAACCGGCTACAATTCCACCAAGTCTTTCAATCATCTCAATTGTTGCCTTGACAGTTCCACCTGTTGCCAAGAGATCATCTACGATGAGAACGCGTTGGCCTGGCTTGATTGCATCAGCATGCATAGTCAAGGTATCAATACCGTACTCTTTCTCATAGTCAGCAGAAATCACTTCACGTGGCAATTTTCCTGGTTTACGAACAGGTGCAAAGCCAATTCCCAACTCGAAAGCAACTGGGCATCCGACAATAAATCCACGAGCCTCTGGGCCCACAATCATATCAATTTTTTTGTCTGTTGCATACTGAACAATTTCACGAACAGCGTAGCTATAAGCATTTCCATCTGCCATCAAAGGGCTGATATCACGGAAGGTAATGCCTTCCTTAGGATAATTTTCAATCGTTGCGATATAATCTTTTAAATTCATCTTTTTCTTTCTTTCAAAGTTTTTTACTCTCTATTATAGCATATTTTCTGTGAAAGAAGAAGAGGAAACGCACTATTGCTACAAAGCTGATCAATGAACTGATTTTTCTAAAAGGTAATACTCATCAAAAAAAAAACGAGCACTTTCGTACTCGTCTTCTCTTTTATAAACTACTGATTAAAGTGAGTTTACGTCAACTTTGATACCAACACCTTGAGTAGTTGTGATTGTCAAGTTTGTTACGTAAGTTCCTTTAGCTGTAGCTGGTTTTGATTTTTGGATTGTTTCGTTGAAAGCTTTGAAGTTTTCAACCAATTTTTCAGCTTCAAATGATACTTTACCGATGATTGCTTGAACGTTACCTGCACGGTCAGCACGGTAAGTGATTTTACCACCTTTAGACTCTTCAACTGCTTTAGCAACATCCATTGTTACAGTACCAGTTTTAGGGTTTGGCATCAAGTTACGTGGTCCAAGGACACGTCCAAGACGTCCAACAAGAGCCATCATGTCAGGTGTAGCGATAACTACGTCGAAGTCCAACCAACCGTCGTTGATTTTCGCAACAAGGTCATCTTCACCAACAAAGTCTGCACCAGCAGCTTTTGCTTCTTCAGCTTTTGCACCACGTGCAAAAACAAGAACGCGTGAAGTTTTACCAGTACCGTTTGGCAATACCATTGCGCCACGGATTTGTTGGTCAGCTTTTTTAACGTCGATGTTCAAGTTGTAAGCAACTTCTACAGTTGCGTCAAATTTTGCAAAGTTAGTTTCTTTTGCAAGTGCTACAGCTTCTTCTACGCTGTATGCTTTTGTGCTGTCGATTTTCTCAAGAGCAGCACGAAGTTGTTTGCTTTTTTTAGCCATTTTCTATTCTCCTTGTAAGTGGTTCAATCGATTTTCATCTCCCACGTCACTTCTCGAAATGATGAAGTCTTGCGGGTTTTCAGTCTATTATTTTCCTTTTCCTACTTCGTTCAGTTCCTTTGCTGTACCCAAGTACAAGCGTCAGTCACTTGCCTAGTATGAAAAGCAACTAATAGACTGCTGTGAGATTTTCTACTGTGTTATTGATTAGTCAACAACAGTGAATCCCATAGAACGAGCAGTACCTTCGATCATACGCATTGCAGACTCAATGTTTGCTGCGTTCAAATCTGGCATCTTAGTTTCTGCAATTTCTTGTACTTGTGCACGAGTAACTGTAGCAACTTTAGTTTTGTTAGGTGTACCTGATCCTTTTTCAACACCTGCAGCTTTTTTCAAAAGAACAGCAGCTGGTGGTGTTTTTGTAACGAAAGTAAATGATTTGTCTTCGTATACTGAGATAACAACTGGAATAATCATACCAGCTTGGTCAGCTGTACGAGCGTTGAACTCTTTTGTGAATCCCATGATGTTGATACCAGCTTGACCAAGAGCAGGTCCAACCGGTGGAGCTGGTGTAGCTTTACCAGCAGGGATTTGCAATTTTACAAGTTTTTCGACTTTTTTAGCCATTTTTAAATCCTCCTTTGTGGTTTTGGCGGTAATTAAAGATTTTTACCTCCCACAAGTATGCTTTACACATACCCATCCATTATACACTATTTATCTAAAAATGCAAGAGAAAAATTTCTTTTTTAATCGACGTAATCTCCGCCTTCAAAGCCATAGTATTCTTCCAAACTAAGGCCACTTGCAGCAATTTCTTTGGCTTCTTTTCCAACGTAGCGAAGATGCCATTCTTCCGCCATGTAGCCAGTCTCTTTTTCCTTGCTTTTGAGATAGCGAACAACAAAGCCATAGTCAGCTGCATGATCCAAGAGCCACTGGGCTGCTTTTTCTTCTGTTACCAATTCTCCATTAGTCCCAATCAAATCAAAAGCAAGACCTGTTTGGTGTTCACTGTATCCAGGGCGGGCTGAGTAGCGATCTGCCTCTTCCTTACCATCTTGATTCACATAGTCTTGATAAAGTTTGGTTTGAGTTTCATAACTTCTAAAACCACTGTAATGATCGCTGATTGGGTAGCCAGCTGCTTGCATTGCTGCAATGAGTTTTAGCAACTCCGCCTTGGCTGTTGGATTTTCTCCTGGATTGTAGTCTTTTGACAAAGGATAGTGCTTATTAGCTACGACGATTTCATCGTATTTTCCTTGTATACTATAGTGGTCTCCCTTATTGACAACTTCTGCCTTCTTCTGACTAGAAGCTTGAGATTTGCTCCCTACAGTACCCTCAGGTTGGCTAGTTTGTTCCGTTTTTTGAGTATTTTCTTCATTTTTAGGTTGTTCTTGAGAACATGCTGCTAGGGTTACTGCTAGCAAACCGGATAAAACGATATATCTTTTTTTCATTTTTTCTTCCTCTCTTAAATCACATGCTTCTCTAATTCATCGGATAAGGCTTTAATCATTTGTTCCAACTCACGGGATTGCACTTGGCAATCTTCTGCCGCCATTTCTTCCCAGGGCACCCACCAGACTGGACCACGACCATTAAGACCATGACCATTCATATCACCTGATCGTCTTGGAAAGAGGTGCCAGTGAGCGTGGGCATCTCCATTTCCTAGAAGTTCGATGTTCATCTTTTCAGCTTTAAACGCTTTGGCAACAGCTTCTTGGACCAGACTCATTTCCTCTAGAAAACGAAGTTTTACAGAAGTCTCCATATGGTGGAGTTCTGTGACATGCTCTTTTGCTAGAAATAAGGTATATCCCTTAAAGTATTGGTGGTCTCCGATAACAACATAGCCTGTTTCTAGTTCTTTTACAAAGTAGGGATTCTTCCCTGCCTTGATCCATTCAATTCTTTAACAAATCAAGCACATATTAGTCTACCAATGCACTCTTGAGGTAAGCATCGACCATACGCTCAGTCGCCACTACTGAATCAATGTGTGTTCGTTCGTAAGAGTGACTGGACTCAATACCAGCTCCAAGGAGGGCATGCTTGGCCTCTGCTCCTGCTGACATAGCTGCCGAAGCATCCGAACCGTAAAATGGATAAATGTCGAGCTTAAATGGAATATCTTGCTCCTTTGCCAAAGCCACTAAATGTTGACGGAAGTCGTAGTGATAGGGACCCGAAGCATCCTTGACACAGATAGACACTGTATACTCATCCGTCTGCTGGTCATCGCCCATAGCTCCCATATCTACAGCTAGATATTCTACTACCTGAGCTGGAATATTGGAGTTGGCACCGTGGCCCACCTCTTCAAAGACTGAAAAAGCAAAATGAGTTGTTACTGGCAATGCAATCCCCTCTTCCTTATAAACACGAAGAAGATTGAGCAAAATCGCTGCGCTGACTTTATCATCCAAGTGACGGGACTTAATAAAACCAGTCTCTGTCACGACTGTCCGCGGGTCAAAACTGATAAAGTCGCCAACCTCGATGCCCAAGGCACGAGTTTCTTTTTCATTGGTTACTTTTGCATCCAAACGCACTTCCATATTGTCCTGTGTGCGTTCTGCAGTTCCTGCATCCTTGTAGACATGACAAGAAGTCTGGTGGATGAGGATGGTTCCAGATACCTTTTTACCTGTGCTAGCCACACGAACCGTACAGTTCTCCCCTTCAATCATGTTCCAAGGAAAACCACCGATACGATCTAATTTGAGACGACCGTCTGGTTTGACTGCACGAACAATAGCACCTAGCGTATCCACATGGGCAGTCACATAACGTTGTTGTTCATCATTTTGACCTTTAATGGTCACATTGACACCACCCTTGGCTGTACGAACCGGCTGGTAACCAAGCTCTTCTAAAGTATGGATTAGGTAGTCTGAAATCTCCCGAGTGAAACCCGTTGGCGATGCAATGGCGGTTAATTCTTTGATATAGTTTACAGTTTGATTCATTTCTTCACCTCTTTTGCTACCATTATAACATTTTTCTAGTCAGACTCCTTCTCAAAAGGGGAAAAATTATGTTTAGTTGCTTTCACTATAGATCCATGTTATAATACAAATGCTTTGATTATGAAAGGGAAGTAAAAATATGAAATCATACTTTAAAGTATCACTAGCCCTTGTGGCTTCACTTGTCCTCCTACTCGGATGTTCCAAACAAGCATCAACACCTGCTAGCAGCAGTAGCAAAGAAGACACAACAACTCAGTCAAGTGAGAGCAAACAAAGCAGCCAACAATCATCTGAAAAGAAAGATGAGACAGAAACTCACACATTTGTCCACAATAGCAAACCTGGGATTCATTCTACCTTGACTTATACTGTGAAGGGAGATGACGTTGTAAAACAAACTGTTCATAATGTACTTGACCCTGGAAAACTTAATAATACCGCGGAAGGTATTAAGGAAATTGTTGACGATACTTATAAAGGGTATGAAGGGGTCAAAGGGGTTACACAAAAAGTTGAAATTCAAGACGAAAAAGTTATCCAAAACATCGAGGTTGACATGACTGTCGCGAGTCTTGACGAATTGAAAAAAGCAATGCCGAACGAATATTCTGGTATTGGAAACCGTGTAAGCTTTGCTGCCTCGAAAAAAATGCTTAAAGAGGCTGGTTATACTGAACAAACCAACTAATGAGTCGTGCTTATACAAAAAATTCTTGGTCGTTGACCAAGAATTTTTTTATTCCATCTCAAAAACATCACTCTCTTGTTTGTTTGGTAGACCCAGCGAAAGCAAGATTCCAATGATAGCAGGTACCAACCATGGGAGGGATGCCTTAGCAAAAGGCAAAGCATTCACAAGATTTTCTAGAAACTCAATCTTAAAGGAGCTTCCAAGGACGCTTGCAAGAGCAATCGCTGTAACAAGCCCAATAGTTAACTGCATACCTGGTTTTGATAGGGCGACAAACTTATTAACAATCACAATCATCACAATGGCGATGGTGATTGGGTACAAGATTACCAGTACTGGAACTGAATACTTAATGATTGCATCAAGACCAAGGTTTGCAATAGCAAATCCAATCAAGGTAAAGGCAGTTGCATAGACCTTGTAGCTGATTTGTGGGAAACGTCCATTAAAGAACTCAGCTGTAGACACAATCAAGCCAACTGTCGTTGTGAAGCAGGTTACAGTTACCATAACAGCAAGGAAGAGTTGAGCTGTTGAACCAAAGATTTCCTGAGTAGCTTGCGACAAGATATAAACACCTGGTGTTCCACCCTTCATTGCTTCTGCTGGTACCGGGAAGTGATTTCCAAGGAATCCTAAACCGATGTAAAGAGCGCTAAAGGCAAGAGCTACAACGATACCAACCACCCAAATAGTTGAAATGTACTCTTTCTTACTTGAGAATCCAAGTTGTTTCAAGGTTTGAACAGCAATCACACTAAAGGCGACTGAAGCAAGAGCATCCAAGGTATTATACCCTTCTAGGAAACCTGTCCCAAAAGCAGAGGATTGATAAGCTTCTGAGGCCGTTTGAGGACTTGTTCCACCATACTTGAAGGCACCTAGTACAACCAAGATAACGATCAACAAAGCAAAGACTGGTGTCAAGATACGTCCGATCCGATCCAAAATCTTTGATGGATTGAGTGAAATCAAATAAGCCGCTGCAAAATATAGTACGGTAAAGACAATCAATCCAAGTCCTTTATTCGCCTCTGATAAAAGGGGGCTAATCCCGACTTCGTAAGCTGTTGTGGCTGTACGTGGAATGGCGAAGAAGGGACCAATTGATAAATAGAGGACTGCGAGATAAAGCGTCGCAAACCAAGGTGAGATTTTCTTAGAAATCTCGTGAATGTATCCTTTCGGGTTTAACGTTCCAATAATAAGTGTCAAAACGGCGATACCGACGCCTGAAAAGACAAAACCTGCAATGGCAGGAAGAAAATGTTCTCCAGATAGGGCACCTAGAGAAGGCGGAAAAATCAAGTTCCCCGCACCAAAAAATATTCCAAACAGGAGCAAACCTGTTAGGGCACCTTTTTTAGCCATAAAGAATCTCCTTCATATTCTAAAATACTGACCTAGTATATCACGAATAAGAGTATGAAAAAAGCATCACGAAATAAATATTGAATGTTTTCAATATTTTTAAAAATAAGAATTATCTAAAAACAAAATTCTCCTACCTAGTACACACCAAGTAGGAGAAATGCAAAATTTTAAAGATTTTCAAAGGCCGTCATGCCACCTTGAACATTGATAACCTTATATCCATGCTCCTCTAAGAACTGGCAAGCACGAGCTGATCTCATCCCAGATTTACAAATAACATAATGTAACTGCTCCTTGTCCAACTGCTCATAAGTATCAGCCAGTTGACTAAGCGGTAAGTTGTGTGCACCTTCTAAATGAAGCATCTTGAACTCTTCTATTTCTCTCACGTCCACTAGAGAAAGCTGACCATTTTGGTAAAGCTGATAAAATTCATCGAAGGAAATTTCTTTCATTCTTTTTCTCCTAAAATCGTTTTAATTCTTCTTTGCAACTCTGGCACCACTTCTGACTCAAACCAAGGATTTTTAGCCATCCAGATTTGATTTCGTGGTGAGGGATGAACTAGTGGAAAATAGGTCGGCAAGTAGTTCTGGTAATGTTTTACCCTTTCTGTTACCTTGCCACTGATTTTCTCATGTAAATAATAGGCTTGGGCATATTGCCCAATCAAAAGGGTCAATTCAATATTTGGACATTCCTTGAGGAGTTGTGGGTGCCATTTTTCGGCAAAGCCTTTACGGGGTGGAAGGTCGCCTGATTTGCCATGTCCTGGGAAATAAAAGTCCATGGGAATAACTGCAAACAAGCCCGAATTGTAAAAGGTATCTTCATCTACACCTAGCCACTCACGCAGACGATCACCACTCTTATCCTTCCAATAAATTCCAGCTTCTTGCGTTTTAAAGCCCGGAGCTTGACCGACAATATTGATGCGAGCAGTTTTTGGTGCCGCAAAGAGAGGTTCGATTCCGCGTTCTGTGTAGCTGGCATTCTGTGAATCAGCCATAATAGCTTTCTTGATTCTTTCGATTTGAGACATCTGTTTTCCCTCCAAAAAGAAGTCTAAGCATAACATCTCAGACTTCTATCGTTTTATTTGATCAATTCATAGATAGCTTCTGCATAGATTGCTGCTGCTCGGAAGAGATCGTCCAAGGCGATAAATTCGTTGGCTTGGTGCATGGTGTCAATTGAGTCTGGGAACATAGCACCGTAGGCAACCCCACGTTCTAGCAAGCGACCGAAGGTACCACCACCGATGACTTGTTCATGACCTTGAAGTCCAGTTTGTTTTTCATAGACATTCAACAAGGTTTGCACAAGTGGATCTTCCATCGGTACATAGTGAGGCGTGTGTCCGTGTTCAGAAAGGCTAACAGAAGCAACTGGCAAGGTCTCAAGGATTGACTTGATCTGCTCTGGACTTGTTCCTTTTGGATAACGGAAGTTGAGGGCAATGGTATTGTCAGCACTTGCTTCGTCAAAGCGGAAAACACCTGCATTCATAGAAAGGGCACCCATCTTTTCATCAACATGAGCAACCTTGAGATTTTCACCCTCATGGTCATTCAAGAGAACCTTACCAGCAATGTCGAGGTAGTCTTTTGCAGGTCCAGCAAAGTCAAACTGACTGAGGAAGAGGGCAAGATAGGTTGCACCATTGACACCTGAAGCAGGCATAGCACCATGAGCTGATTTACCAATCACAGTCACCTTGTACTGGCCGTTTTCTTCTTTGATTTCTCCTCTGAGTTTGTACTCTTCAACAAAGGCATCTAATTTAGCTTGCAAGTCAGCCAGGTCACCTGAAACAACTGCTGTCGCTGATTCAGGTACCATGTTTTCACGTAAACCACCTGTAAAACTGTGAAGACGGGCAGCACCAGTATTTTCACCCGCAAAGTGAAGATATTCTGTGATATTTCCTTTTTCACCGTTGATGATAGGAAATTCAGCATCTGGAGAGAAACCGAAGTCTGGTTTTGCTAGTCCTACATGTTCAAAGTAGTAATCCATGTCTGCCCAGCCTGATTCTTCGTCTGTTCCGACGATGAAACGAACTTTTTTAGAAGTTGGAAGGCCCAATTCTTTGATGATTTTCAAGCCATAGTAACAAGCTGTTGTAGGACCCTTGTCATCTGAAGCACCACGCGCATAGAGGCGGCCATCTTTGATAGTTGGTGTATAAGGGTCTGTGTCCCAACCGCTACCAGCTGGCACCACGTCCATATGGGCAAAGATTCCGAGAACTTCTTCTCCTTCACCAAACTCAAAATGTCCGGCATAGTTATCGACATTCTTAGTTGGGTAGCCGTCACGGTTTGCGATTTCAAGGAATTTTTCCAAGGCTTTTACTGGGCCAGGTCCAAATAGATGCTGAGCGTCAGCCTTGCTGTCGTCACGTTCTGAGTTGATTTCCAAAAGGCTAAACAAGTCAGCCAAGAGGTCTTCTTTGCGTTTTTCTACTTCTGCTGTAAAATCAATTGCTGTCATTTTTTTCTTCCTTCTATCTTTTCTCGATGATTTCATCTACTGGCAAGCGGTAGCTTGGTTCCAATTTTTCGTCTGTGTAACCTACCGTAATCAAGAGTTCTGGGCGGAAACGGTCTTCGATGTTCAAAACCTCATTGGCTTTTGATTTATCAAAACCAAGGATAATGTTTGAACCAATTCCCTGGTCAGTCAGTGCAAGAACCAAGTTCATAGCTACTAGTCCTGCATTAAGAGCCAAGTAGTCGCTGACTTGTTGTTCATTGTAACGCGCAAACTCGGCAGGCAAATTTTTCATAAAGTATTGAAGTTGCTCTTCTGAGAAATTCTTTGCGCCGCCAACACGGGCAATCTTGCGGGCACGTTTGGCAAGATCTGTATCTGTAAACAAGGCAATGGTCACTGGCGCTGATGATACCTGCTCAAAGTTCGAACCATAAGCTAATTTTGCCAGTTCAGCATTTTTCTCACGAACAACCACAAACTTCCATGGCTGGCTATTGTGGGCACTTGGGGCTAAGGTTGCGATTTCGATAGCCGTACGCACATCTTTGGGATCTACCGGTTTATCAGTAAAATGCTTGGTCGCATGACGTTTTTTATTTAATTCAAGAAATTTCATAATCGATTTCCTTTTCTAATTCTACTGCTTCCATTCTACCATAATTTGAAAGAGCTTGCAGAGATTTTTCATAGGAAAAGCAAGAGCAAAACAAACTGCTCTGTGCAGTTTGTAGTCATTATTCTATTCACTCACTATAAAATTAGCAAATGGAATCATACTGAGATAGCTTCTCCGTTGTCACTTCTTCCAACTTTTTCTTTACCTGACCTTTTATGGCCGTATCCATCTGCGATTTTATTTTCCCAATAGCGACTTTTGTTTCCTCCGCACTTTCTCTCACTTTTTCTTTATAATCGGTTTGTAAAGAATTTTTTTCCTTTAGGATTACTGCCGCCATTGTATAGATTCTATTCCTCTCCATCATGAGATACATCTGACGTAAAGCAAATTCATATTCTTCATCTGTGTAATATTCATTTAATGGTGCGAGCATATGACCTCCTTAAATCTCCGATTGTCCGTTCTAACTCATCTTGCTTTTTACGATAATCTCTGTCTAACACCTCTTCATGGTACTGCAATTCATCTTCTCTACGCCTACACGCAAACTGAGACTCCTCCATCAATTGTTGTAAACTCCTATAAAACTGTTTTCCATCTTGGTAACTGTGTTGTCCTTTTTGAAGAAAGGCATCCATTTTGCTAGCTTCGTTTTCGACGATTCGGGCAAGGCGGTCTCGACGTTCATAGAGTTCATTATATTGATTCGTAAACGTTGCTTTCCGCTTTAAATACTCATCTTCCAAATCATGATACTCTTTTTCTTTTACTTTTAACTTTTGAAAGACTAAATCCGACTGTTCCATTTTCTAAATTCTCCTGCCAATTCCTTATCTGTAGCTAGTTTACTCTCAATGACTTGGATAATCTGTTGGTTAAGGGTATCAAACTCTGTGGCTAGTTTTGCAGCCTTTTGATTCATTTGCTCAAAATCTTGCTCAACTGAACCGACAATCGTATCCTGAGTCACACCTGCAAACGCAAAAGTCGATAGAACTTCATCATAACTCAGGTATTGGAAACTACTAAAGTCAAGCTGATTCCATAGTTCTTGTGCTTTTGACACCACCTCCTTTTGAAGGTGCTTGATGTCGTCTGCACCAGCTCGAGCTGCATTAGCCATTCCTTCCCCTAGAGCCATTCCCTGCAAGCTATCCAAGTATATCTCTTCTTTGCTTGACAAGCCATCTGCCGAGAGGTAGCTTTTGATTTTTTGGTAGCGGTACATACCCGCTGTTGCTTCTGCTAGCGCCGTTACTTTGAGATTTGTGACACGTTTTCCGTCCAAATCAACTAACTGGCCATTCTCATCAAATCGCCACTGGGACAAGTTATGATATTCTAGCTTGTCACCCCAGTTATCTTTTGTAGGATAGATGTAGGGATAAATGGCTGTTTGAGTCGTATTTCCCGTAATATTGCCAATAACATCATACTTATGACGGTAATTACGAAATTGTTCTGGATGTTCTTGCATGTACTTGATTTCTTCTTTCGAAATCAAGTTATGAATATCTGGCCCGTTGTACCCAACATTGGCATAACCTCGCTTTAAAGCAACATACATAGCCAGAGACTCTCCAAGCGAATGCCCTGCAGTTGTGATTTTAGCAGAGGGATAAGTTTTTTCGATTTCTTCCGCAAAACTCAGAGCCGTTTGAAATTGAGATTTTCTAAATGTCTTTGTTTCCGAATCCGACAACATCCGTCTATCACCAAATCCTATTGATTGGATATCTGTTTGGATGTCAAGCCGATCATCTTTATTCGTCCCTGCATAGGCAATCACTACATGGCTATCATCCACATTCCCATTTTTATCTACAGGAGCAACCGCCATTGCCTGCATACCATTGGAGGTGTTGTCTTTTGCACTAAGAACTCGAAATTCACCTAGTCGTGTATCATTATCACTAAAATTATATGTTTTGTTTTCTTCTATATGATATTCACAATCAGTTTTATTTTTATCCACCCAATATGACTTATCAATTATCCATCTATACTGCTCATCAGTTATTCCCATATCATTCTCCTATGTATTTCACTTTTATAAAGTTAAGTATCTCTTTAGTTTCATCAAGTGGTTGTTCTCTTTTTAATTCTTTAAAATTTTCAATAGGACTTAAACCAATATTATTTAGATTTGAATTTAGTTCATCAATACGTGATACCGATAAACCCGTTTTAATCTTGTCGTTTATAATAAATATTAAATGATATGTACCTGTTTTTATATCTTTCTTTAATTCTAAAAACTCAATACTATCAATATCATAATTTTTTACTATTCCTTTAACAACATTATCCTGTTGCGTTTTTGTCAAAGTTAATTTATTCTCAAAAATTTTACCATTTGGATGATTTAAACTAAACATCACGATTCCTCCTATTACACAGATTACTAAAGTAATAATACCCCATTTTTTGCGCTTATTCATTAACACACCTCCTTATATTATTCTATAAAATAACTAGCCTCAATTACCTTATAGTATAACATAAATGGCTTTTTTACTTAACATTGGCATAATTCAAAGCTGTCACAAACTGAGAATCTACTACTTTCGCAGAATTTAATCCTGAACGAGACTGTAGTTTATCCCTCCCAAGCCCCAAAGACCATACATCCGTACCAAGATCCTTTATGTCATCTTTATTCGTCCCTGCATAGGCAATTACTACATGACTATAATCCACATTCCCATTTTTATCTACAGGAGCAACCGCCATTGCCTGCATACCGTTGGAAGTGTTGTCTATGGGGTTAGAGATTACTTTAAACCCATCGTTTGCAACTAATCGTCCCTCCTGAATAGGATTACTCACCTTACCAGAGTCAACATCGTAAACATCGTCTACTATATATCTATAATCTTCTTCTGTAACCATATAGTTATCTCTCCTCTATGCAGATAATTTTTACTGCTATATCATACCCGGCTTCTTCTTTGTGTTCTCTCTTTATGAATTCTGTTGGTGAATAATTAGAACTTCTTATTTTCCCATTCTCATTTAAAGAATCTATTTTGACAGATATATCATATTGATCATTTACTTTAGCAGTAATCCTCCAACTCCCGGTGCTTTCATTTCTTTGAAATTCAACAAACTTCACTCTCTCAATCTTTTGTCCATCAGCTAAATCATAGTTACTAACTAAAAACTTTGCTACCCTATCCTGTTCGATTCTCATTTTCTCTTCCAACGTTTTTTCTTTCTGGTGATTTAAACTAAACATCACGATTCCTCCTATAATACAGATTACTAAAGCAATAATACCCCATTTTTTACGCTTATTCATTAACATACCTCCTTATATTATCCTGTAAAGTAACTAGCCCAATTACCTTATAGTATAATATAAATAGCTGTTTTAACTAACATTAGCATAATCCAGCACCATCACAAACTGAGAATCTACTACTTTCGCAGAATTTAGTCCTGAACGAGACTGCATACCCTTGGAAGTGTTGTCTTTTGCACTAAGAACTCGAAAAGATTGCGAATCCTTTCTTAACTCATCTCCTGCTTTCCATGGAGTTGAATTTTTATTTTTATCAACTTCATATACTTGATCAACTAAATAATTAAAACTTTTATCCGTAATCATATTATCTCACCCAATAAATAACTGTTATATTTGACATAAGTGAATCGCTATTTATTACTTCCGGATTCTCTCTTTCTATTAATTTATTCCCATTACTTTGACTAATATGCTGTCCAAAACCTATTTCATCCTCTGTCATCAAGTTTTGAACAGAAAAAGTGACAAATATTTCGTCATTGACAATGGCATTAGAAGTCCAAGTTCCTGTTAATTTATTCTGTTGAAAACTTGTGAACTCAATCTTCTCAACCTTTTCATAATGATTAACTAAATACAATATCATCCTATCCTGTTCGATTCTCATTTTCTCTTCCAATGTTTTTTCTTTTTGTTGATTCAAACCAAACATTACAATTCCTCCTATAATACAGATTACTAAAGTGATGATACTCATTTTGATTCGTTTTTTCATAGTAACTCCTTGTCTACGTCATTCTTTTTAAAGAAAGGTAAGATGAAGTTTTTATAAAATCCCAATGTAGCTACTGATAAAAACAAACAATCAACCACAATAATTGCAATAGATAACCACGGTGATAATGGAATTTTATGTCCTGCTGTATCAGTAATCCTCTCCAAATGAAAGTTTCTAAGAACCAAATAAAGATAATAACTGTTCAATAAACTTGCCACATAACCAATCAAAACCAGGGATTTCAAGTTTGTAAATATCCAGATACCTAATAAGGGAAGGATTATTATCAACAAGGGAAGACCCCAGAAAATAAATGTCAAAAAAAGGAACGTTGGACCATTCCACAACCAGAGACAATAAAGAAGACATAGGTAAGAAATGATATAGACTATTCCTAATATATTATTGCTTATTTTAACCATAATTTCCCCTCAATCCATTTCCGTTTATTATATCATATCTCATCTCTATACTACTATTAGATTAGATAACTAATTTTTATATTATCAATTGTCTTTGTATAGGGAATATCCGCCTCGTCAACATACATGTCTTCTAAATAATATCCAGATGTCCGTATAACATCCCCAAAAGCATCCTCTGATAGGGATATTGTCGCCCCTCCATTAATTACAAGTGTTATTCGCCAGGTTCCTGTTGTTTCATTTTTTCTGAATTCTATGAATTCTATAGTTTCAATCGGATTCTGTGTTTTTAATTTTACTCTATTAACCACAAATAGTGCCATCCTATCCTGTTCGATTCTCATTTTCTCTTCCAATGTCTTTTCTTTTTGTTGATTCAAACTAAACATTACAACTCCTCCTATAATACAGATTACTAAAGCAATAATACCCCATTTTTTATGCTTATTCATTAACACACCTCCTTATATCATTCTATAAAGCAACTTGGTCTTAATTACCTTATATTATAGAACCAATAGCCGTTCTGGTCTTGGGCATTGAATTCAAGATTAGCATGGTTCAATCGCGATTTTATTTTCTAATTCTACTGCTTCCAGTCTACCATGTTTTGAAAGAGCTTGCAGAGATCTTTCATAGAGTTAGTACTTCTTTCAAACTCTCTACTATTAATTTGAAGCTATTTAAGTAGGTATCGTTTTGGATTTAAACAAATCAAAAAGCAGGTGATAACTCACCTACTTTCTCATATTATTGACCAGATGTGTATGGAGCAACTGCTTTATAAGCCGCTTCCAGCGCTTTCTTCATTGTGTCACGTCCAGTTTTCAACTGTTGAACAAATAGAGTACGCGTTTGTTCTGGCACTACTGTATCATCAGAACCAATACTTGAAAGGCTTTCGTTAAATGACTCTCTTACAGTCTCCATAGACTTAAGTGCTGGTTCAACTTGGGCGTTATATGCTTCTTTTCCACTCTCTGGAATTTTTTCCCCAATTTCAACTGCATGCTTTTTATAATTGTCGACTAGTTTACCAAAGACTTTCTTCACATCTCCAACAGTTTTAGCATTGTCAATTTCTTCATCGGTGATCAAAACAACCTCATTATTTTCTGTCTTTGAACTAGACGTTGTTGATGAAGTCTCTGAAGAAGAAGTTTGTTCTACAGAGCTTGAAGCCTTCTTAGTCGAAGAATCAGACGTTGTTTTCCCTGAACATGCCGCTAAAACAACAACAGATAAAAGAGCCATACTGGCTGTAATAATTTTCTTCATAATTTTCCCCTTTATATTAAGAATTGAGTTCATTTTATAACAAAATAATTTCAATGTCAAACTTTAGCTAAGCCATCTTTTCTAAGCAATTCGACTACAAACCTCACTTCCAAATAAGAGCGTCCATTTTATTTCTAACTTTACAAAAAATCAAAATAATCTTTTACATCCTCTACATACCCATGCTTTTCGATTAAACTAGCCAAAAGTTCCAAATTATGCCCCCGATAGTTATCCTCGCGTCTCAACTCTTCATACATTTCGATAAAGGGAAGCCCCTTGGACTTGGCCAATTCTAACTCTGCTTCATAATCATAAGAAACTTTTCGGAATAAAATGTTTACCAATTCTCCATCTTCCACTTCTATCACGGCATACTGGGCACGGTGATTTTTTAACGCCTCCCAATTAAAATAGGGCATGCCAATCGACCCTGGATTGATGATTTGTTGCCCTTGACTGCCATAACGAAGCAACTGCTTGTGGACATGACCATAGACTGCCACGTCCGTTTCCTCATCTAGGAGTTGGTCAAATTTATCTGTGTTATTCCCAACAGACAAGTCGCCACCATAGTTCTTATTTGGCAAATTATGAGAAAGAGAAAAGCGCAGTCCATCAACTTCTTTCTTTTCTAGCATAGGTAAGTTTCGTAGCCAGACAATCGTTGCAGGATTCATTCGCTCCATCAAAAACTGGGTTAATCGCATGAGCTGGACTTCCTGTGGGTCTTCTAAGCCATATTGCCCATCTAAAGCCTCAAGGACACAATCATCCCAATTGCCTCGAACACTTGCAGTGATAGGAAGTTCCTTTAACAGAGCGACCAAGTCATTTGCACCTGGACCAGGTAGAAAAATATCTCCCAGAAGCCAATATTCAGTGACTCCGTGAGCTTTAGCATCTGCAACCACTGCTTCTAGTGCCGTTGCATTGCCATGAATATCTGATAAAATTGCGATTTTATGGTTCATGATAGTTTCCTTCCGTTTGGTAATCTACTCTCTCTTCCGCTACTTGAGCCAACTCCACTTCTTCCTGAGGGTTCAACTTTCTCTGAACAGCTTCTGCGACTGCTCTTGGCACCCCAACTTCGACAATTTCATCCACACTGGCTTCCTTGATTTTAGTGAGAGATTTAAAATGCTTCATGAGATTCTGTTTGCGTTTAGGTCCCAGACCGTCAATCCCATCCAATTGAGATGAAAAAGAATTTTTGGAGCGCAGTTGGCGGTGGAAAGTGATAGCAAAGCGGTGTACCTCATCTTGGATACGTTGAAGCAAGAAAAATTCCTGAGAATTGCGAGATAACTCCACCACTTCCAGTGGATCTCCAAAGAGCAGTTCATGGGTTTGGTGCTTGTCATTCTTTTGCAGACCTGCAATTGGAATGTCCAAACCTAGCTCTTCTTGAATAACCTGCTTAGCGATATTGACCTGACCTTGTCCCCCATCGATGACAATCAAATCTGGCGGGGTTAAACCATCACGCTGAACTCGGCTATAACGTCTGCGAATAACCTCTCGCATACTGGCATAATCGTCTGGACCAACAACCGTTTTTATCTTGTACTTACGGTAGTCTTTTTTACTTGGTTTACCGTTGACAAAAACCACCATAGCTGAAACAGGACTGGTCCCCATGATGTTGGAGTTATCGAAGGACTCGATACGTACTGGGGTCGGGATTTGGAGCAAGCGCCCCAGATTTTCAATAGCTCCTTGAGTCTTTTCGACAGATTTTTCTAGCAGATTGAACTTCTGCTCCAGACTAACACGGGCATTTTTTATGGCTAGATTGACCAGCTGTCTTTTCTCTCCACGCTGGGGTTTGAGAATCTTGGTATCCACCAAGGCCTTGACCGCTTCTTCGTCAATATCCTGTGGAATCAATACTTCATTGGGAACCAGGTGGGATTTTTCTTGATAGAATTGTCCCACATAGGTCAAGAAGTCCTCATCCGGATCATTGTAGTAAGGGAAGAGGTTGACGTCCCGCTCAATGAGTTTCCCCTGACGAACAAAGAAAACCTGGACACACATCCAACCCTTGTCCACATAGTAGCCAAAGACATCTCGATTTTGGAGATCCTTTGCCATGACCCGTTGCTTAGTCCGCAGAGTGCCAATCGCCTGAATCAGGTCACGGTATTCCGCTGCCCGTTCAAACTCCATACTTTGTGCTGCTACTGCCATTTTACCCTTGAGTTCGTCGATGATTTTGTCATCCTGCCCTTTTAAGAAGTCAGAAACCTCCTGAGCCATGGACTTGAAATAGGCCTCATCTTTTTTACAGATGGTGTGGGCCATACACTGGCCGATATGGTAATAGAAACAAACCTTAGACGGCGGATTGGTACATTTCCGAAAAGGGAAAATCCGATCCAGTAGTCGTTTGATTTCATTGGCTGCCCCCACATCTGGATAAGGGCCAAAGTAGAGACCACCGTCCTTTTTGACCTGACGGGTGATAATCAATCGAGGATAACGCTCATTGGTGATTTTGATGAAGGGATAAGACTTATCATCCTTGAGCATGATATTATATTTAGGTTTATTCTCCTTGATCAGGTTAATTTCTAGGAGAAGCGCCTCAATATTGGACTCAGTGACGATAAATTCAAAATCCACAATCTCAGATACCAGAGCTTCTGTCTTGGTATCATGACTGCCACGGAAATAGGAGCGCACACGGTTGCGCAGATTTTTAGCCTTTCCTACATAAATAATGGTGCCATTTTTATCCTTGTGAATGTAACAACCAGGGCTGGTCGGCAGGAGCTCTAGTTTTGATTTGATCAAGTTATTCATAGTTCTATTATAGCAAAAAGGCCGTAACAGGACGAACAAAAAGCCCCACCAATCACTTGATGGAGGATCTTTGATTTCTTTTCGGATTGCACCGACTTCATCTAGTCGCTACTAGTATAGAGTTCTTGAACAGCTTTCACATCCCGAGGCTGAATCCCATAGTAGGAACCTGCCGGCTGCATGACAGAAGTCTCGTTGGTGTGATCCAATCCGATGGCATGTCCCAGCTCGTGCTCCGCCGTGTGCACGATTCGTTCATAAGAATAACCATAACTTGGATTGGATAGATAATAGTGATTCAGGCGAACCGTTACAGATATAAATTGTTTGGTTAACAAATTGGTTTGGCTCTCGGCTTGACCTGCTACAGCAGTCGATCCATCATTCATCTCACTTGCCACAATATCTGCCTGGCTAGGATCCGCAACCACCTCAAAGGTAAAGGCTCCCGTTTGATTCCAGTTTTTTATAGCTTCTGCATAGGCACCTTGAAAGGTCTCATCCATTTGAGATTCAATATAGATGCGAGCCGAGGCCTGGGCCCACTTGCCTTCTGCATGTTGGTGACTGTCTGTCTGAGACAAGACTTCCAGCGTTCCCGTCTCCTTCCATTGATTCCAGCCACCTTGACCAATCTGGCTCATTTTTTCAACCTGATTGACCGCAGAATGAAAATCACCTGTCAGATACCAAACCACTCCAAAAGCAATGAGTAGTAGAACAACTACAGTCCAAACCAGACGCCAGAAGAAACGCCAAATTCCCAAAAGAAATCGGAAGAATAATCGAATAATCCAGAACATGACGTCCCACCTTTCATAAAAATAAGAACCTATCTTGAAATCACATTCTCCTTGACCAAGATAGATTCTCTATTTTACTGAAGAAAACTGAAAGAAACCTAAAACTAAGATAAGCGTTCTTCCAAGACAAAGTCAATTGGTAGAGTAGCTAAAAAACGTTCCAATTGTTTTTCCCAGTAGTACCACTCGTGCTTACCTGAACTATGACTATAGGTCACCTCAAAACCAAGCTTTTTGAGGTTTTTCACTGCGAGATTATTGGCAGAGTAAAGATAGTCTTGTTCCCCACACCAAGCCCATAGTTTGGTCTTTTTATCGGATTTTGTAGCCATGCTTTCAAGCGAATGAGGACTAGCTGTCCAGTCTTTGATTTCTCCAAAAACTCCTCTCCAGTAGGCAAGCGATCCCAGATCCTGACTTTCAGGAGAAAATTCTTGAAAACTGAGCGCACCAGAAAAACTAGCCGCATGAGAAAAACGATTTGTCGATAGAGCGAGTTTGAAGGAACCATATCCTCCCATGGAGAGACCTGCTATAAAGGTCTTTTCTCGCTTGCTGGTCATATTGGGGAAGAAACGTTTCATGACTTGGGGGAGTTCTTCTGCTAGAGCTGTATAGTAGTTATAGCCATACTGAGTATCTGTGTACCAGCCATTGCTAGTGTTGGGCATGATGACAATGAGATTGGTCCCGCGCAACAAGCGTTCGACATTGGTACGTTTGAGCCAGCTATTTTGATTTCCTGACATTCCGTGCAAAAGATAAAGGACAGGAATATCTGTGCAATCTGGTTCAGTCACCCGACTGGCATCCGGATAGAGTACGGTAACACCCCACTCCATATCCAAAACTTCTGAGTAATACTCAATATTCATAACTGCCATGGTTTTCTCCTTTTACTATTCTATAAGAAAAAGCCGAATTTCGACTTTTTCTGTAGGTATTCTGCTTATTATTTTGCTTCCATCACGACTGGCAAGATTGCTGGGCGACGCTTGGTTTGATCAAAGAGGTACTTGGTCAGATTGTCACGAACCTTGCCTTTGAGATCTGCCCAGTCAAAGTCATCACCTTGAAGATACTCTTCTACCGTTTGGTTAATCAATTCGGAACTTTCACGGAGAATATCGCGACTCTTCTTAAGGTAGATAAATCCACGCGTATGAACACGAGCCTTAGCCACAATCTTCTTCTCACGACGGTTAACAGTGATGGCCACGATAAATATTCCATCCTCTGACAAGACCTTACGGTCGCGAAGAACGACATTCCCAACATCACCAATGGCATTTCCATCAATCATAACATCGCCTGCAGAAACTGCTCCAGCTGGGACGAAGTCTCCATGTTCATAGGACATGGTCGTTCCCTTTTTAGGGATGAAAATGCGCTCTGGCAACATTCCAACTGCCATGGCAGCCTTGGCATGCGCATCCAACTCACGGTACTCCCCTTGTACAGGGAAAAGATATTTCGGTTGCAAAAGATTGATCATCAACTGCAAATCACGCGCATTTCCGTGTCCGGATACTCGCAAACTCTGGGTAATGAGTTTTACCACACCACCAGCTTGGTAAATCATATTTTCAACGCGAGCCACAACCGCTTCTTTGGCGGTGGATGGAGTTGTTACAATATAAACCAAGTCCCCATCCTTGATTTCTACATAACGGTGGCGCCCAACGGACATCTTGCGAAGTCCATTGATGGGTTCACCCATACGACCTGTCTCTAGGATAATCAACTCATGGTCTTCAAAACGAGACATTTCTTTTGGTTTAATCAAGAGACTTTCATTAGCTAGAGACAATTTTTTGAGACGAATCGCTGTACGAACGATATTTTCAACATCAAATCCAGTCAAAACGACTCGGCGACCAGTCTCCGCAGCCGCATCAAAAACCTGCTGGATACGAGAAAGGTTGCTGGCAACTGCTGCAACGATGATACGACCGTCCCAGTCAGCGATGGTTTGGGTAATTTCATCCCCAACTTCACTCTCGCTCGCCACCTGGATATTGCTGTCTGCATTCGCAGAATCACTGAGAAGTGCCAAGACACCGTCACGGCCGATTTCGGCTAAACGCGCAAAATCCGTCGCATAGGATTCACTAGCCGTCTGGTCAAATTTGAAGTCGCCTGTGTAAACAATGTTCCCTTTTGGTGTTTTTAACATAACTCCCAGGCTTTCCGGGATGGAGTGAGTCGTACGGAAGAAGGAAACCACCGTTCCCCCAAAGTCAATCTCCGTGTTTTCATCAATCACATGGAAGTCATTGAATTTCTTAACCGTATCATTTCCTTTGACAAAGAGTTTCGCCAACTCAATGGTCAACTCAGAACCAAACACAGGCACCTTAGCCTCTGCCAAGAGATAAGGTAGGGCACCAATGGCATCCGCATGTCCGTGGGTCAAGAAGACCCCTGCGATACGGTCGCTATTTTCAAAAAGGTAGTCCATGTTTGGAATGACGACATCAACCCCTAGTTGTTCATTTTCAGGGTATTTAAGCCCTGCATCCAAAACAAAGATAGATTCATCAATTTCAGCGATGTACATATTTTTCCCATTTTCTCGTACACCACCTAGTGTTGTTAAACTGATATTACTCATTTTCCCTCCGAAACTTAATTTATCTTGATTATAGGGTAGGTTTACCCTCTTATTCTAAAAGTTCTAAAACTTTCAGCCGAATCTTTTCCTACCATTATACCATTTTTTTGATGATTTTCAAAACGAAGATTTGTTTTCAAAAAAGAGCTGGTTACCCAACTCTTTCCTAACTTCTATTCTTTTTCCATCAAAAAGTCATACATTTCTTGCACGGTACCCAGCGCCATCATTTCTTGGTCTTTAACGATCTGTTTGAGATTTTGGTAAATCTGACTTTCAGCAATCCCCCTTTTCGGCGCTTCTTTATTGACTGTCATAACGCCATCTTTGATCGTCACAAAACCTAGCTCTTCAAATACTTGGATCATCTTGACCAGCAAGATTTGTTGGATATTGAGATAAACCGCCAAATCTTTCAACTTGTAGCGAATATCAAACTCTGGGAACTGGTAAATAGTCCTATACAATTTGGCAAACTGCTCTCTGGTCCCATAACCTGTCAGATAATAGGCTTTGTCAATGTCATTTTTGAAATAGACTGCAGAGAAATGTTGCTCCTGAAAAATGGTCTTCAGCAAGGTAATATCTTCAGGAATATTCTTCACAACCACAGCATCACTATTCGCCAAATCTGGCACTTTTCCAGGGAAATCCAAGACCGGAACCCCTTCTGGCAAGACTGCATTCTTCCCACGAATGTTAAAGAGTTGAACACCTTCCACACGCGCATCCACCATCATCAACTGGAGGGCAGTTTGCCCATTCCATTGATTGACAGACAAGGTGACTGCCAATTCAAGTTTTTTTGTTTGAGCAAACTCTGTCGCCCATCTACCTTGTCCGAAGGCTACCACTTCAAAACTCGCCTCACCCTTGGAGATCTTTAGTTTGAGATGGGCATTGCCTGCTCCCATTGTACGAGCACTTTCAACCTGAAAATCCTTGATATAAAAGACAGGTTTCTGATTGTCCATTCCAAAAGGTGCCAAGCGTTCAAAACTTTTGACCGTTTCCAAGCTAAGCATCTCCAAGTCTAGCTCTTCATCTAGATTTAACTTATTCTTGCCGCTAGCATCTGCGCCTTTTTCACAGACATAATCTTCCAAAACCTGAGATAAATCTGAAAGTTTCTCAACATCCAGTGTCATTCCTGCTGCACCAGCATGGCCGCCAAAGGCGATAAAGAGGTCTCGATGAGGATCCAAGGCTTCAAAAATATCGACAGCTTCCACGCTACGAGCACTGCCCTTGGCACGACCTTCTTCTATATTAAGAACGATGACTGTCTGCCCTAGTTCTTCCAACAAACGACCAGCAACGATACCCAGAACGCCAGGATTCCAGCCTTCCTTAGCCAAAACCTGGACCTTCTTTTCAGGATCCACCATGGTCTTAGCTTCTTCATAGATTGACTGAACGATTTCCTTGCGCTCTTCGTTTTTCTGATGAATCATGAGGGCAATCTCGTTCGCTTCCTCATCATCAAAGCCAGTCAACAAATCAATGGCGGGATTAGGATCGTCCAAGCGCCCCAAGGCATTTAAACGAGGGGCAATCTGAAAGCCAACCGTTTCTTCTGTCACTTCGTTAGCAGCAATCCCAGCCATGTCCAGCATTTCTTGCAGACCGATGCGCTGAGTATGCCCCAACATTTCCAGACCATATTGAACCATGATACGGTTTTCATCCGTCAAACTCACCATATCGGCAATAGTTCCGATAGCAACCAAATCCAGTAGTTCAACTTGCACTTCTTCTAAAAGGGCGCAAGCCAGCTTGAAAGCCACTCCGCAACCAGCTAGATATTTGAAAGGATAGTCCGCATCTGGATGCTCGGGGTGAACAATCGCATAGGCATCAGGAAGAGTTTCCGGCATGGAATGGTGGTCGGTCACAATGACATCCACTCCCATAGACTGGGCCAATTCAATGGCTTCATGACCTGCAACCCCATTGTCCACTGTCACAATCAAGGAAATTCCCTCTTGCTCGATAAAGTATTTATAGACACTGGCATTGGGACCATAGCCATCGGTAAAACGATTTGGCAGATAAACTCGGCACTCGGCGCCAAGCTGTTCCAAACTTTCCTTCACAATCGAAGCTGAAGTCATACCATCCGCATCGTAGTCTCCATAGATGAGAATGTTTTCCCCTTCTTCAATGGCCTGACGAATCCGTTCCACTGCCTTGTCCATATCATGGAGCAGATAGGGGTCATGTAAGTCCTCTAAAGAAGGTTCTAAAAACTTCTTTAGACTTTCTTCATCCTGAATCCCTCTTTCAAATAATAACCGAGCCACCTCAGGACCCAGTCCAGCCTTCTTGGCTATCTTTGTAAAATCCGCATCTTCAACCTGCGGGGCAAACTGCCATTCATAAGTAGGAGTTATCAAAAAAACATCCACTCTTTCTAAGAATTCTATCGTTTCATTATAACATGATTTAGGCATTTTCTCTATTCAGATTGCTTTTTTATAACATTTTAGTGAATTTTTTTCAGATATGATTTGACAAGAACACTCTTTTGGTGTAGAATCATGTTATAAAATCTAACACAAAGGAGATCTCTCATGGCTTTAGTAGAATTTAAAAACGTCGAAAAATATTACGGAGACTATCACGCACTCCGCGAGATCAATCTCCGTTTTGAAAAAGGACAAGTTGTTGTCCTGCTTGGACCTTCTGGCTCTGGGAAGTCCACTCTTATCCGTACGATCAATGGTTTGGAGGCTGTTGACAAAGGAAGTCTCCTAGTCAATGGACACCAAGTCGCAGGTGCTAGCCAGAAAGATTTAGTTCCTCTTCGTAAGGAAGTCGGCATGGTTTTTCAACATTTTAACCTTTATCCACACAAAACGGTGTTAGAAAATGTGACACTTGCGCCCATTAAAGTTCTAGGAATTGATAAAAAAGAAGCTGAAAAAACAGCCCAAAAATATCTGAAATTTGTAAATATGTGGGACAAGAAAGATTCCTATCCAGCCATGCTATCTGGTGGACAAAAACAACGGATTGCCATCGCTCGCGGACTCGCTATGCATCCCGAACTCCTCCTCTTTGATGAGCCAACATCTGCTCTTGATCCTGAGACTATCGGAGATGTTCTAGCAGTTATGCAAAAACTGGCACATGACGGGATGAACATGATCATCGTTACCCACGAAATGGGCTTTGCTCGAGAGGTTGCGGACCGTATCATCTTTATGGCCGACGGAGAAGTTTTGGTGGATACGACAGATGTCGATGACTTTTTCGACAATCCAAGCGAACCCCGTGCCCAACAATTCCTCAGCAAAATTATCAACCACGAAAGGGACAAAGTCAAATAAGGAGGCGCCTATGAAAAAGAAATTCTTTTTATCCGCATTATTAATTGGACTTTTCAGCCTTGTTGCTGCCAAACCAGTCCAGGCCGACACCAGTGTCGCAGACATTCAAAAAAGAGGTGAACTAGTTGTCGGTGTCAAACAAGACGTTCCCAATTTCGGCTACAAGGATCCCAAGAAAGGGACTTATTCTGGTATCGAAACGGACCTGGCCAAGATGATTGCGGACGAACTTAAGGTCAAGATTCGCTACGTTCCAGTTACCGCTCAAACCCGCGGCCCCCTTCTAGACAATGAACAGGTCGATATGGATATCGCAACTTTCACTATCACAGACGAACGTAAAAAACTATACAACTTCACCAGTCCCTACTATACGGATGCTTCTGGCTTTTTGGTCAACAAATCTGCCAACATCCAAAGCATTGAGGATCTAAACGGCAAAACCATAGGAGTTGCCCAAGGATCCATTACCCAGCGCTTGATTAGTGAACTGGGCAAAAAGAAAGGTCTAACCTTTAAATTCGTCGAACTTGGTTCCTACCCAGAATTGATTACTTCCCTTCACGCTCACCGTATTGATGCCTTTTCCGTTGACCGCTCTATCCTGTCTGGCTACACTAGTAAACGAACAGAACTGCTAGATGATAGTTTTAAGCCATCTGACTACGGTATCGTCACCAAGAAGTCAAATACCGAGCTAAACGACTATCTTGATACCTTGATCACTAAATGGAGCAAGGATGGTAGTTTGCAGAAACTCTATGACCGTTACAAGCTCAAACCATCTAGCCATACCGCAGATTAAGGAGGACACCCCATGACAGATTTATCATCTTGGACAGCCTATTTTCAGGATTTTGGACAATTTTTCAATGGTTTCCTCTTCACTCTTGCCCTAGCGGTTGGTTCCTTTATCCTAGCTATGGTCTTAGGAATCATCTTTGGAGTCCTATCAACTAGCAAACATCAAATTTTAAGGATTTTGGCTCGTATCTTTGTCGAATTTTACCAAAATACCCCTCTCTTGGTACAGTTTGTTATTGTTTTTTATGGCCTACCCCTTATCAGTGATCACACCATCATGATTCCAATTTATTGGACAGCTGTTCTCTGCGTCGGACTTTATCACGGTGCCTATATTGCTGAGGTTATTCGTTCAGGGATTCAGTCTATTCCTAGTGGTCAGATGGAGGCCGCATTGTCGCAAGGTTTTTCCTATATCAGTGCTATGCGCTTGATTATCTTGCCTCAGGCCTTCCGTATCATTCTCCCTCCTTTGACCAACCAAATCGTTAACCTTATCAAGAATACTTCAACGGTTGCGATCATCTCTGGAGTGGACTTGATGTTTGTGACCAAGTCTTGGTCGGCGCTCAACGGAAACTACATCCCTGCATTTCTAGGTGCCGCCCTACTCTACTTTGCCCTTTGCTTCCCTGTCGCCCAATTTGGTCGCAAGATGGGGCAAGCCAACAAAAAAGCCTATTCACTTTAGGAGGTTACTATGGAATCTATTTTAGAAGTTTTGACCCCAGATAACCTAATCTTTATCTTTAAAGGATTTGGCTTGACCCTCTACATTTCTCTGATTGCTATCGTCCTCTCGACCCTTATCGGAACAGTACTAGCCGTCATGAGAAATGGGAAAAATCCTGTCTTACGGATCATCTCCAGCATTTATATCGAGTTTGTACGTAACGTTCCCAACCTTCTCTGGATTTTCACCATCTTTTTGGTGTTCAAGATGAAGTCCACACTCGCAGGTATTACGGCCTTTACCCTTTTTACCTCAGCAGCCCTAGCTGAGATTATCCGAGGTGGTCTTAATGCTGTGGACAAGGGGCAGTACGAAGCAGGAATGTCACAAGGATTCACTTCAGCCCAAATCCTCTACTACATCATTCTCCCACAAGCTATCCGCAAAATGCTGCCGGCTATCATTTCTCAGTTTGTGACCGTGATTAAGGATACCAGTCTTCTCTACTCTGTTATCGCCCTACAAGAACTCTTTGGCGCTAGCCAAATTCTCATGGGACGCTATTTCGAACCAGAGCAGGTCTTCAGTCTTTATATCCTGATTGCCTTGATTTACTTTATCTTTAACTTTACTATTTCTAGCTTGTCTCATAAGCTAGCAAAACGTTGGCAACAAGCCGCGGAATAAAAACGAAATGTGAACTCAAAACAAGGGTTCACATTTTTTGCTATAAATGAAAAAGAGTAACTCAATGCTATGCAAACGTTTTACTTTTTGGTAAAATGACTTTAAAACCATAAAGTAAGGAGAAAAATCATGATCCACGAACTTTGCAAAGAATTCTCTCAACTGGAACAAGTAGAAGCTGTTGCTCTTGGTGGTTCTCGTGCAGGACAAGCCTACGATCAAAACTCTGATTATGACGTTTATGTCTATCTCAACTCTCCTATTGATGAGGCGACTCGCCTAAAAATTTTGAGTAAATACTGCTCCTATATGGAAATTGGAAACCAGTTTTGGGAGTTAGAGGATGACTGCGTACTAAACAACGGTATCGAAATCGAGTTGATTTATCGTTCGCTGGAGTCGTTTGAACAAGAATTGAACTCAACCGTTTTTCAACACAAAGCTCAAAATACTTATACAACTTGCATGTGGCATAATCTACTCCACAGCAAGATTCTATACGATCCGAATGGAAACTATGCTTCGCTCCAAAGAGCCTACCAGATTCCCCATCCACAGGAACTCAAAAAGCATATCATTGAAAGGCAACTTCTTTTGCTAGAACAAGCCATGCCTGCCTTCTCTCACCAAATAGAAAAAGCTATCAAACGCCAAGATTTTCTCAGTATGAATCATCGTACAAGTGAATTTTTTGCTTCCTACTTTGACTTGTTATTTGCGCTCAATGAGCAAACCCATCCTGGTGAAAAACGAATGTTGGAGTACGCAAAGACCAATTGTACTCTCCTCCCTAAACAATTTGAAGAAACTATTCGCAAGTATTTCCAACTACTCTACCAACCGCAACAAGGAGAACAAGCGATCGTAACCTTACAAACCATCCTGAACCAACTAAAGGCCATTTTGCCATGAGCAAAATCGGACAATAATGACTACATGAATTTTACAAAAAATCTCCTAACGGAGATTTTTTCACATATTACCATAGAACACCTCTATAAGAAAAAATCAGAGCTAAAATCAACAAAACATAGAAGGCGATAAAAAGCCATTTCATCTTCACACATAGAGCAATATATTCTCTGATAAAGGCCGAAGGAATATAGTAGGCAGCTGTACGACAACCAAGGCCATCTCCCTTCATCCCAATTCGACGAGCATAGGTACTGGTACGAAAAACATGGTAATCATTGGTCACAAAGAGAAAACGTGGATTCGCTACCAGTTTCTCTCCCATTTCTTTTGAAAAGAGGAGATTCTCATAGGTCGTCGTTGAGTCTTCCTCTAGAAGAATGGCTTCTCTCGGAACATCCGTCTCTTCCAGCAAATAATTATAAATTGCCTGAGCTTCGGAAATCTTCTCATCCCCACCTCGACCACCACTTGCGATGATTTTAACATTGGGGTTGAGAGACTGGTGATAAGCTTCTACTGCCTTGTCAATGCGACTCTTCAGTAAGGGAGTCACTTTTTCTCCATTCAATAAACCTGCTCCGTGAATGATAATAAAATCATAATATTTTTTCTTAGGAATAAAAAGATACAGAATAGAATAAAGCAGAAATCCTGCAAAGGCAAAACCAAAAATCAAATACGAATAAATCAAAAAGAAAAAGATAATATTTACTAGATGATTGGTGTAGAACAAGCCCTTGGTATTGCTCACTCGAATCGCCATGATTACAAAAAAGAATAAAATCACGCAACCTAATCCTAGAGACAAATAATTTGCCTTGGATTTCCCTTCCTTTTTCAATAACACAAATCCATTATAAATAAGGAAAAAGCCACTTAGAAAAATCAGCAAGGGGAGTAAAATAAAAGCAAATACATAAAGAGCTAACTGAACATTCTCATGTCCATTTTTATAAAAAAGATAGGATAGATAAAAATAACTGGAAATGAGGGATAATAAGAATAATACTGGGTTCCACAAACTTCTATTATCCTTCCAAAATGACACTATAAAGGCTAATACAATTCCTATAACGAGATACATTTCTTCCTCCTTTAACGATTCTATTTTACCATAATTATGGTAATAGAAAAAGAGGACTCTAGCCCTCTTACTTTGTCATTTTATCCTGAGCATCTGCCACAACCTGAGCCAGACTCGTCTGACGAAGCTGGTTTTCCATAGCTACTTGGATATCCAGCAATTTCTGATCCAAGACTTGATGAATATTAGCCCCTACTGGACAGTTAGGATTGGGATTGTCATGGAAACTAAAGAGCTTACCAGATTTTCCTAAACATTCAACAGCCTGATAAACATCAAAAAGGCTAATATCTTGAAGGTCTTTGATAATTTCGGTACCACCCGTCCCACGAGCAACTGAAATCAATCCTGCTTTTTTGAGTTGCGACAAAGTCTTACGGATAATGACTGGATTAACTCCAACGCTAGCTGCGAGAAAATCACTGGTCACCTTGCTTTCCCGGCCCTTGATAGCAATGATAATTAGCATATGGGTCGCAATGGTAAATCGACTTGAAATTTGCATTTTGTTCCCCTTTCACCTGAGATTCTCATCATCTCTCTTCTCATACTCATTATACCCCTTTTTGATGTCATGTCAATCATTACTACTATCTAACCATGCATCCAACTCAATATCATGCCCCTGTTTTTGAGCAATCTCATACAGAAGTTCCTGGTTATGAGTGTGGTGAATCCCATTTACCAAACTTTCATAATAGACCTGGAAATAGGGGAGCTTTAAATCTTTAGCCAACTGCAATTCAGCTTCTACATCATAATCCACTCGACGAAAATCAACATCAGCCAAACCTGCTTCATCAAACTCTAAGATCATATACTGGGCCCGCAGGTCCTTACGTAATCCCGCATCTAAAAAGAAGGGTTGTCCAATGGACCCTGGATTAAGAATCAACTGTCCATCACTTCCATAACGAAGCAACTGTTGATGGATATGACCATATACTGCGATGGAGGCGTGTGGATTCGTCACTAATCTATCAAAATCTTCTTGTTTTCCCATATGAATCAACTCCCTACCCCAGTTTTTATCAGGGAGATGGTGAGTGATTCCCACCATCAAATCACCAAACTGACGATGAACTTGCATGGGTTGATTGTGGAGGTCTTCGATTTCTTCAGGGCTGATTTCTTCTAATATATACTGGCATTGACGTAGGAGGTAGCGATGACTAGCTTTTGTCAAATCTAGCCTACGATGCAAACCTCGCCAGAGACTATTCTCCCAATTACCAAGAACTCTTACAGTAATAGGCAAAGCCGCTAAAAGATTCAATATCCTTCTACGTCCTGTTCCCGGCATAAGAATATCCCCCAAAAGCCAGTATTGGTCTACCTCTGCCGCTCTTGCATCAGCCAGTACAGCTTCCAGGGCTGTCGTATTCCCATGTATGTCTGAAAGAACTGCTATTTTGGTCATTCTTTCTCCTCATTTCCTCTTACTTCTTTTGTTAGTATTATAGCAGAAAACACTCAAAAAGAGCACTATCACTACTCACTGAATTAACTTGTAAAGGCTTCCAAGACGTGCTATAATAGACGTGCTACAATATAAGTAGAGAGTTCCCCTTCATCTAGGATTATGCGGTCTTCAACATCTCTCAATTTTTGTAGATTGGAGGACTATTGCCATGCGGAAATATCTTAAGTATATTCCATACTACCTTGTCATTTTCTTCTTTTACTGGCCCCTCTATGAGTTGCTTTTACTGCTGATATCTGATTCTTATACGCTGAAGGGACTGTACATTTATAACATTCTCCTCTTTTCTCCCCTAGTAACCTTTATCGTATCACTACTTTATAGCTATCGATTTCATTTCTCACTTTGGTGGCTACTCGGTATTGGTCTGCTCTATTGCTTTACCATCATCACCTTTGGTGAATTCATTCTGCTTTATTTCCTAGCTTACGAAATCTTTACCCTACTTGGTATGGCTTCTGGTGTGGGGATCAAGCATGTCTTCCAGCGAGAGAAAAATAAAAAAATTATACAAAAACCTTGAAAATTCTCGCAATCATGCTATAATAATGCATAGAGACAAGTCACTTAGTCCCTTTCTACTAGAGAGTGCGTGGTTGCTGGAAACGCATAGAAAGCCTAAACTGATACTACTCTACTGACTTTTATGAAAACATAAAACGGTGGCTACGTTAAAGCCAATCAGAGGTGTCCCTCTTTTTTGAGGAACATGAATGAAGGTGGAACCACGTTGCGACGTCCTTTTAGGATGTCGTTTTTTGTTTGGAGAATAGAGATATTGCCAGGTTAAATGAAACATAGCTAAGAAAAGAAGATGGAGGTTGATATGAATAAATCACTGTCTTGGGTGATTCCCTGTGCCTTCCTTATCGTCTATGTATGGCTAATGAAAACTCTCAGTCTATGGGGGTTAGAGTACATTGTTGTCTTTTCATTTTTTGCATTTGTTCCCCTTTTGCCATTTCTTGCTCCTTTTCTTGGTATCTTAATGTTTTTTAAGAAAAAGAAACTCATCCTGACAGGATATTTTCTAAGCCTAACTGCTGGTATTTATTTGGTTAATGCTATAAGAAACTATCCACTAAGGATATACATGAGAGGTGAGATGACTGATGAACAATATCTGTCTCTAATCCTTTCCTTAGTATGCTATCTATTCATTTCTACAGCTTTCTTTATCTTTAGAATGAGAAAGTTAAACTATCATTTGTTTAGATAATCAATTGTTATGATTCTTTGTAAATAACGAATTCTCTACTTTTTCAACCTCAGTTTTTAAATATGATAAATTTTTAAGGAGAAAACCATGATTAAGATTACTTTCCCAGATGGCGCTGTTCGTGAATTCGAATCTGGCGTGACAACTTTTGAAATTGCGCAAAGCATCAGCAATTCCCTAGCTAAAAAAGCCTTGGCTGGTAAATTCAACGGCAAACTCATTGACACTACTCGTGCTATCACTGAAGATGGAAGCATCGAAATCGTGACACCTGATCACGAAGATGCCCTTCCAATCTTGCGCCACTCAGCGGCTCACTTGTTCGCCCAAGCAGCTCGTCGCCTTTTCCCAGACATTCATTTGGGTGTCGGTCCAGCTATCGAAGACGGCTTCTACTACGATACAGACAATACTGCTGGTCAAATCTCCAATGAAGATCTTCCTCGTATCGAAGAAGAAATGAAAAAAATCGTTAAAGAAAACTTCCCATCAATCCGTGAAGAAGTGACGAAAGACGAGGCACGTGAAATCTTCAAGAACGACCCTTACAAGTTGGAATTGATCGAAGAACACTCAGAAGACGAGGGTGGGTTGACTATCTACCGTCAGGGCGAATACGTAGACCTCTGCCGTGGTCCGCACGTCCCATCAACAGGTCGTATCCAAATCTTCCACCTGCTCAACGTAGCTGGTGCCTACTGGCGTGGAAATAGCGACAACGCAATGATGCAACGAATCTACGGTACAGCTTGGTTTGACAAGAAAGACTTGAAGAACTACCTTCAAATGCGTGAAGAAGCCAAGGAACGTGACCACCGTAAACTCGGTAAAGAGCTTGACCTCTTCATGATTTCACAAGAAGTCGGACAAGGTTTACCATTCTGGTTACCAAACGGTGCCACTATCCGTCGTGAATTGGAACGCTACATTGTCGACAAGGAAATCACTGCAGGCTACCAACATGTTTACACTCCACCAATTGCCTCAGTGGAACTCTATAAAACTTCTGGTCACTGGGATCACTACCGTGAAGATATGTTCCCAACTATGGACATGGGGGACGGTGAAGAGTTTGTCCTCCGCCCAATGAACTGTCCTCACCATATCGAAGTTTATAAACACCATGTACACTCATACCGTGAATTACCAATCCGTATCGCTGAGATTGGCATGATGCACCGATATGAAAAATCTGGCGCCCTTACAGGCCTTCAACGTGTACGTGAAATGTCCCTAAATGATGGTCATACTTTTGTAGCTCCAGAACAAATTGAGGAAGAATTCAAGAAAATTCTTCAATTGATTATCGACGTGTATGAAGACTTTAATTTGACAGATTACCGTTTCCGCTTGTCTTATCGTGACCCAGAAGATAAACATAAATACTTTGACAACGATGAGATGTGGGAAAATGCACAACGCATGTTGAAAGCAGCTATGGATGATATGGAACTGGACTACTTTGAAGCTGAAGGTGAAGCAGCCTTCTACGGACCAAAATTGGATATCCAGGTTAAAACTGCCCTCGGTAAAGAAGAAACCCTTTCTACTATCCAGCTCGACTTCTTGCTTCCAGAACGTTTCGACCTCAAATACATCGGAGCTGACGGTGAAGAACACCGTCCAGTTATGATTCACCGTGGAGTTATTTCAACTATGGAACGCTTCACAGCTATCTTGATTGAAAACTACAAGGGTGCCTTCCCAACATGGCTTGCACCACATCAAGTGACCCTTATCCCAGTATCTAACGAAAAACATGTAGACTACGCATGGGAAGTAGCCAAGAAACTCCGTGACCGTGGTGTTCGTGCAGACGTAGATGAGCGCAATGAAAAAATGCAGTTCAAGATCCGTGCTTCTCAAACCAGCAAGATTCCTTACCAATTGATCGTTGGGGACAAGGAAATGGAAGACAAAACAGTCAACGTTCGCCGCTACGGCCAAAAAGAAACACATACTGTCTCAGTTGATGACTTTGTTGAATCTATCCTGGCTGATATCGCCAACAAATCACGCGTTGAGAAATAAAACAATCACAGTCTGAGAAACATTTTTCAGAGCCAGAAAAAGCAACAACTATTTCAGCTGTTGCTTTTTATATTTTATTTAATCTGAGCTAGTAGTGATTGGTCAAACCACCACACAAGATTTGCTTTCATGAGTTAGATAAGGTCAATATCCTCAATCCTTATCTGCTTCATTTTCTTTTACGAGCTCTTTTTGTGAATCCTTTTCAGAGAGTTTTTGATCGATATACTTGTTAATGGTTTCATAAAATTCCTTGGTCGTATCACTGTCTAATTTTGTCGAATTATGAACTTGATTGACTTTCAATTGAACAGATTGAATACCGTAAGAGGCTTGTTTTTGATGGAGCGCTTCTAATTCTTCGTCTGAAATCGGATCTCCAACAACCGTCAAGACCAATTCATTGTTTCTTGACTTGTAGACTTGATTAATGACCGTATGATTGGCGAACTCTTTTCCTACAAACTGTTTAATTCCTTCTTTTCGCGCTTGATCTATCGTCAGAGTGACTGCTGAATAACTGGCTGGAAGAACCAATAATACAATCAAGGATGTCAAGCCAATTTTCATTTTAATGTTTAGCTCTTTAAATGAACTTAAGGGAGATTTCCTCATCAAAATTCTTGTTCCAACAATGTTTGTTAACATGATGAAGACACAGTTGATCAAGAAAAGATAGAGAGCCCCAAATAAAAATCGTACATTTCCATTAGCTAAACCATAACCTGCAGTACAGATAGGTGGCATCAGAGCTGTTGCAATAGCTACTCCTGGAACAATATTGTTTGCTTCTTTTTTCCTTGACCCAATTACACCTGCTATCCCACCAGCAATAGCTATGAGAACATCCCAAATGGTTGGAGAGGTTCGTGCAATCAATTCGCTACTTTCATAAGATAAGGGAGAAATCCAGAAATACAGAGCCGAGACAAGCAAGCTGACCAATACTTGAGTAAATAAAACCCCTAGAGATTGTTTGATTAAACGGGTATCAAAAATAGCTAAACCAAAACCCAGTCCAACAATCGGTGTCATAAGAGGGGAAATCAGCATGGCTCCAATAATGACCGCTGTTGAATTCATATTTAGACCTATAGAGGCAATAAAAATCGCACACATCAAAATCACTGTATCTCTTAATCGAACATGAAGGTCATCATATAGTTTCTCGCGGAATTCACGTGTTGAATAGTTTCTGGACATTGGTTACTCCTTTTATTTCATATACTCTTGTTTCTGCATGGATGATGGTAGAGGGACTTCTGTCCAATCTTACATATTTTTAATTCTCACCTGTTATGTTTTTGAAAATTATCCTTTAAGCATCCGTCAGTCTATCCTTAACATTATATCAAAAATTTTACAGTCTTTCTCCAACGAAATCTATCAATTGAACAGATAGAGAAAGGAAGAAATTTTTGTTTCCTTATACGAAAAAGAAAAAAACGGTATCTCCTCTGAAAGAAGATGCCGTTTTAATCTTTAAATATGATTGGTGTGTTCGACAATCCATTGCTTCATTTTGATTTGCAACCAGAAGCCATAGATTCCAAACGTGATGATGGTTAGCAGAAACCACTTGATCCAGTTACCGAACAGTTGTGCTCCAGTTCCGTCAAAGTATAGACGTTGCCCATCCACTACTGTGTGGTTGGTTTTCAATTTTGCATCATGCAAATCGCCCAAGGTGTTGCGATCCCCAAGGTAAGCCCGAAAATTATGGCTACTAAGATGGAGCATCCAATATAATCTATGATTCCTCCGTCAAAATAACTTTCTTTCATTTTTATCTCTTTTATTTTTTGACTATATTCTAGTCGTTTCCTAGTGTAACATTTTTTACATCTGGACAATCTTACGGTAGCTTCTAGACGTTATCATGAAAATAGAGATATAGACTAGAACAAAAATTCCACAGATGGATAAGGTTATCATCAACTATGCTCACTCAATCATCAGATTCCTATTGGAAAACTTGATGCGAACGGTTGTTCCTTTTCCAACCTCAGACTCGATACGAATCTCGTGGCCCAGTTCTTCAGAAATTTTCTTGGATAGGTAGAGGCCAAGTCCAGATGACTGCTGGGTTAGACGACCATTATAGCCCGAAAAGCCACGTTCAAAGACTCGGAGAACATCGCTGTTTTTAATCCCGATTCCCGTATCCTTGATACAGAGCTCCTGACCTTCCATATAAATCTCTAGCCCACCTTCCTTGGTGTATTTGAGGCTGTTTGAAAGGATTTGTTCAATGACGACCAACAGCCACTTCTTATCGGTCACGATGATTTTGTCAAGGTCATAGAGATTGAGCGCCAGTCCTTTTTGGATAAAGAAAAGGGCATACTTGCGAACCACTTCCTTCACCAGATCCTCAACTTGAACCTTTTCAAATACCAAGTCATCATGGAAGCTTTCCAAACGAAGATACTGCAACACCAGATTGGTATAGGAGTCAATCTTAAAGATTTCCTGTTCCAGTTGCTGCTTGACCTCACGATCAGAGACTTCTGCCACTAATAGTTGACTAGCCGCAATGGGGGTCTTGATCTGATGAACCCACAAGGTGTAGTAGTCCAGTAAATCCGTAAGCTTGCTCTGTGCTTCCGACTTCTTTTGATACAATTCAGACTCACGCTCTTCGAGTTTTTCTGCTAGCGCACATTCCAGAGGAGACTTGGGGTCTCTCTCAGCATAGAGTACTTCCTGCCGGTAAACCCGAGCTTCTGCAAAAATATCCCAAGCCAAAAATAAGAAGGTCAAAAAGCCACTGAGCAGAAAGAAGTAAAGAAAATAGGTCCCTAGACTAGCAAATAAAAACTGAAAGAGAAGGACGAGAAAGCCTAATGAAAAAATATAGACAAAAAGACGACTGCGAGAACGCAGATAGGCTAGAAAAAATGATTTCCAATCAAGCATGTTTCAGTCCGTATCCTATCCCTTTCTTGGTTTCGATAAATCCTGCCAATCCTTGCTCCTCCAACTTTTTACGCAAACGAGCAACATTGACAGACAAGGTATTGTCATCGATGAAAAAGTCGCTGTTCCAGAGCTCTCGCATCAGGTCATCACGCGCCACGATATTGCCAGCATGTTCAAACAAGACCCGCAAAATTTGAAATTCATTCTTGGTCAAACTCAATACTTCCCCCTGATAGTGCAGGTCCATAGACTTGGTATTGAGGATCACACCCGCATACTCCAGCAGACTTTCATCACGGCCAAACTCATAGGAACGACGCAACAAGCCCTGAACCTTGGCAAGGAGCACCTGCTGGTCAAAAGGCTTGGTCACAAAGTCATCCGCTCCCATATTGATCGCCATGACAATATCCATCGCCTGGTCTCTCGAAGACAGAAACATGATGGGCACCTTGGAAATTTTACGAATCTCCTGGCACCAGTGGTAACCATTAAAGAGTGGCAAACCAATATCCATGAGGACCAAATGAGGTTCTGACTGAACAAAAAGGCTCAATACTTCCATAAAATCTTCTACCAAAACGACCTCAAAGCCCCACTCAGAGAGCAGTTTCCCCACTTGTTGCCGAATAACTTGGTCATCTTCTACTAGTAAAATCTTGTGCATGCGCTCCTCCTTTGCTATTTCTCAAAGTATCAAAACCCTTCATATCAGATTTACGGATCAGTATCTCATACTGTTTAGCAGCCTATTCCCCAAATTCAGATCAGAAAACAGATGCTAAATAGAGAACATTCCCACTGATATCATACCTTATTTTTAATTATAGTTCCAGCCTTATCCTATATTTTCCTTTTTGTGCTCATTTAGTTAGCGTTTCTTTAACTTATTTAATAGATCTAGCCTTCTTATTGACAAGCTAGCCATGATTTGTTAGAATATGAATGAACATATAACTTTATTCATTCATTCATAAAACAAAGGAGGTTAAATCCTATTGGACAAAAAACAATCTTTAAAGACAGCAGCCTATGAAGTTTTTTCGAAAAAAGGTTACAAGGCAACAGGTATTTCAGAAATTGCTAGGCAAGCTGGTGTTGCAGTTGGTTCTTTTTATAACTATTACGAGAGTAAAGAAGCCATTTTTCTAGACATCTATATAGATGAAAACAACCGTGTTCGCCAAGCTATGATCGAAGAACTGGGTTGGGAAATTGACATGGTCGACCTCATTGGTCAACTATTTTCTCATTCCAGAACTCTCGTTTCTTCCAATAAAATCCTTGCAGAATGGTACAATCCTGCCATAGCCGATGACTTGCATAGCTACTATTCCTCGGAAGAAGGCAAAGTCGCAAATCCTTTTCATCAGTTTCTAGTTTAAACTTTTACAAATCGTATGCAGGATGAAGGGTACTCGCCAGAAAAGATTCAAGATATTTTACAGGTTTATAATTTGTTTTACTATATGGATATGCATATCACGGAAAAAGATTTTCCAGATATTGGCAAAACTGTTGAAATACTTGCAACCAACTTCATAAAAGGAGTTCTAAAATAAAGAAAATGGTTTTCTTTATTTTTTGAAAAGATATGAATGAATTTTTTTATAGTTCATTCATAAAATTAAGAACAGGAGTCATAAAAAATGAAAAGAGGTAAAAAAATGTTTATTATCATTCTATCAACACTTGGATTGCTAGCCCTTATAACTTGGGGTGCCATCGCCTATCTTGGACGAAGTCAGACATTATCGATAAAATCCATCGAAAACCCCAGCGGAGATTTGTATTTAATTCATATCACAAAGCCGAGTCATCAGACCTGGAAAGCGGGGGCTTATGCTAAGTTTACACTCCCTGATACGTCGTCCGCTTCTAGGAAAAACGAAGCTAAGGGTGAGCAGACCAGTCGATGGCTAACCATTGCCTCCACACCTGATGAAGATGAAATTCTCATTTTAACGCATAATAGTGGTAGTAACTTTAAGAACACATTGACACATTTACCGGCTGGCAGTGAGATTGAGATGAGTTGGCTGGATTCCTCTTTGACTGTTAAAGATACGAATCAGCCACTAGTTTGCTTTGCATCTGATGTTGGTATTTCTGCTCTACGCCCCCTTATCAAAGAATGGTCTGGTAAAGCTCCAATTATTCTCAACCATTTTGACAAAGGAGTTACTATTTTCGATAATGAGATGAAAGAACTGGCTCAAAAAACACCGAATTTTACTTATAAAACTAGCGATGAACTTTCTCAAAGTCAAGAATTTTTAAAACGTGCTATTGATGAATACGGCAATCAAGCCAGCTATCTCATCACAGGTCAGCCTGATGATGTAAATGAGATGAAGAATTTTTTAAAGGAAAATGGGATTGATAGCAAAAACATACAAGTAAGCTCGTTTAGAGGTTTGAAATAGGAGCAATCTATTTTCTATGTATTTCAATCCAACCCTACTAGGTCATTCGAACAAGCCCACTAGCGAATTCTATGTAAATGTGGTAGGATAAACATAGAGAAAGGAGCTTTTATGGCCAATATTTTCGACTACCTGAATGATGTAGCATACGATTCCTTTTATGATCACCCCGTGAATGAGTTAGACGTTCTTGCCTTGACCGAATTAACCTACCTTGCTTTTGATGATGTAGTTACCCAAGAACCACAGCGTCTCATAGATCTTGCATCTCAAATCCCTAGAGAGATGACTATGCTGACCAATAAGAACCGTCTCCAGTTGTTAGATCAGCTCGCTCAACACAAACGCTTTAAAAATTGCAAGCTCTCAAACTTTATCAATGATATCGATGCTGAATTGCAAAAACAGTTTGCGGCTATGACTTATCGTATCAGTCTCGATACTTTTTTGCTTGTTTTTCGTGGGACGGATGATAGTATCATCGGTTGGAAAGAAGATTTCCATATGACCTATATGAAAGAAATCCCAGCTCAAAAACATGCCCTCCAGTATTTAGAGGACTTTTTTGCTCAACATCCTAATCAAAAGGTTATTCTAGCAGGACATTCAAAAGGGGGCAATCTAGCTGTCTATGCTGCCAGTCAACTTGATCCAAACTTGCAGAAAAACATTGTCGCTGTCTATACTTTTGATGCCCCTGGGCTTCACAAGGAACTAACCGAAACACCTGGCTATCAAAACATGATGGAAAGAACGAAAGTATTTATCCCACAAGGGTCTATCATCGGGATGATGCTGGAAATTCCGGATAAAAAAATCGTCGTTCGAAGCACCGCCTTAGGTGGCCTTGCTCAGCACGACACCTTTAGTTGGCAGGTTGAAGACAAACACTTTGTCCAACTGGACGAGACCAATAGTGACAGCCAGCAAGTCGATACAACCTTCAAGGAATGGGTTGAGACGGTCCCTGATACTGAACTGCAGCTCTACTTTGACCTCTTTTTTGGAATCATTCTTGATGCAGGCATCTCCTCTATCAACGACCTCTCTTCCTTCAAGGTCATTGAACACGTTCACCATCTCTTTGTCCAAGCTCAATCCCTCACTCCCGAAGAAAGAGAAACCATGGGACGACTAACCCAACTCTTGATTGATACCCGTTACCAAGCTTGGAAGAATCGTTAAGGCACGAAAAAGACTTTCTGATACCCTAAGTATTCTCTTCTATGCTATACTTAGTTTAGTACATTCTTTGAGAGAGGAAGATTTATGAAAATCCATAAAACCGTGAATCCCGTTGCCTATGAAAATACCTACTACATAGAAGGAGACCAGCACCTGATTGTGGTCGACCCTGGTAGCCATTGGGAAGCTATTCGCAAGACTATCGAGAAAATCAACAAACCAGTCTGCGCGATTCTCCTGACCCACACCCACTACGACCATATTATGAGTCTGGACTTGGTTCGCGAAACTTTTGGAAATCCTCCAGTTTATGTAGCAGAGAGCGAAGCTAGCTGGCTTTACACTCCAGTCGATAATCTCTCTGGTCTCCCTCGTCATGATGATATGGCAGATGTGGTCGCAAAACCAGCAGAGCACACCTTTGTCTTTCATGAAGAATACCAGCTTGAGGAATTTCGTTTTACAGTTCTACCAACCCCAGGGCACTCTATCGGCGGCGTTTCCCTCGTCTTTCCTGATGCTCATCTAGTCTTGACCGGAGATGCCCTATTCCGAGAAACCATCGGTCGGACAGACCTTCCTACAGGTAGCACGGAACAACTCCTCCATAGCATTCAGACGCAACTCTTCACTCTTCCTAACTACGATGTCTATCCTGGACATGGTCCAGCTACGACTATCGCTCACGAAAAGACCTTTAATCCCTTTTTCTAGCAAACAAAAAACCAAGGATAATTTCCTTGGTTTTTGTCTTACCAAATAATCACACGGTCCTCTGGTGAACGCCACATACCATCGCCTTCTTTGACATCATAGGTTGTAAAGAAGTCATCAAAGTTTGGCACTTGGACATTGACACGGAGCTTAGCTGGCGCGTGCACATCGACACTGGCCATGAGTTTCATCAACTCCGGACGGCCTTTCATCCGCCAGATACGAGCAAAGTTGTGGAAGAATTCTTCAGCAGAGAAGTCTGCTTCTCTCTTGGCAGCTTCAAGGGCTGCAGCAATTCCTCCTAGGTCGGCAACGTTTTCGGATACGGTCAGTTTCCCATTGATAGTGGCACCGTAAGACTCTTGCCCATCAAACTGGTCGATAACTTTCTGAGTTTTTTCTTTGAAAGCAGCATAGTCATTCTCAGTCCACCAGTCTTTGAGACTACCATTTTCATCAAAGGAAGCACCATTTGTATCAAAGGCATGAGAAATCTCATGGGCAATAACAGCACCAATACCACCGTAGTTAGCAGAAGACGACTGATGCAAATCATAGAATGGAGCCTGTAAAATGGCAGCTGGGAAGACAATCAAGTTCTTCTGAGGATTGTAGTAGGCATTGACCATATGAGCTGGCATGCCCCATTCCTTGTAATCAACAGGCTGGTTCCACTTGCTCCAGCTGTGCTTGATTTCCACACGCGCAAAGGCTAGAGCATTTTCAAAGAGACTGGCAGTTTCGTCCACTACTTTGTCCTTGTAGCGTTCTGGCAATTCCTCTGGATAACCGATATAAGGCTTGATGACATTAAGTTTGACAATGGCCTTGTCACGAGTTTCAGGCGTGAGCCAGTCGTTCTTAGCCAAACGTTCCTTATAAACGTCAATCATAGTCGCCACTTTTTTCTCCACATCAGCCTTAGCTTCTGGAGAGAATTTTTCATGCGCATACCAAAGACCAAGAGCTTGCTTGAAAGGACCTTGGGCCAAGTGATAAGCTGCCTTGACCTTGTCCTGTGCTTCTGGCACACCTGATAGGGCGCGACCATAGGCACCTGATAGGACACGAATCTCATCTGTGAGATAGCTGGTTGAAAGATTCACCACAGCTAATATCAAGGTTGCCTTAAGCAAAGGCCAAGCTTCTTCACTATAAAACTGATCTGCTGCTTGCCAGAAACGTTCCTCGTCTACGATAACCTTATCTGGAGTTTGTCCAAGAACTGCTTGGAAGAAGTCATCCAAAGGTAGGGCAGGGGCAAACTTTTTGAAATCTTTATAAGCGTATGGATGGTAGAGTTTGGCATATTCTGAACTTTCTTCGTTTGAAAGAACCACTGCTGCGATACGACGGTCCAATTCCAATCGTTTCTCTAGTAAGTTTTCGATTTCCTCATCTGAAAAATCATAGGCTTTGAGAAGATTTGCACTACTTTCCTTCCAAAGAGTCAAGAGTTCCTCACGCTGAGGATGGTCTTCAGCGTAGTAGGTTGTATCTGGCAAGATTGTTCCTGGTGCACTTGCCCAGAGAACATTGGTTCTGGCATCCATAAAATCAGGTGATACACCAAATGGAAGGAAGTTTGGCTTACCAGCTAGTTCAAATTCTGCCAGTTTGCTAGTAAAATCTGCAAAACTCTCCAGATCTTGGTATTCCTTGAGTAGAGGAAGGACGGGCTTAACCCCATCAGCTTCCCTCTTATCAAAATCACGTACCATACGATGGTACTTGATAAAATTTGAGAGGATAGCGTCCTCTGGAATCTCTTCGCCTGCCAACCACTTTTCTGTGGTTGCCAACATCAACTCTTCAATTTCCTCATCAAGGTCAATAAAACCACCAGTTCGAGATTTATCAGCTGGAATCACAGCTGTTTTTTCCCATTCGCCATTGATTGCATCATAAAAATCGTCTTGATAACGTGTCATCTTGTTCTCGCTTTCATATTTTCACTTATTCTTAGCTTAGCAAAAAACACAGGAGAATGCAATTAAAAATGGTTTCTCTTTTTTCTTCATTTTTCAGTTATTATTTTAAATTTTTCAAAAATTAACTTGACTTAATTTTTTTTTTAATGTATATTAAAAGACAGGAGGAAAACAACTGTATGATACGTATCGAAAACCTCAGTGTCTCCTACAAAGAAACGTTGGCACTAAAAGATATTTCACTAGTGCTCCAAGGACCAACTATTACCGGAATTATTGGTCCAAACGGTGCTGGAAAATCAACTTTATTAAAAGGTATGTTGGGAATTATCCCACATGAAGGTCAGGCCTTTCTCGACGACAAAGAAGTCAAGAAATCTTTACATCGAGTTGCCTATGTCGAGCAAAAAATCCATATCGACTACAATTTCCCTATCAAGGTCAAGGAATGCGTCTCTCTGGGACTCTATCCATCCATACCGCTCTTTCACACCTTAAAAGCCAGCCACTGGAAAAAAGTGGCAGATGCACTTGAAATCGTTGGACTTTCAGACTATGCTGATCGCCAAATCAGCCAGCTCTCAGGAGGACAATTCCAACGTGTGTTGATTGCCCGTTGCTTAGTGCAGGAAGCAGACTACATCTTTCTAGATGAGCCATTTGTCGGGATTGACTCGGTTAGTGAAGAGATTATCATGAATACACTGAGAGATCTTAAAAAAGCTGGTAAAACAGTTCTCATCGTCCATCATGACCTCAGCAAAGTCCCCCATTATTTCGACCAAGTTTTGCTTCTCAATCGAGAATTAATAGACCTTGGTCCGACCGAAGAAACCTTTACCGAGGCCAATCTCAAAAAGGCCTACGGTAGCAAACTCTTTTTCAATGGAGGTGACCTATGATAGCAGAATTTATCGATGGATTGCAACATTTCCATTTCCTACAAAACGCCTTGATCACAGCTATTGTCATTGGAGTCGTTGCTGGAGCTGTGGGATGTTTTATCATCCTGCGTGGAATGTCTCTCATGGGAGATGCCATCTCTCACGCAGTTTTGCCTGGCGTAGCCCTTTCCTTTATCCTGGGAATTGATTTCTTTATTGGAGCAATCATCTTTGGTTTGATGGCTTCCATCATCATTACCTACATCAAGGGAAACTCTATCATCAAGAGTGACACTGCCATTGGTATTACCTTTTCATCTTTCTTAGCCTTAGGTGTCATCTTGATTAGTGTTGCCAAGAGTTCGACAGACCTCTTCCATATCCTTTTTGGGAATATCCTCGCTGTCCAAGATACGGACATGTGGATCACCATTGGTGTGGGGGCATTGATTCTCTTGATTATTGGGATTTTCTTTAAACAACTATTGATTACATCCTTTGACGAGCTTTTGGCTAAAGCCATGGGAATGCCCGTCAATTTCTACCACTATCTGCTCATGGTGCTCTTGACCCTTGTGTCAGTCACTGCCATGCAAAGTGTTGGAACCATTCTTATCGTGGCCATGTTGATCACCCCAGCTGCGACGGCTTACCTTTATGCTAATAGCCTAAAGAGCATGATTTTCCTTTCATCAACCCTAGGGGCAACCGCTTCTGTTTTGGGACTCTTTATCGGCTATAGCTTCAATCTCGCAGCAGGATCCAGCATCGTGCTCACATCTGCCAGTTTCTTTCTCATCAGCTTCTTTATCTCTCCTAAGCAACGATACTTGAAACTGAAAAACAAAAAAATCATTAAATAACGGGGAAACCCTTCTGGAGGAATCTAATGAAAAAATTAGGTACATTGCTTGTTCTCTTTCTTTCTGTTATTGCTCTTGTCGCATGTACTAGCGGAAAAAAAGATGCAGCTTCTGGTCAAAAACTAAAAGTTGTTGCTACAAACTCAATCATCGCTGATATTACCAAGAATATCGCTGGTGACAAGATTGATCTTCACAGTATCGTTCCTGTTGGTCAAGACCCACACGAATACGAACCACTTCCTGAAGACGTTAAGAAAACTTCTCAAGCTGACTTGATTTTCTATAACGGTATCAACCTTGAAACAGGTGGCAATGCTTGGTTTACCAAATTGGTCGAAAATGCCAAGAAAACTGAAAACAAAGACTACTTTGCAGTCAGCGAAGGCGTTGATGTTATCTACCTTGAAGGCCAAAACGAGAAAGGCAAAGAAGACCCACACGCTTGGCTCAACCTTGAAAATGGGATGATTTATGCTAAAAATATCGCTAAACAGCTCATTGCCAAGGACCCTAGCAACAAGGAATTCTACGAAAAAAATCTCAAAGACTATACTGAAAAACTAGACAAACTGGACAAGGAAGCCAAAGAGAAATTTAACAATATCCCTGCTGAGAAGAAACTCATCGTAACCAGCGAAGGATGCTTCAAATACTTCTCTAAAGCCTACGGTGTTCCAAGTGCCTACATCTGGGAAATCAACACGGAAGAAGAAGGTACTCCTGAACAAATCAAAACCTTGGTTGAAAAACTTCGCCAAACAAAAATTCCATCACTCTTTGTTGAATCAAGTGTCGATGACCGTCCAATGAAGACTGTTTCACAAGACACAAACATCCCAATCTACGCACAAATCTTTACTGACTCAATCGCTGAAGAAGGCAAAGAAGGCGACAGCTACTACAGCATGATGAAATACAACCTTGACAAGATCGCTGAAGGTTTGTCTAAGTAATCCACTAAAAAACGTCGTTCTCACGTGAATGGGCGTTTTTTTATCGCTTAATTTCCAGTCAAATCATTGGAAAAATCTGACAATTCTCGGTAAAATAAAAGAAAAAAGAATGGAGTAGTTTCATGACCACTTTTCTCGGAAATCCTGTAACTTTTACAGGTAAACAACTGCAAGTCGGAGACAAGGCACTTGACTTTTCTCTTACAACAACCGATCTCTCTAAAAAAACGCTAGCTGACTTTGATGGAAAGAAAAAAGTCTTGAGTGTTGTCCCTTCTATCGATACTGGTGTCTGCTCAACGCAAACACGTCGATTCAACCAAGAACTTGCCAACCTTGACAACACCGTCGTTCTTACTGTTTCTATGGACCTACCATTTGCCCAAGGACGCTGGTGTGGGGCTGAAGGCCTTGACAATGCCATCATGCTCTCAGACTACTTTGACCATTCTTTCGGACGCGATTATGCCCTTTTGATTAACGAGTGGCATCTCCTTGCACGTGCCGTCTTTGTTCTCGATACTGACAATGTCATCCGTTACGTAGAATACGTTGACAACATCAACACGGAACCAGACTTTGAAGCTGCCATTGCTGCAGTGAAAGAACTGGACTAAAATCAAAGCCATTAGGGCAGAAGGCTAGAGAAATCTAGCTTTTTTTGATATACTAGATGGAGAGAAAAGACAAGAGGAAACGAATGACGCCAAATAAAGAAGATTATCTAAAATGTATTTATGAAATCGGTACGGAAATGCAAAAAATCACCAATAAAGAAATTGCTACCCGTATGCAAGTCTCTCCACCTGCCGTAACAGAGATGATCAAACGCATGAAAAATGAAAATCTCATCCTCAAGGACAAGGAGAATGGCTACCTATTGACAGATATTGGCCTCAAACTGGTCTCAGAACTCTATCGCAAACACCGGTTGATTGAAGTCTTTCTAGTTCACCATCTCGACTATACCAGCGATCAGATCCACGAAGAAGCTGAGGTCCTAGAGCACACTGTATCCGACCTCTTCGTAGAGAGACTGGATAAACTGCTGGGCTTCCCTAAAACCTGCCCCCACGGAGGAACCATCCCAGCTAAGGGAGAGCTCTTGGTTGAAATCAACAACCTACCTCTAGCAGATGCCAAAGAAGCCGGCACCTATCTCCTAACTCGCGTTCATGATAGCTTTGATCTGCTTAAATACTTAGAAAAGCATGAGATCCATATCGGTGACCAAGTCCAAGTCAAGCAGTTTGATGATTTCTCCAATACCTTTACTCTGGTCAACAAAGACGAAGACCTCCAAGTTAGCATCGATATCGCCAAACAACTCTATGTCGAAAAAATCAACTAAGCCCTTATCCTTGAAAGAAATTCCTTTCAGGGATTTTTTATTATTTTAGTTGTAAGTTCCATTCGTTTGATGTAGAATGAAGCTAGATAAAAGAGGGAGGTCTTCCTATGAAAAAGCTCTTTAGAATCCATTTTGCAGCCATTGTAGTCAGCGATTTGCTACTGTTGGTAACTTTCAGACCCCGATACGAACTTTCTTTGGAGAGAGGCCTGATTTTTTGCTTCATTTTCATCCTTGCTCAAGGACTACTGCTATTTCGCTTGGTCAATCGACTCAAAAAACATTTCTCTGAGATTTATCCTCAGATGAACCAAAAAATTCGCTTCTACTATTTAGGAGTGCTCATCAGCGATTTTCTATTATTTGTCTTTTTATCCATCACTGGCCCTCAATATTTCTACTCTCTTACTCCAGTCTTTACTTCCTGTCATTCTACTTTATATTATATAACGGCTAGCCACCTAAGAGAAAACTATCCAGACTTTTACAACAAACATACCTCTTTCTGGGAGTGTCTATAAACAAAAACCAAGCCAGCTGGGCTTGGTTTTCTTATCTATTTTTAGTATCAAGAATGATGGTAACTGGCCCATCATTTACCAGCTCCACCTGCATATCCGCTCCAAAGACGCCTGTCTGAACGGGCACTTCCTGAGCTAGCTTTTGGTTGAAAGCCTCATAGAAGGCAGCTGCCATATCCGGCTTGGCTGCTCCTGTAAAGGCGGGACGATTGCCTTTCTTGGTATCCGCAAAGAGAGTAAACTGAGAAATAGAAAGGATTTCCCCCTCAATATCCTTGATAGACAGATTCATCTTGCCTTCTGCGTCTGAAAAAATTCGCATATTGACAAGCTTTCTCACAGCATAGTCCAAATCTTCCTCTTGGTCCTCTGTGCCAACACCGACCAGTAATAAGAGTCCCTGATTAATTTTTCCATGAACCTGACCTTCGATACTGACTTGAGCTTTTTTAACCCGTTGGATAATGATTTTCATAATAGCCTTTCTAGCAAGAGCTAGGAGAATTAGCCGTTGGTCCGTTTGACGGAGTAAACCTCTGGCACACTCTTAATCTTGTCCACGACTGTGGTCAGTGTAGAGAGGTTGGAAATACCAAAGGAGACATGGATATTGGCAAATTTCATATCCTTAGTTGGTTGAGCATTAACGGTCGAGATATTCTTAGTTGTGTTGGAGAGAACTTGTAAAACATCGTTCAAAAGCCCTGTACGATTGAGACCATAGATATCGATGTGGGCAGTGTATTCCTTGCTTGAGAATTGATCTTCCCATTCCACATCAAGGAGACGTTGCTCGTAGTTTTCTTGGGCACGGAGATTCATACAGTCCACACGATGAATAGCTACACCTCGTCCCTTGGTAATGTAGCCGACAATGTCGTCACCCGGCACTGGATTGCAACACTTGGCAATCCGAACTAGGAGACCTGAAGCACCTTCAATGACCACACCACCCTCATGCTTGACCTTGAGGGTTTCTTTGTTCTCGACCTTAACTTCGCCACCTTTGACAAGCTCTTCTGCCTCCGCTTTGGCCTTGGCACGCTCTTCCTCACGACGTTCCTTTTCTGTCAAACGGTTAAAGACGGTAATAGCGCCAATTTCTCCAAAACCAATGGCTGCATAGAGGGCTTCCTCTGTCTTGTAGCTGGTCTTTTGAAGAACCTCATCCATATGGCGCTTGTCCATAAACTTATTGGCTACATAGCCGTTTTCTTGGAATTGGGCCATCAACATTTCACGGCCCTTGTTAACGGATAATTCCTTGTCTTGATTTTTAAAGAACTGACGAATCTTGTTGCGCGCCTTGCTGGTCTTGACCATGTTGAGCCAGTCACGACTCGGACCAAAGGAGTTAGGGTTGGTGATAATTTCAACCTGATCCCCTGTCTTAAGCTTGGTTGTCAGTGGAACCATACGTCCATTGACCTTGGCACCGGTCGCTTTTTCACCGACTTTGGTATGGATTTCATAGGCAAAGTCAATCGGTCCTGAATCTTTTGGAAGGGAGCGAACTGCACCATCTGGGGTAAAAACGTAAATCTCCTCCGCCAGATAGTTTTCTTTAACAGAGTCCACAAATTCCTTGGCATCATCAGCCTGGTCTTGGAGCTCCATCATCTCCTTGATCCAGTTCATCCCAATAGCAGATTCCTTGCTGTTGACCTGCCCTTTAATGCCTTTCTTATAGGCCCAGTGAGCTGCTACCCCGTACTCAGCCACTTCGTGCATTTCCTTGGTCCGAATCTGGAATTCAATCGGCCCTTTTGGCCCATAAACGGTTGTATGGATGGACTGGTAACCATTGGCCTTACGATTGGCGATATAGTCTTTGAAGCGGCCTGGCATGGGTTTCCAAAGTTCATGCACATAACCCAACATGGCATAGACATCACTCTGGGTATCTAAGATACAGCGAATGGCAATCAGGTCATAAATCTCCTCAAAGCGTTTCTTCTTATCCTGCATCTTGCGATAGATCGAATAGATATGCTTAGGACGGCCATAGATTTTCCCTTTGAGATTGCGTTCGGTAGCATACTCTTCCAACTTGGTTACGACTTCATCGACCAAAGCCTCTCGCTCTCTACGTTTCTCCTTCATCATGTGGGTGATCTTGTAAAACTCAGTTGGATTGAGGTAACGGAAAGATAGATCTTCCAACTCCCACTTGACACTTGAAATTCCTAGACGATGAGCAAGTGGTGCGTAAATTTCCATGGTTTCTCTGGAGATCCGTTCTTGCTTGTCCTTTCGCAGGTGTTTGAGAGTCCGCATATTGTGCAAACGGTCCGATAATTTAACCAAGATAACACGGATATCCTCAGACATGGCCATAAGCATCTTGCGGTGATTTTCAGCTAATTGTTCCTCAAGTGATTTGTACTCAACCTTACCAAGTTTGGTCACCCCATCAACGATAATCCGAACATCATGACCGAACTCTCTCTCCAAATCATCCAGTGTCGCATCTGTGTCTTCAACAACGTCATGCAAAAAACCACAGGCGACGGTTACGGCATCCAGCTTGAGCTTAGCCAGAATTCCTGCCACCTGAATGGGATGGATAATATAGGGCTCACCTGATTTGCGATATTGACCACTGTGACAATCCACCGCATAAATCAATGCTTTTTGTACAAAAGCAACGTCTTCCTTTGTTAAATATTCTCTCGTTAAAGCGACTACCTGATCGCCCGTCAAATTCACTTCTTTCGGCATCTATACTCTCCAATTCTTCCTACCATTTTATCACTTTTTTAAGGATATGAAAACTAGAAAAGCCTGTTTTTATGCCAATACCAATCATTAAAAAAACACTGCCAGATTTCTCTAGCAGTGTTTTGACATTTCATTTGCTTAGTAAACTGTTTTTTCAGTTTCTACGTCGAAGAAGTGTGCTTTGTTCAAGTCAAATCCAAGTTCAACTGTCGCACCTGTTTGCAAGTAGTCACGAGCATCTACTTTGGCAACAAATTCGTCTTTACCAACTTGGCAGTAAAGGTGAGATTCTGAACCAAGCAATTCTGATACTGAGATAGTAGCTTTGACAACTGATTCTGGGAATGTTTCAAGGAAAGCAGGTTCTGCATTCACGTCTTCTGGACGGATACCGAAGATCAATTCTTTTCCTTCGTAGCCTTTTTCACGAAGAACTTTCAAAGCACCTTCTGGAACTTTCAAGCGGAAACCGTCTGAAACAATTTCATTACCTTCTAATTTCACATTGATGAAGTTCATAGCTGGGCTTCCGATAAATCCTGCTACAAATTTATTAACTGGGTTTTTGTAAACTTCTTGAGGAGTTCCGATTTGTTCAACACGTCCGATAGTACCTGTACCAGCAGGGTTCTTAGTTGCTGACATGATAACGATACGGTCTGCAAGTGTCATCGCTTCTGTTTGGTCGTGAGTTACGTAGATAGTTGTAGCACCGATACGACGGTGAATCTTCGCAATTTCAGCACGCATTGATACACGAAGTTTTGCATCCAAGTTTGACAAAGGTTCGTCCATCAAGAATACTTTTGCATCACGGACGATGGCACGACCCATGGCAACACGTTGACGTTGACCACCTGAAAGGTCAGCAGGTTTACGATCCAAAAATTCTTTCAAACCAAGGATTGCTGCTGCTTCTTGCACACGTTTGTCGATGTCTTCCTTGCTGTATTTACGCAATTTCAAACCGAAAGCCATGTTGTCATATACAGTCATGTGTGGGTAAAGAGCGTAGTTTTGGAATACCATGGCGATGTCACGGTCTTTTGGAGCTACGTCGTTGACAACCACGCCATCGATAGATGCAGTACCTTCTGTGATATCTTCAAGACCAGCAATCATACGAAGAGTTGTTGATTTACCACATCCTGAAGGACCTACGAAAACAATAAATTCTTTGTCTTTGATGTCCAAGTTGAAGTCTTCAACTGAGTAGTGTTCGCTGTTTGGATATTTTTTGTAAATGTTTTTAAGATTTAATTCTACCATCGAGGTGAACTCCTTTTGTCTTTTGATAGTTTTATTATATATGAAAACGCTTTACTTTTCTATGGCAAGGTGACCAAAAAAATAAAAAAGTTCTGTGCAACTTGCACAAAACTTTAGAGAATATCTGGTAAAATCAACTGATAACACAAGGTCAAGTCGGTCAATTCCTTCAACTGTAGCCCTGTCAATTCTTCCCATCTATCAATCTTGTATTGGAGAGAATTGCGGTGCAGATAGAGTTGCTGGGCTGTTTTAGTTAAGACCGCACTGTTTTCCCAGAGAGAAAGGATAATTTCCTGAATCTGATCCTGATCCAAAATCATCTGATGCAGGCATTCTTTAATGACTCTCAGTTCCACAAGTCTTTCCCCCATACTCCATAGATAGAGCTGTGAAAAGGTGTGAACACCTTGATGACCTTGGCGCCACCAAGTCTTAAACAAATCTCGCTCTGCTTTGATTAAGTCTGATAGGGCTTGATGTCCTGTCTGAGACCACACCTGGCCTAACATGATAGAGAGACGAAGTCCAAAATCGTACTCCACTGCTTCAATCGTATCACTTAAAATAGCTCTTACAGAAGTGTACTTATCTTGTTGAAGCACAAAAACATAGTCCTGAGCACCGACTTGTAACACTGTCTGGCAGTTGGGAAAGAGAGTTTGCATCATATCCAGCCAAGAGGCTAGATTTTCCTGTTGGTAATAAGACAGATGGCAATAAACCAGCTGAATCTTTTTAAAAGTTTGAGGCGCCTGCCCCTTCCCCTCAATCAGATAGGGATACCAAGGATTGAGCGAATGAGCCTGATCCTGCTGGGTCAAAAGGGCAACCAGCTGCTTTTCACGCTCGCTGAGCCCAGCTTCCTCCAGCAAAATCCACTGCTGAGAAGACAAAGGGAGAGTGAGATAGCCTGGTTTCTCTACTGGTTGATCTAAAATCTGAGCCTCAGGAAACCAGTCTTGTAGTTCTTTTGCAATCATGCCCTAGCCCTCCACTTTTTGGATGCACCAAGAAATTAAGGTCTCTAGACGCTCCACATTTTCAGTCAGATGGAGATAGCCCATGACCGCTTCAAAGCCAGTAGACATGCGGTAAGTCACCACATCAGCATTTTTAGCCTTTGTGTGGCTATTGGTATTGCGACCACGTTTATAGATTTCTTCTTCTTTTTCAGTGAGAATATGGTCCTCTAGCATGAGAGAAATCAAGCGAGCCTGAGCCTTGGCTGAGACATACTTGGTCGCCTCTTGGTGAAGTTTATTGGGTTTGGTCATACCTTTGAGGATGAGGTGGCGGCGAATATACATAGAATACACCGCATCCCCCTCAAAAGCTAACGCAATCCCGTTAATGAGATTGACATCAATCACGTGTCCACCTCACTCCATCCTTGGTGTCAAGGAGCTTAATTCCTTGAGCCGCCAATTGGTCACGGATTTTGTCTGCTGTCGCAAAGCCACGATTGGCACGCGCTTCTTGGCGTTTTTGGATCAAGGCCTCGATATCTGCATCCAAAACTTCCTCGACAAAGACAATTCCGAAGACTTCTAACATATCCGCAAGAGCTTCCTTAACACTTGCATCATAGTTGCCAGAATTGATCCATTTGGCCATTTCAAAGACTACTGTGATACCGTTGGCAGAGTTGAAATCCTCATCCATAACAGCTACAAACTTATCTTTAAAGGCTTGTAACTCTTTGACATCCACTTTTCCTGTAAATGGTTGCTCATAAGTGTTCTTCAAATACTTGAGATTGGTCTCAGCGTCTCGCACTGCTTTTTCCGTAAAGTTGATTGGCTTGCGGTAATGCTGAGTGGCAAAGAAGAAACGAAGCACTTGCCCATCAATGGTTTTGAGGGCATCATGGACTGTGATGAAATTCCCCAAGGATTTAGACATCTTGACATTGTCAATATTGACAAAACCATTGTGCATCCAGTAGTTGGCAAAAGTCTTGCCTGTTTTAGCTTCTGACTGGGCAATTTCATTGGTATGATGCGGAAACTCCAGATCGGCTCCACCACCGTGAATATCAATGGTATCTCCCAAAATCTCTGTCGACATGACCGAACACTCGATATGCCAGCCCGGACGACCAGGCCCCCAAGGACTATCCCAAGAAATCTCGCCTGGTTTTGCAGCTTTCCAAAGGGCAAAGTCTACAGGATTTTCCTTGCGAGCCGTTTCTTCATCGGTACGACCTGAAGCACCCAGCTCCAAATCTTCCAAGGTTTTATTGGCCAATTTAGCATAGTTGTGGGATTTTTCCACACGGAAGTAAACGTCCCCTTGACTCTCATAGGCAAAGCCTTTCTCGATCAAGTCTTCCACAAAACGGATGATGTCCTCCATAAACTCTACTACACGTGGATGGCGAGTCGCAGGTTTTACGCCCAAGGCTGTCACATCCTCACGAAAGGCAGCGATGTACTTATCCGCAACCTCCTGAGGCGTGATGCCTTCTTCCTTGGCACGGTTAATAATCTTATCATCCACATCCGTAAAGTTGGAAATATAGGCAACTTCGTAACCGCGGTATTCAAAGTAACGACGAATGGTATCAAAAGCCACTGTTGAACGGGCATTCCCCACATGGATATAGTTATAGACGGTTGGCCCACAGACATACATCTTAACCTTGCCGTCCTCGATAGGGACAAATTCTCGCAAATCACGAGACATGGTGTCATAGATTTTAATCATTCACTGTCTCCTTTCTGTTTCTTGTTTATCGTAAAAAGTAGTTTCAATCCAACTCTCTAGCAATTACTAATGCTATCTCAAAGAAAGTCATAGCATCTGCTTTTCTTTCTTCATGTCTTGCATCCCACTCATGATTGTGATGGTCAACATAATCAGCCGTATAAAAAAATTGATAGACTTTTGCTTGTCGAAATTGCGTCCAAGCAATGATTGCAGAAGCTTCCATATCCACAACAGTCGCACCTGCTGCTAATCTACGTTTGACCTTATCGGCTGTTTCACGATAGAAAGCATCAGTCGTCCAAGCCTTTGTTCGAATGTGCTCAATGCCAGATTTGTTCAAAGCTTCTTCCATGGTTAAGAGCAAAGTTTCGTCATAAGCTATCTCATCACTTGCAGGAGCGTAATGGTAACTTGTACCTTCATCACGTAGAGCTGAACTTGGTAGGATAATCTTATCTGCCTGAATAGACTGATCTAGAACTCCGCAAGAACCCAACACAATAAAGTTCTTAAATCCTCTTGCTTTGAGTTCTTCTAAGAGTCCAACAACCATCGGGGCTCCAATCGTAGCTATAGCAACTGCTACCTTACTCCCATCTTTTTCATAGATATACCATGGAAGTCTGCCATTTAGATTGGTTAGATAGCCACCTTCATAAACATCTTCAAACTGCTTTACTCGTTCAACGATTTCTCCATTAAAAGATAAAATAATCGTGTCACAGACTTCTCCACCATCACGAATACTTCGATCAGTTGGTTCGATAACCGCAGGTACATTTTCGAATTCTTCTAATAGCATTTTTCTACTCTTTCTCATTCAGATAAACTACCTGTGTCTGTTTGACAAAGCCGATTTTTTCATACAAGCGCTTGGCACCTACGTTGCTATCTTCCACTGCAATCTGAAATCCCTTATCATTTTGCTCAATTAGTTGGTTGACAAGGGATTTTGCTAAGTAGCTCCCATAGCCTTTCCCACGTTCAGGTTCAGATATTGCTAAACCGTAGAAGTAATTCGTATTAGTCGATAAATCTACCGTGCAAGTTCCAATAACCTGACCGTCTTTTAACAAAATATATAAGCGACTTTCTGGATCCTTCAGAGCTTCAGCGACATATCTATCCACAATCTCTCTAGACTCATGTTCCTCTGAGAATGCCTGAAATTTTAACTGACTAATTTGATCCTGATACGAACTATCTGCTAACAAAACTTCAAGATTGGAAAGCTTTTCTAACGGATAAGGTCTTCTATCCTTACCTAACCAGGTTTCTGTATCCTCGTCCTCGACCAATCCCCAGTTGATGACAAAATCAGGATGGCGGTCTAGAAAAACACGCTCTGTCTGAAAAGTGACTGAACAAATAGAGAAAGAAGCTGTTTCTCTCTCAAAACTAGTAAACAATGCACGCGCAATTCCCTGACGGCGATGATCTGGATGAACCAGTATCGTCACTTCTACATCTTGGTCATCTGCATAGACAGTTAAGAGACCAACAAGTTCGCCTTTTTCATAATAAAGGAAAAAGGCGGGCATGTTTGGGTCAAAATTAAGCATGTTAGATAGATAGGGATCACGATAGGTACCGTCATAGTTTTGGCAACAGTTAATTAGTTTTTTCGCCTCAGATAACTCCTCTTGGCTTAACTTGTTTCTTGCTTGAATCATATAGGTATCCTCTACAAACCAGACGATCTGTGACTTACATCTTTAGCCTGCTCGAGTTTATTGACGTAGTACTCTCGTTTTTCTTCTACTTCGTGAATGGCCGGCTCATCCTTTTTACCATGAACACGGACAATCTTGGCCGGAATACCGACAACCGTCACATCACTAGGTACATCTGCTACGACAACTGCTGCAGCACCGACCTTGGCATTTGCACCAATTTCTACAGGACCAATAACTTGGGCATGTGCTGATATGAGAGCTCCTTTACGCACAGTCGGATGGCGTTTGCCACAGTCTTTCCCTGTTCCCCCAAGAGTCACCCCATGATAGAGGAGAACTCCCGTCTCAACGATAGCCGTCTCCCCAATCACCAAGCCAGAACCGTGGTCGATAAAGACTCCAGAGTCGATTTGAGCACCTGGATGAATCTCAATTTGAGTCCAAAAGCGCCAAAACTGGCTGTGCATACGCGCCAAGAGTTTAAAGCCATGTTTCCAGAGAAAATGCGAAAGACGGTGGGCCGCCAAGGCCTTGACACCTGGATAAGTCAGCAAAACCTCCAAAGTGGTGCGGGCCGCTGGATCATTTTCTTTTACGATATCAATGGTTTCGCGCCACCATCCCATACATTTCTCCTTTTCTTATTCTGAATCTTTTGGTGTTTCTGTAAATTCTTTCTTAGGTTTGTGGTCCTTGTGATGGCGTGGACGGTAAGGACGCTCAGACTTCTCACCTTTTTCATCATGCTCAGGTTTTGGAGGACGGGGAAGAAGAGCCTTCATAGAAGCATCAACACGGCCTTTTTCATCAATCTTAATAACCTTAACATCGACTTCGTCTCCGATAGCTACCAAATCTTCGACATTATTAGTACGGGTCCAAGCCATTTCTGAGATATGGACAAGGGCATCTGTCTTGTCAAAGAGGTTGACAAAGGCACCAAATTTCTCGATACGAACTACTTTAGCACGGTAAACTTCATCCACTTTAGCTTCACGAACCAAACCTGCAATGATTTCTTTGGCACGGTTAATAGCATCTTGATCGCTAGAGTAGATAGACACATTTCCTTCTTCGTCGATATCAATCTTAACGCCTGTTTCAGCAATAATCTTGTCGATGGTTTCTCCCCCCTTACCGATGACAATCTTGATCTTGTCCACATCGATCTTGATAGTGTCAATTTTCGGAGCAGTTGGAGCCAATTCTGGACGAACTTCTGGAATAGTTGCTTCAATCACATCAAGGATTTCAAAACGAGCTTTCTTGGCTTGGGCAAGGGCTTCTGTCAAGATTTCTGCAGTAATCCCTTGGATCTTGATATCCATTTGAAGGGCTGTAATCCCGTCACGAGTACCTGCAACCTTGAAGTCCATGTCTCCAAAGTGATCTTCCAAACCTTGGATATCTGTCAAGACTGTGTAGTTATTTCCATCTGAGATGAGACCCATGGCAATACCAGCTACTGGCGCCTTGATTGGCACACCACCAGCCATAAGGGCAAGCGTTCCCGCACAGATAGAAGCTTGAGATGAAGAACCATTTGATTCCAAGACCTCAGCTACCAAGCGGATAGCATATGGGAATTCTTCCAAACTTGGCAAGACTTGAGCAAGGGCACGCTCACCGAGAGCACCGTGACCAATTTCACGACGACCAGGCGCACCGTAGCGTCCAGTTTCCCCTACAGAGTATTGTGGGAAGTTATAGTGGTGCATAAAGCGTTTCTTGTACTCTGGATCCAAACCATCAATGATTTGAGTTTCTCCCATCGGAGCCAAGGTCAAGACTGAAAGAGCCTGAGTTTGTCCACGAGTAAAGAGACCTGAACCGTGCACACGAGGAAGGAAGTCAACAACCGCATCCAAAGGACGGATTTCATCGACCTTACGACCATCAGGACGTACCTTATCTTCTGTGATCAAACGGCGCACTTCAGCGTGTTCCATTTGTTCCAAGATTTCAGCCACATCACGCATGATACGATCAAATTCTTCGTGGTCTGCATATTTTTCTTCGTAAACAGCAGTCACTTGGTCCTTAACTGCTTGAGTTGCAGCTTCACGCGCCAATTTTTCTTCTACTTGGACCGCTTTTTGGAGATCACTGTTGTAAGCTGCGATGATTTCAGCCTGTAATTCAGCATCTACGTGAAGCAATTCCACTTCTGCTTTTTCCTTACCAACTGCTGCAACGATTTCTTCTTGGAAGGCAATCAATTCTTTAACAGCTTCGTGCCCTTTCAGAAGGGCTTCCAACATGATCTCTTCTGACAATTCTTTGGCACCAGACTCAACCATATTGATAGCGTATTTGGTACCAGCTACTGTCAATTCAAGAAGCGATTGCTCAGCTTGTTCTTGAGTAGGGTTAATGATGATTTGACCATCCACATAACCCACTTGTACCCCAGCAATTGGTCCGTCAAATGGAATATCTGAGATAGACAATGCCAATGATGATCCAAACATAGCCGCCATTGGAGCAGAGGCATTTTCATCATAAGAAAGGACGGTGTTGATCACTTGCACTTCGTTACGGAAACCTTCCGCAAACATAGGACGGATTGGACGGTCAATCAAACGCGCTGTCAAGGTCGCATCTGTTGAAGGACGTCCTTCACGTTTCATAAATCCACCAGGAAACTTCCCAGCCGCATACATTTTTTCTTCGTAGTTGACTTGAAGTGGGAAGAAATCCCCAGTTGCCATTTTCTTAGACATGACGGCTGCAGTCAAGACAGTTGACTCACCGTAACGCACGACAACTGCGCCATTTGCTTGCTTAGCAACCTGGCCAGTCTCTACGATCAACTCACGACCCGCAAAAGTCGTTTGAAACACTTGTTTTGTCATTTTAATCCCCTTTGGATTGCTGAAATTATACGCCTTGCCTACAAAAATCAGGATACAAAGGGCGTAAAGAATCCCGTATGAAAATAGGAGATTGACGCAGTGTGCAATGCACACCAGGAAATCTATCTTTTTCACTAGGGATTTAGCCCGTGTTCAACTACCTAAATACCTTGAAAAGTTTAAAAATATTATTCTTTAGCATTTGTATCTTTTATAGCATAGCAGATTTGAATAGCTAAGAATCTGTTTATACCCTCATCTTTGTATCAAGTACGTACAGAGTCTATTTTATCATATTTTTCTTAAAAAGTGCGGGCTTTTCTATTAAAAAGGAACCATTCCCCTCACCTGAGAAGAATGGTTTGCTTTTTATTATCCTAAAGACTGATGGTTGAACAAGGCATGAGTTGCTTGGTGGATGTATTTTGCTGTTTCAGCATTGTTCATGGTGTAAAGATGCACACCTGCGACATCCTGGGTTACCAAGTCCACGATTTGATCCACTGCATAGGCAAGTCCTGCTGCTCTGAGCGACTCAGGGTCATGCTCATACTTGTCTAAGATGGCCTTAAATTTACGTGGAAGGTGGATATTCTCACACGTTTTCAAGAGGCGGAGAGCCTGATTTCGATTCAGAATTGGCATAATCCCCGCATGAATAGGAACATCTATCCCTGCCAAGGTACACTTGTCTTGGAAATCATAGAAGCGCTCATTATCAAAGAAAAGTTGCGTCACGAGACTGGAACAGCCTGCATCCACTTTCTTCTTGAGATTTTGAATATCCGAGATTTGGTTTGGAGAGTCAGGGTGCCCCTCTGGGTAGCAAGCGCCAATAACATCAAAGTGAGGAGCTTGTTCCTTGATGAACTCAATCAAATCTGTTGCGTAGCGGAAATCCTTTTGTGGTTCTACATCAAGGATAATATCCCCACGCAAGGCCAAGATTTTCTGTACCCCAACCTTATCCAAGTCTGCAATGGTTTCAGCAACTTTGTCCTTGGTCAGATAGATAGCTGGCAAGTGGGCAATGGTTGGAATCGCCAAATCATTCTGGATAAAGTCAGCCAATCGAACCGTTGTTTCCTTGATATTAAATTTATTATTGCTGGCGGTCACACTGATAAAGTGCGGTGTCAGCTCCCGCATATCCTGCAGGGCTGAAATAATTTTATCATTACCCACAGCTGGGTTTGGAGGGAACACTTCAAATGAAAGTGACGGCGTTTGGCGTGACATAGTCATTATCCTTTTCTTTTTGATTTCATGATTGCTGAGCAGCTAGGGCCAAGCAGTTCCTTGATCAGTCAGTGTCACAAGAGAAATCCTATCTTACAATTTCTCACGCGCAGCTTTGGCTGCTTCAACAAGGCGGATCAAGCTTTCTTTTGTTTCTGGAATACCACGTGTTTTCAAACCACAGTCAGGATTGATCCAAACTTTCTTGCTTGGTACTTTGGCAAGAATAGCATCGATTGTGTGGTCGATTTCGCCTTCGTTTGGCACACGAGGTGAGTGGATATCGTAAACCCCAGGTCCCACTTCTGTTTGGAAGTTTTTCGCTTTGAGTTCGTCCAAGATTTCAAGGTTTGAACGGCTTGCTTCAAAGGAAATAACGTCCGCATCCATGTTGTCGATAGCTGGGATGATATCTGTAAATTCTGAGTAACACATATGAGTGTGGATTTGAGTATCTGGCGCTACTGTAGAGTGTACCAAGCGGAAGGCAGGAATTGCCCAGTCAAGGTAGTCTTCGTACCAGTCGCTACGACGGAGTGGCAATTTCTCACGAAGAGCAGCTTCGTCGATTTGGATGATTTTCACGCCAGCGGCTTCAAGATCAAGAACTTCATCCTTGATGGCAAGAGCGATTTGAAGAGTTGAGTCCTTGATAGAGATGTCTTCACGTGGGAATGACCAGTTGAGGATGGTAACAGGTCCTGTCAACATACCTTTAACAGGTTTGTCAGTACGGCTTTGTGCGTAGCTAGACCATTTGACAGTGATAGGGTTGAGACGAGTGACATCACCCCAGATGATTGGTGGTTTCACCCCACGCATACCGTAAGATTGTACCCAACCATTCTTAGAGAAGAGGTAACCTGACAAGTTTTGACCGAAGTACTCAACCATATCGTTACGCTCGAACTCACCGTGTACAAGCACGTCAAATCCAACTTCTTCTTGCCATTTGATCCATTCGTCGATGGTTTCAGCAAGGAAGGCATCGTATTCTTCTTGTGACAATTCACCCTTACGGAAGGCCAAACGCTTCGCACGAACTTCTTTTGTTTGAGGGAATGAACCGATAGTTGTTGTTGGAAGAGCTGGAAGTTTAAAGGCTTCTTCTTGGATAGCTTCACGTTCTGCAAAGGCTGGCAAACGAGTGTAGTCTGCATCTGTCAATCCAGCGATACGAGCGCGAAGTTCCGCATTTTCACCAACACGTTCAGTCGCAAAGAGTTCTTTGTTAGCTGCAAGAGCTTCTGCACCTTGACCATTGCGGATAGCATCCAAGTCACGAAGTTCTTCCAATTTTTCTACTGCAAAAGCAAAGTGGTTCAAGATTGCTGGTTCAAATTCTTCATTAGCAGTTGTAAATGGCACATGAAGAAGTGAGCATGAGCTTGTCAAAACGATGTTTTCAGCTGGGATTTGCTCAAGAACAGCCAAGCTCTTTTCGTAGTTGTTGCGCCAGATGTTTTTACCATTGACGATACCTGCATAGAGAGTCTTGTCAGCTGGGAAGCCACCTTTCACAAGTTCAAGAGTTTTCTTACCTTCAACGAAGTCCAAACCGATGGCATCAACTGGCAAGTTTACAAGGTCAGAGTAGACGTCACGAACATCACCGAAGTAAGTTTGAAGCAAGACTTCAAGACCTTTTTTGTCAGCCAAGAGTTTGTTGTAGAGGTTCAAGAAGAGAGCTTTTTCTTCAGCAGTCAAGTCTTTGACAAGAGCAGCTTCATCGAGTTGGATACGAGTTGCACCAAGTTCCGCCAATTTAGCAAAAACTTCTTGGTAAGCAGCTACTAAGCTATCTACGAAGTCTTCTGCTTTCACGCCGTCTTCAAAGTCTGACAATTGAAGGAAAGTAAATGGACCTACAAGAACAGGACGAGTGTTCAATCCAAGTTCTTTTGCTTCTTGGAATTCATCAAAGATCTTGTGACCTGCAAGTTTAACTTGAGTGTCTTTTTCAAATTTAGGAACGATGTAGTGGTAGTTGGTGTTGAACCATTTCTTCATCGGAAGGGCACGCACATCCCCTTTTTCTCCTTGGTAACCACGTCCCAAAGCAAAGTAGCGCTCAAGGTCAGACAAGTCCAAGTTTTGAACGGATGCAGGCACCACGTTGAAAAGGAAAGCTGCATCTAGGAAGTTGTCATAGTGAGAAAAGTCATTTGATGGGATTTCAGTGATGCCTTTTTCTTTGACGATGTTCCAGTGTTTCGCGCGCAATTCTTTTGCTGCTGCCAAGAGTTCTTCTTCTGAGATTTCTTTTCTAAAGTATTTCTCAGTTGTAAATTTTAATTCGCGGAATTCGCCCAAACGAGGGAAACCGATGATAGTCGTTGACATGATGTGTCCTCCAAAATTTGTTGTTGAAACTATCTTAACAGAAAAGGAACTGTCTGTATAATTGTAAATAATTAGGCTTTGATATAGTTTGAAACTATATCACTCTTTTAGACAACAGAAAAAGATTTGAGACCAGTGTCTCAAATCCTTTGTATAGCTTGTTTTGTGGCTGTATTTTAGTTGGAATACTCAAACGAGCTATTGACGATTCTCATCAGTGACTATGGCTTGTTATTAGAAAAGACTATATGGTGGTTTTCTCTAATAAAACTCCTTTGTTCAGTCTCTTGTAATAATTAGAAATACTAATTAGCTATAAACCTACTTGTATTTCCTAACAAAATTTCTCCACTTACCTAATTCTAAAGTCAAGTCATTACTTTGATATTCATCTTTTGCTTTTTTGAGAATACTCTCCCATGTTTGAAATGAAAAAGCAAATTTCGAATCTTTGTTATCTATACACTCTAAAATAAAATTTCGTGATTCCTCAATAGATAAATAACTATCTATATTCTTGACCATTCTCGAAATATGTCCCGCAAATAAATCAGCAACTTGTATTAACTCCTCATCTTTAGAATCAACAAAAAGAAAATCTAAGGTCAGAAAAGGAATATTATCTACGAAATATTTCAAGTGCGAGTATAAAGAATTCTGTAGTTTATCATTAGAATTCTTGTCATGAATAACTTGAATTTTAAGTTGGAAATCAGATTCAATTATTAATTTTCCTTCAAAACAACTCAGAATATCATTTAAAGCAGAAAATAATGACGGCTCATACAATAAATAATCTTTCTCACAATTAATTTCTTCTAGAATAGAATCAATTTTAAACTCTTCAATCACTATGTACTGGGCAAAATCTTTATTATATCTTTCTATAGCTGATTTTAAACACATTATCAAATTCCTAATATCATCAGCTGTAAGATATCTCACTTTAGTTCTTTTATTTGTTCTTCTAAATTTATCACCAAGTTCAGCCCATTGTTCTTCAGATAGACTCATAAATAATAGTTCAGCAATATTTTTTCGAACCCCCCTTCCTAAGTTAGGTTCTGTGATTCTATTATTCATAAAGCAATTATTATTTGGATCAAATAGCCATTCAGTTATTTTTTGAGCTAAGACCATATTTTTTTCATAGCACATAAAGTCAAAGTAAATTCCGTTACTTTTTAAATCATTAAAAAACTCTAATCTATTTTTTATATTTAGTTCAGAATTAAAATTTGAATTAGAAGATTTCAACTCATCTGTTAAACATAATTTTTCCTTATACTCCTTAATGAGATTGTACTGCATCTCAATTTTACTATTTGGTACGATAACAAATCCCAATGTAAAAAATTTTTGATTAGATTCGAAAAAATGATTACCAGTATTCCCTGATTCATCAACAAATATTGTCAATTCCATAATTGAATTTTCCTTTTATTCTATATTATCAAATTTAAATAACTTCAATAAACATTTTAATTTATTGATTTTCGTCACACAGATATATATGATTTACAATTCTCAATACACTATTAATTAGATTTTTTACTCCAGCTCAATCCCCTTCTCTCGGAGATTAGCTAAACACTCCTCATAGTATTCTGCATCATGTTCACTATAGATGGGCTTACCTAGCTTCTCCTCTGCTAAGTCTTGATAAGAAGAGCAAGTCTTACCACGGTAGTTCTTGTCCAACCACTCTGGACTGACATTATAGCCACGGTTAGCCATCTCCTCCATGATCAAGCGATGATAAGCATAGAGTTGATAGGGCGAGTGAGTAAAGACATAGTCCACCGTCGCATGCTTTCTCCCCCAGCCATTGCCACGCAATGCGCAACACTCTCGATGTTGCCCCAAAAGTTGAGGACGGGGAAGTTGTGAAATCAAAGCCTCATGCCAAAGTCTCATGGGAGTCTCCTTTCAGTAAAGTCGAATGTTGCAAGTAGGTATTGGGATAGCGTTCAAGCAAACCTCTAGTCTTATCAATCACATCTTCCTTAGAAGCTTGACCAAAGCGGTAGCGATCCAGCAAGAGCATATAGTCCTTACGCTCGGCATCTGTCGCTTTCTTTTTGAAATAGCCCCAAATATGCTGAAAGGCATTGCAAACCTGACCCCTGTGTTCTGGAATCTGGCAGGCACGTTCAATCATCTCTTGAACCTGACTCAGCTCCACCACTTCTTGCTTGAGATACTGACGAATGTCCTTGTAAATATTGCTGGAATGGCTCAAAACAAGGTATTTATTTTCCGCCCAGAGTTGCTGACAAAGGGCACGTTGGTTGTTATTTTCCATATTTCTCCTAACTTTCTACTAGTTCCCAGGAAATATGGAAACAAAGTTGTATCTATAAAATGAACGAATTGACTTTTAGATAAATCTAACGTCCACTTCGCTAAATTCCTGAATAAATCTCTACTAATGTTTGAATCTGATGTAAAACTTCTTGTTTCTTACGTTCACGCGCTCCCTGTCTACGAGAAGTTGGTGGAATTATCGAATCCAAATCAGTCCCACTATTTTCAGCATAACCTCGTTGAATTGATTTGTCGATGAATAGTTGATAATCAGCTACAAGCTTCTCAGCCTCAGCTAGGTCGTGAATCGCAATTTTCTTGCGCTCCTTACCATATTCGTAGAAAGCATTGATAATCCCGTCATGGTCTTTCAATTTTTGCAAATCAGTATCATTGATAAATCCAATAACCAACTCTTCTTTGGCACGAATATCAATACTTGAGCGAATGACACGACTAACTTCAGCTTTCATTACTTCTTTAGACTCAGAATTCTTCGATTTTTCAACAATCAATGCCAGAATATAGTCTAGGTTGATCTCATCTGTTTTTAAGAGTTCGATTTCAAATTCAACATCTGAAAGGTCTACATCCAAATCTTTGGTCTTTTCATAGTTTTTCAGATTTAAGAATTCATCTCGAATTTCCACATAGGCACTTCTTAAATCTTGAAGATAACCTTCAGAAATAGGTTTGTCGATTTCTTGGAATTCGTCATAATTTCGAAGAACATTATCAAGTTTCAATAACTCACCAAATAACTTAACAAACTCTTTTTTATCGTGCTCTGTTTCAATCTCTTGCGGATTTGGGAATTTTTCCAGAATTTCCTGACAAACCGCAGTATAGCCTTTGACCTCAATACCTGTTACTTGGTCAACGAAACCATCCATGTATTCACTAAAGCTTTTTTCTAAGATGATTTCAAGCTTATTTGTGTCTCCAAAAGTCTTAATAGCTTCTTGCGTAGCCTTTTCTAAATCACGAAAACAAACAATATTTCCAAAAGGTTTAACCCTATTAAAAATTCGATTGGTTCTCGAGAATGCCTGAATCAATCCATGATAACGAAGATTCTTGTCAACAAATAGCGTATTCATAGTCGGAGCATCAAATCCTGTCAAGAACATACCCACTACAATCAGAAGATCCACTTCTTTAGACTTAACTCTCTTAGAAAGGTCGCGATAGTAATTTTGGAACTCCTTCCCATCAGTTGAGAAGTTAGTCTTGAACATTCGATTATAGTCATCAATCGCTTTTTCCAGAAACTCTTTAGAAGATAGAGGCATAGTTGTATCTTGCGGTTCTAGCTCTTCGTCTTGAATTTCACCATAAGCTGACTGTTCTTCGTTTGGCGCAAAGCTAAAGATGGTTGCGATTTTCAATCGTTTAGCTTCTGGTAAAGTTGCTTGTTGCCGTTGGAGTTCTTCATAGTATAATTTTGCTGCTTCAATACTTTGTACAGCTAACATGGCATTAAATCCAAACAGTTGTTTTTGCTTATGAGTATAGTGTTGATTTCGATGCGTTTTATCATTATAAACTCTCAACAGGTACTCAGTGATGGTTGCAATCCGTTCTGGATGCAAAAGGAGTTCCTTCTCCATCTTTTTGAGTTTCTTCTCATCAATCTCTCGGCCGACTGCCGTTTCTGCTTCTCTATATTTATTGATTTCAGGTTTGATATAGTTATAGTCAACCTTGAACTTCAACACTTTTTTATCTCGAATAGCATCCGTGATAACATAGTTATGAAGTTGTTCTCCAAAAACTTCCTGTGTCGTTTCACCCGTTAAGCTATTTTCTGGGAAAATCGGTGTCCCTGTAAATCCAAATAAGGCGTACTGTTTAAAGGATTTTTTAATGCGCTTCTGTGCCTTCCCAAACTGAGATCGATGACACTCATCAAAGATTAAAACACATTTTTTACCATAGATTTCATGATTTGGATTTGCTGTTATAAATTTGTTTAACTTTTGAATGGTTGTGACAACAATTTTCCCATCATTTTCTTCAATACTACGTTGGAGTTCTTTTGTATTGTTACTACCATTGACTGAATTTGGTTGGAATTTTTGATATTCCTTCATGGTTTGATAGTCTAGGTCTTTTCTATCTACGACGAATATCACTTTGTCAATATAGTCCAACTCTGTCGCCAAACGAGCAGTTTTAAAGCTGGTCAAGGTTTTCCCTGAACCCGTCGTATGCCAGATATAGCCACAGGCATTGATAGTACCAAAGTTCTTCATCTCATTAGATGAATGAATCTTGCGTATGATACTCTCAGTAGCTGCTATCTGATAAGGACGCATGATGAGCAAGGTATTATCAGCATCAAAAACACAATACTTGGTCAAAACTTCTAAGAGCACTCGCTTGCTTAAGAAAGTGACAGTAAAGTCTTCTAAATCGTGAATTGTTTTATTCTTACGGTCTGCCCATTCACAGGTGAACTCATAGTGATTTTTATTTTGAGCAGTCGTATTAGCAAAGTAGCGTGTATAAGTCCCATTGGAAATAACAAAAATCTGAATATACTTATACAGAGAATTCTCGCTATTGAAACTTTCCTTACTATATCTATGGATTTGTTCAAAAGCTTCTTTAAGACTAACACCACGTCTTTTCAATTCAATCTGAACTAAAGGAAGGCCATTTACCAATATGGTGACATCATAACGATTGGTATGGCTACCTACTTGGGTCACTTGGTTAATGACCTGCATGCTGTTGTTATGAATGTTTTTCTTATCAATGATAGAAATATTTTTAATCCGTCCATCATCAAAGACAAAGTCATAGATATGATTTTCTTGGATTTTTCGTGTTTTTTCAACTAATCCTTCATTGGGACAATCCAGATACTCTACTACAAAGCGATCCCACTCAGCATTCGTAAATGTTACCTTATTGAGTTTTTCTATTTGCAACTTGGCATTTGCCAAGAGCTCTTCAGGTGTATGAATATTTAGGCGTTCATAGTTAAGATGATTCACCAAATCAGAAATTAACTGATTTTCTAGATCAGCCTCTGACTGATATTCTCTATCTGTTCGATACTCTGGTTGATACTCAGCCAAGAGAATCCCTTCATTTGTTTCCGCAATAACTTCATGTATTTTTGAATAATCAACCATTTTCATTTTCCTCTTTTGGGTTAAATTTATATTTTTTCTCAAAACTATTGAATAAATCTATTAAGGTATTTTTTTCTCTTTCTAGCAATTCTCTAAACTCCAAGTCCGATTGACGATTATGAGTGAATAAATCAAACCTTTGAGCATATGGTTCTAAATTTTCTTTGGTAATCTCCTCACCTGCCACCTCTAATCCTAATAAAACATCTTCCCATCTACTATAGCCTAAAAATGTGGCTGTTTTCTCTGACAGATTTCTAAACAAAGCATAATGAAATTTTTCTACTTGTCCACTGTCTACAGCTTTACGTAGCACTTCTCTCACCTTTAGGTGGTATCCGAAGGGAGAATCTTTCTCAACATCAGTTAAAATATATCTGACTTTGTCCTCCTTATCAACTTCTTTTTTCATAACATAAAAGGACTTTTTTTATTTGGTATTTTTCTGTCAAACCGTATTTCATTGTACAAAACATTATAAAAAAGTGGTTGGTGAGAAGAAATAATAAACTTTAAATCAGTGCGTTTAGATTTAGCAATAATTTCCTTTAAAAAAATAGCGGAATCAATAGTATTGTTATCATCTAACGAAGAAATTGGATCGTCAATATAAATATACTTAAAGTCCTGAAAATCAGAGTCAATATCTGGATCGCTTAACTCCTCAATAATGAGTTCCAAAAGAGTTAGGAATATAGACCAAACAAATATCCTCTCCTCACCTCTAGAAATTTTGACTGTATCACCATCTAAAGTAAAGCGAATTCCCTTAAAATCACTCACCAATCTTGGAACACGCTGGTCTCCAATAATATCAAAAATTGGGAATCCCGAACTATCATTAACCTGTCTCTCAATATCCTCGAAACTTGGAACTATGAGGTTATGGACATACTTCTGAAAGTTGATAATAACTTGTTCAAATTGTTGCTGTTCTTCTAAAAACTTACCAAAAAAAGTACGCTTATCATATTTGAGGTAACGATCTTCATCATTTTCTAAATCATTTTCCCAAGTAAAAAGATCTTCTGTGAAAGCGTTAAAATAAAGTATTTTCTTTACTTTTGACTCTCCATCATTTTCCGAGATATTTAATTTATCCTTTAAAATTGTAGATAGCCTCGTTTTCCCTGTAGCATTAAAAGCATAAATTAAATGCACCTTCTTATCACTTGAGATTAGTTCGTCTGCAATATCTTCCAATGTATTAAATACTTTATCATCCGCCATAATTCACTTTTCCTTATTCATTAAAATTGAGTAATTGATTTCTCCAATATTCATACTGTTTCTGTCTTAGTTCTATCTCTTTTGGAAGGCCTTCAGAAAGAGAATCTGTTAAAGTGTTGAAATTATCAAGAATGGAGACAATTCTTTTTTGTTCAGTGATAGGTGGAAGAACAATTTTAAATTTTTCCATATCCTTCGAATTGATACGAACAACTTTCGTTCCAGTTACTTTTCTTTCCTTTTGAGATTGAAAATATGTAGACCGGAACCAATAATTTAAGTAACGTGAGTTTTGGCTCGTTTGAATGATATAACTATCTCCAGAAATTCCAATCTCTTCTTTACCTTCCCAAACAATTGCTTTCCCAACATCTTCAACATTCTCAGATGTTGTTGCCATTATCAAATCATTAGGATAGGCTTTTTTTAGTTTTTCAAATACTATTTCACTAGTTTTGGAAAGAGTTTCAGCAACTGTAAAATCGTATTTGGTGTAAATTTGTCCGTAGTGAATAACAGATTTCCCAATTTCTGAAAAATCTTTCTTCTGAAGACCATTTCCTCTTACAAAGTCACAAATAGCTCCCAACTCCACTCGAATTGGACCAAATACCCACTGTAAAAGCTTGATAATAGCGGAGTTGGCCCACTCCTCTACTCTACTCTACTCTACTCTACTCTCAGTGTACTCGCCTTCGGCGATGAATGTCAAGAGTTTTTCTCGGAAATATTCGTACTGTTTTTGACGAAGTTCAATCTCCTTGGGAAGTCCGATGTTTAGGTCATGACAAACCGTATCAAAGTTATCTAGAACTTGAACAATACGAGATTGGATTTCGAGAGATGGAACTGGGATTTTGAATTTTTCAGTATCATTACTAGAAATTTGTGGCATCTGCATATTATTAGCGATGTTTTGAAAATGTTCTTTATTATGAACTAAGTAATGATAAATGTATCTTAAATTGATATTTTCATTGTCTGAACTGTATGACCAAAATTCATTTTTAAAACTAAATGGTTCTGTACAGTATTCAAAATCAATAATTCCACGAGATTTTACAACAATTGCCTCTTCAGTATGAATATCTCTATCGGGAATATCTCCATAGTTCACATCAGCGTAAGTCTTTCCTCCTGCAAAGATACGGATTGGCGCACCATCTTTGTGAAGTAATTTCATCTGACTAGCTGTAATTTTAGTTCCTTTTCCTTTTTTTAGACATTCGTTCAACTTCTTCCACTCAACCTGATAAACTTCATCCTCAAAAGATAATAGTTTATCTCGATAATAAGAATATTGCTTTTTACGTGAGGTCAATTCTGAGGTCAATTCTGAGGTCAATTCTGTAACATAATCGGTGAATTTGTCAAGTATTTGCACGATTTTTTCTTGAATTTCTAGAGGAGGGATGGGGAGTAATAGTTTGGACAATTTGTCAGCTTTTAACGCGGGTATCCCCGCTCCATGTTGAAAATCCATAAGATATTTCTGATTCATTTTTACAAAATGATATACAAATCTATTATTCACTCGAGTCTCATCAGGAAGTATATAATAACAATGTGCATTAGCCCAAAATTTGGTATCGACAAAATTAACAAAACCTGCAGAAGCTCCACCTTGACTTACAATGATTGTATTAGCTTCCACGTTGTAATCATTAGTTCTTCCTGAATAAGTTTGTCCACCATTATACGCAGGATATAATCCATCTTCTGTCAATAAATTTTTATTTAGTTGCTTACCTTTCTTAACAGAACAAACTTCCCCTAACTCTTTCCATTCAACAGGACAGTTTTGGATTTCTTCTAGGATGTTCATTAGTTACCTCCTTCCTTGGCTAGATTTTCAATACTTTTAATTTCCTTGAGGTAATCTTTTTCAACTTGGCTGAGGGTCTTGGCTTGGTAGCTCTTATATTCCTTATCTACCTTCTGCTTCATCTGTTCACGAGAGATAGAACCACTGTTAGCTAGCAAGTCTTCTCCAGTTGCCAGAAGGATTCGATCCACATGTGTCACCCAATCAGCCATGGTCATGACTTCTTCACGCTCTGCCTGTCTTTCAGCAAAGTCTAGATACCCTGATACAAGCTGGTTAAGCCCACGAAGTTCCTTCTCTGTCAGATAGTTCTTGGCAACTTTTGCTTCGGATAAAGTAGGAAGGTCTCCCTTAAAAGTGGTCAAGCCCATAAACTCCTTTTCACTATCAACACGGTTATAGATAAGTTCACTCGCAGTATTGTGGTGAATGGCATAATGCATCTTGTTTTGCACCGTCGCAAAGAATTTCTTTGCCTCTGGTGAGTTTGCATTGTAATCACTTGATGTAGCGAAAAGATCTAAAACTTGACGGTAAAAGACTTTTTCACTTGAGCGAATGTCTCGGATTCTTTCCAGAAGTTCTTTAAAGTAAGAGCCTCCACCCAAGTTTTTCAAGCGCTCATCATCCATAACAAAGCCTTTAATCAGATACTCTTTCAAGACTGTCGAAGCATAGTGTCTAAACTGGACTCCACGAGGGGAGCGCACACGATAGCCAATCGCTAAAATCATATCGAGATTATAGTAGGCGACTTTTTTTGACTGAGTTTTACCAGCTATTGCACCGTGACGAGTGGTTGTCAACTGATAGTTGACAACCACTGCTTCATCCAATTCACCATCTTCAAAGATAGCCTTGATATGTTTACTAATGTTTTGCTTGGAAGTTTGAAAGAGCTCAGCTAGTTCTTGTTGGGTCAGCCAGACCGTTCCATTATCCAAGTGGAGTTCAATAGCGGACTCTCCGTCATCAGTTCTATAGAGAATCACATCATTTGCCATGGCTCAATTCCTCTACAATCTTATCTATCTCCATACGCAAGTGGTCAATCTTGGCAACAGTCTCAGCGATTTCTTTATTGAGCACATCAATATCAATCTTCTCACGTGTGTCTTCTTGTTCGACATAAGTTGACACAGATAGATTGTAATCCTGCTCTGAACCAATCACATCATTATCAACAAGAGCTGCTTTATAGTCTACACTTTGATAATTAGCGAACAATTCAACAATATGCTCAATATTGCTATCTGTCAAAACATTGTTATTAGTCTCTTTTTTGAACTCTTTACTCGCATCAATAAAGAGTGTTTTATTTTCAAGTTTATTCTTCGCCAGAACTAAAATCGTAGTTGCGATAGAAGTGCCAAAGAAGAGATTATCTGGAAGGGCAATGACTGCTTCAACAAAGTTGTTATCTACCAGATACTGACGAATGGTCTTTTCAGCTCCGCCACGATAGAATATGCCCGGGAAACATACAATAGCTGCTCGACCTTTATTAGACAAGTGGTTGAGACTATGCATGATAAAGGCAAAGTCAGCTTTTGACTTGGGTGCTAGTTTCCCTGCTGGAGCAAAACGGTCATCGTTTATCAGAGTTGGATCTCCATCTCCCACCCATTTAACAGAATACGGAGGGTTAGAAACGATAGCATCAAAAGGCTTTTCTTCCAGATGCTGAGGATTTAAAAGGGTATCTCCTCGCTTAATATCAAAGTTGTTGTAGTTGATATTGTGTAAGAACATATTCATACGAGCCAAGTTGTAGTTGGTCATATTGATTTCCTGACCAAAGAAACCATCCTCCAAGATATGGTCTTCGTATTGTTTTTTCATTTGAAGAAGGAGAGAGCCTGAACCACATGTTGGGTCATAGACCTTGTTAATCTTGTCTTTCCCAACCATGACTAGACGAGCTAGTAATTTAGAAACCGTCTGAGGTGTGAAAAATTCACCACCACTTTTTCCTGCATTACTAGCATAGTTTGAAATCAAGAACTCATAGGCATCCCCAAAGGCATCAATATCATTTTCCTCAAAATTGCCGAAGTTAATGCTATTGATACCATTAAGAATATCAGAAAGTCGTTTATTTTTTTCTGGAACAGTTCCACCAAGGATGTTGCTTCGTGTGTCCAAGTTATCAAACAAACCTTTGATATCATCTTCTGATTTGAACCCAATCGCTGACTTCTCAATATCTTGAAAAATGTTGGCCAAGTCTTCGTTTAAATTTTCATTTTGCGAGGCATTCTTGACGACATTTTCAAATAATTGACTTGGAAGGATAAAAAAACCCTTATCCTCAACTGTACCTGGTTTGAAATCTTGCTCAGCTTCTTGGTCACTTAAGTCAGCATAACGGAATTCTAAGTCCCCAGCCTCATGCTCCGCACGGTCAAAATAGTCTGCCATGTGCTCTGAAATAAAACGATAGAACAGAATTCCTAGGATATATTGCTTAAAATCCCAACCGTCTACAGCTCCACGAACATCGTCTGCAATCGCCCAAATTTTACGATGCAGCTCCTTGCGTTCTGCATTTTCTTTACTTGCCATTTTTATTTTCCTTAATTAATGTATTATCTTTTCTATTTTATCATATTTCAAGAAAAACCACTCGACCTGACTAGAGCGAGTGGGGTATAAACTATTTTTAAAATATGATTTTATAATTGTACTCTATGATTTCAATTATTTTTTTGATTTTATTAAGGCAGTAGTACTTCTTTCATACTATCCTTATCATCACTCTTTATAAATACAACATTCTGTTTACCTGTTAATTCTATCAGTTTTTCCTTCCCAAGGATGATTGCGAGATTCTTAATAATTGAACGTTTAGCTAAATCATTAAAATAAGTGAAAATAAATCTATAATCATACTTTCCATTTTCTGCTAATGCAAAACATTTTTGAAATATTTCTTTATCCAAAGGGTCAACCGAGTGTCCAAAAACAATAATATTCTTTGAATTTGGAAGTTGACTTCCGAATTCGTCATCTATATCATAGAAAGTTCGTTTAAAAAATTTTTCAAAATCATTTCCCGTTTCTTTTACTACTCTTTGATAATATTTCTGGTAGGGAATTAAATCACTGTTAACATCATTTTCTTTATCCTCAATTCCAAAAACCATCGTATTAATTCGACTGAAGGTTCTAATTAAGTCAATTCGCCCATGTATGAAATGAGTTCTCTTCTCAGAAGTTCCAAATAAATATCGTAAAGTGTTTGTATAATTAAAGTTTAGGACAGAGGAATTTGACAAATCTGATATTGCATCTAGAGCTGTTGGCTTGGATTTTATCTCGATAACTTTAAAATCAAGAAAGTCTCTATAAGATAAATATATTTCTAACAATTCAATCAATAGATCAAGTTGATTGATAAATTCATTATTCAACTTTTCCATTGCAACTTCTCTTTCTAAAGAACCCCAGCCTTTTTTATGAAAGAGTGAAAAAAACAAATCTGAAATATATAATTTTGACCTATAATTTTTTTCTTTTGATAATTTCTCTTCCAGTAACCCAGTTTGTCCTGTAATAGTAACTTTGAATATTAAATCATTATTTTCTTTGAAATACATTATTGCATCTGCAAGTTGCGAAATCATTATTTCAAGATTAGACCAATTATCTCCTAGAGTAGCTTTATTCTCATTGATAAATTTTAAATATAAATTATCCCTGTATTTCTCAATCTTTATATTTTTAACTTTTAAAAACTCCAGTAACTCCTCATTTGGATTAGAGAATAATTGTTTTTCAAAGTCAATAAAATCTGTATACTTTGTTTTTCGCCCCATTGCAATATCAAAGCCATTACCTAAAATTAAAATTATATCTGCCATATTTTCTCCCTTTGCTTTTTTATTTTCTAGAGGGGTATATTTTACCTCCCCTACTCCAACTGACTTTTAACCTTCTTCTTAGTCAAGGTACGGTCATTTTTGTTAGAGAGAGCTTTGATACGAGCTTCGAGAAGGATTTTCCGTCCGGCCTCTGTTCGTGTGTAGACGAGGTGATAGCGTCCGATAGTTGGCCTCAGAAAGTCAAGGAATTTCTGTGCTTCTTCCTTGCGCTTATCAAAAAGACTAGGCACGACATAGTAAGGTGACTGACCTTGTCGGACTTTCTCTGCCTTCAAGAGATAGCGCTGATTGTCCACTGGAGCAAAGAACTCTCCCACAGTCTGTGCAAACAGCTCCTTGTCCCTCATGCTTCCTCCCTTGAGATAGGCAAAGACCATGTAGTTTTCCTTGTCCTCCTCTACCTGAACACGGGATTGATCATCCGTTAGATGCCCCGAATCTAGCAGAGCCTTTCGGATCTGCTCACCCAGAGACTGCAAGCGTTTATAGGGACTCTTATAGCGGAGATAGCGCCAAGAGGCAAAGACCAAAAAGAGGAGACAGGCTGCTGTAAGCCACCAAACACCGATCAATCCCAATCTAAATAGCAAAACCAACAAATCTACCGCCAACAAGAGAAATGACATGCGAACCCATTTTAATGCATCAAGCAAGAGCATGACTGGGATCTTCTGTTTTTGGGTTGCGACTTCTGTAACTATCTCGGACTGATCCGCTACGACAAGAGCTTCCTGCCATTTTAGTCTCAAGCCTGCTCGATCCTTGGAGAGACTCTTAACTCGATCATTGTACTCACTAATTTGCTTTTTCTTAAAAAGGGGGGTGGAAAATCCAAACGATCCAAACCGGTCTCAATACTCTCCTGATTATAGGCCAAGCCAAGAAAATGCTCCATCCTTCGCGACAAGGTCTGCAGATCCTGATTGCTCTCTGGTCTAGGCTCCTCACTAGAAAGAGTGATGAGTGTTTGCGCTTGAACGGCTACCAGATGCCAGATGTTACTGGTCTTTTCTGGATGTCCCGACCAGATACGAATAGCACGCCCGCGCATCTGGTTGCTCAGCATAAAGCTCCCCACAAAGCTTCCGAGGATTAGGGAATTAACACAAGGAGCATCCCAACCCTCTCCGAGGAGAGATTTGGTTCCGACTAGGACTTGAATCCGCCCTCGTTGAAAGAGCTCCGTCACTGCCGCTACGATTCCCTTAGCTGAGCTCGGAAAGCCAATCTGCACATAATCTTTTTGATCCAAGTGACCAATAGATGAAAAACTAAGTGGAACCTGAGGCAAGAGCTCCTTCAACTCTGCTGCCACATCGGTAGGCAAAATAACGACACTACCTGACAAGACAGCCAAAGACACAGGTATCTCTTGCTCCTGAGCTTTTCGACGAATGCTTTCAAAATAAGGGAGAACCCCCAACTGAGAAATGGTTGCCTGATTATCTCCCAGATAGGTAGCAAAATCCTTGCGAATATAATCAGCTAGTACTAACTGTCTCAGTTCCTGACCTAGACTCTCATACTCCGTCAAAAAGATATCGGCAATGGCAGACAATTTCCCCAGAGATTGGGTTAAAAGCTGATCAGAAGACTTGGACTTAACCAGATAAACCTGACGTTTTTCCACCAGCCCACGCGCCTTCAAGTCAGCCTCTAACTTTTTCCTATATCCATCTGGATCCTCATACCAATCTGGTGTCTGATAGAGCATGCTCTGCAACAGCGTCTCCAGCCAATAGGAGGTCAATGCTGGAAGCTTCTGGGTTCCCAGCAAATTTTGCAAAAAGGGAGGAATCGATAACCCCTGAGAATGCATATAAATCAATATAGCAGACAAATACTTGGGATCTTCTAAGAGCAAATCAGATGAAATATCCCCTTTGAGGACCTTAGACCCTGCTACAAATGTTTGAAAATAAGGATTGACTATAAGGTGATGAATATAGTCCCACTTAGTCTCCTCAAACTGTTTGAGACGTTCCGACTCTTCAGCTGTTGGTGAACACATATAGACAAAATCCTGATGAGGACAGAGGGTGTCTTCCTTGACTAGTTCAGGTACCGTGATTTCTTGGTCAATTTCCCCACACATACGGATATAGCGTTCCCAGAGTTCAGGCTCGCTGTCATAAGGTGGTGTCGCTGTCAGGGAGATGACTTGCAGCTGTTCATACTGCTTGCGAAAGGCTTCCAGACTTTTCCACCATTCATTGCGCAGGTGGTGGCATTCGTCCAAGCAAAGAGTCGCAACTTTCTGAGTTCTTAGACTTGCAAGCAAATCAAATCCCACAAAATCCTCTGCTTCACCATCTTCTTGTGATTGCAGTTGGTTCATGGCACTATGAAAAGCCTGATAGGTCACAATCGTTAATGCTTTCATCTCCTTTAAGTTTTGGGAAACGAGATCTGAAATCTTCTGTTCGTTCTCTAAAAAGGCTGTTTGAATCCTGTCCACCCATTGTTCACGAATGGTGACAGTTGGAACCAAGACAAGGGCTGGATTGCCAAAACGAGCGATTAGCTCGATACCAATGGTGGTCTTGCCGGACCCTGGAGCAGCCACTAGATGAACATGACCGTCTGCTTGATAGTCCTGAAAACGATCCAAGACCTGTTTTTGGTATTTTCTCCATCTTCCTTTAAAATTTAAATCTAACATTTCTTTCACCGTTATATCTCTTGACTTACTTCTTTAATTGTACCACACTTATATAAAAAGCAAGATAAGGAATCAAATTAGTCTTTATAAGAAAAATATGGTATAGTAGAATCATACTATCTATGAGGAGTTTATATGTCACAGGATAAGCAAATGAAAGCTGTTTCTCCCCTTCTGCAGCAAGTCATCAATATTTCATCTATAGTTGGGGGAGTTGGAACCTTGATTTTCTGTATTTGGGCCTATCAGGCGGGTGTTTTACAGTCCAAGGAAACCCTATCGGCCTTTATCCAGCAAGCTGGGGTTTGGGGACCACCACTCTTTATCTTTTTACAGATCCTACAAACCGTTGTTCCGATCATTCCGGGAGCTTTGACCTCAGTGGCTGGGGTCTTTATTTACGGTAACATCATCGGAACCATCTATAACTATATCGGCATCGTGATTGGCTGTGCTATTATCTTTTACCTTGTGCGCCTCTACGGAGCTGCCTTTGTCCAGTCCGTCGTCAGCAAGCGCACCTATGACAAATACATCGGCTGGCTAGATAAGGGCAATCGCTTCGATCGTTTCTTTATCTTTATGATGATCTGGCCAGTTAGCCCAGCTGATTTTCTCTGCATGCTGGCAGCACTGACCAAGATGACCTTCAAGCGCTATATGATTATTATCATTTTGACCAAGCCCTTTACCCTAGTGGTTTACACTTATGGTTTGACCTATATTATTGATTTCTTCTGGCAGATGTTTTGAGAATAGAAAAATCCGTTTGGTTTCCCAAGCGGATGTTTTGTTTGTTTTATTTTGCGACACTCTTAGCGAGGACAAAGTTCCCAAGTGTGGCAGAACCATTGCCTGCGACTGCTGGAGTGACAATGTAGTCACGCACATCTGGTACTGGTAGGTAGCCGTTGAGGAGAGCTGTGAATTTCTCACGCACACGATCCAGCATGTGTTGTTGGGCCATAACCCCACCACCAAAGACGATCACATCTGGACGGAAAGTCACAGTAGCATTGACCGCAGCTTGAGCGATATAGTAGGCTTGAACATCCCAGACAGAACTGTTGAGTTCGATATTTTCACCACGAATACCTGTACGGGCTTCAAGACTGGGACCAGCCGCAAAGCCTTCCAAACAACCCTTGTGGAAAGGACAAACGCCGTTAAATTCTTTTTCTACATCCATTGGGTGTTTGGCTACATAGTAGTGACCCATCTCAGGGTGACCCACACCGCCGATAAACTCGCCACGTTGGATAACACCTGCACCGATACCTGTACCGATCGTGTAGTAAACCAAGTTTTCGATACGGCCACCAGCATTGTTACGAGCAACCACTTCACCATAGGCAGAGCTGTTTACGTCTGTCGTGAAATACATGGGTACATTGAGGGCACGACGAAGGGCACCAAGTAGGTCTACATTTGCCCAGTGAGGTTTTGGAGTCGTTGTAATAAAGCCATAGGTTTTTGAGTTTTTATCGATATCGATGGGACCGAAAGAACCGATGGCAAGACCTGCAAGATTATCGAATTTTGAAAAGAATTCGATGGTTTTATCGATAGTCTCGATTGGAGTTGTTGTAGGAAACTGTGTTTTTTCTACAACGTTAAAATTTTCATCTCCGACAGCACAGACAAACTTTGTACCGCCCGCTTCTAAGCTTCCATATAATTTTGTCATGATAAACCTCTTATCTTTGTTTTCTCTATTATAGCACATTTTAAAGGGCTAGATTTCTCAATATTTTAGATTTTCCTCTGTAAATCTTACCATCCAAGTAAAAACGAACAAACATGATATTTGTTCGTTTTGTTTTTAGATTTGATTTTTGAAGAGGATTAGGCTTTCACTTCGATGATCGCGTCGCCCTTGACAACTGAACCACTTGCGACTGGTGTCACAGAAGCGTAGTCAGCCGTGTTTGTAACGATAACCATTGTTGTATCATCAAGACCTGCAGCAGCGATTTTGTTTGAGTCAAAGGTTCCAAGAACATCACCAGCTTTAACCTTGTCGCCTTGAGCAACTTTTTGTTCAAAGCCTTCACCGTTCATAGTCACCGTGTCGATACCAACGTGGATCAAGATTTCAGCTCCGTTTGCTGTCTTCAAACCGTAAGCATGTCCTGTAGCAAAGGCGATTGATACTTCTGCATCAGCTGGTGCGTAAACCACGCCTTGGCTTGGTTTCACTGCAATCCCTTGTCCCATTGCACCACTTGAAAAGACTGGGTCATCAACATTCTCAAGGGCAACTACGTCCCCAACGATTGGAGTTTGGATTGTTTCATTTTGAGGAGCTACTGGAATGTTACCAGTTGTTTCTTCTTGAACCAAACGTTCTGTCGCTACTTCAGAAGCAACTTCTTTTTCGTCCTCGTAACCAAACATGTAAGTAAGGGCAAAACCAAGAACGAATGATACAGCTACCATAAGGATGTATTGGAATAATTGACCGTTACCAATGTACAACATTGTACCAGGGATGATGGTGATACCATTACCAGTACCAGCAAGACCAAGGATTGAAGCCAGTCCACCACCGATAGCACCAGCAATCAATGAAAGGAAGAATGGTTTACGGAAACGCAAGTTCACCCCGAAGATAGCAGGCTCTGTAATACCGAGGAAGGCAGAAAGAGCAGCTGGGAAAGCAAGTGTTTTCAGTTTAGGATTTTTAGTTTTGACACCAACGGCAACAGTTGCAGCCCCTTGAGCTGTCATAGCTGCAGTGATAATGGCGTTGAATGGGTTGGCATGATCGGCAGCAAGCAATTGCACTTCAAGCAAGTTGAAGATGTGGTGTACACCTGATACGACAATCAATTGGTGAACCCCACCAATCAAGAAACCACCAAGACCAAATGGCAAGCCAAGAATCGCTTTTGTACCGATAAGGATGTAGTTCTCAACAACATGGAAGACTGGTCCGATGACAAAGAGTCCAAGGATAGACATCACCAAAAGTGTCACGAATGGCGTCACCAAGAGATCCAAGACATCTGGAACCACTTTGCGGAGAGCTTTTTCAAACTTGGCTCCGACCACCCCAATGATGAAGGCTGGAAGAACGGAACCTTGCAAACCAACAACAGGAATGAAGCCAAAGAAGTTCATAGCTGTTACTTCACCACCTGATGCTACAGCCCAGGCGTTTGGAAGCGAATCAGAAACCAGCATCATACCGAGGACGATACCAACGGCTGGATTTCCACCGAATACGCGGAAGGTTGACCATACAACCAAACCTGGCAAGATGATGAAGGCTGTATCTGTCAAGATTTGAGTATATGTTGTCACGTCAGCTGGAAGTGTCATTCCAAGAGCAGTCAAGAGACCACGCAGACCCATGAAGAGACCAGTTGCTACGATAACTGGGATGATTGGTACAAAGACGTCACCGAAAGTACGGATAGCACGTTGGAACCAATTTCCTTGTTTAGCAGCTTCTGCTTTCATATCTTCTTTAGAAGATGTTGGCAAACCAAGTGCAACCACTTCGTCATACATCTTGTTTACTGTACCAGTACCAAAGATGATTTGGTATTGACCTGAGTTAAAGAAAGCTCCTTGAACTTTATCCAAGTTCTCAATCACTTCCTTATTGATTTTCCCTTCATCTTTGACCATGACACGTAGACGAGTCGCACAGTGGGCTACACTGTTGACATTTTCACGTCCGCCAAGGGCTTCGATGACCTTTTTTGCAATATCCTGATTGTTCATTTGCAAAAATCTCCTTATAAAATTTTGTTCTTGTTTGAAAGCGATTTTATTCGCCCTACGACTATTATTTTATCACGTTTCCAAAATATGTCAAGCGTTTTGCAGAATTTTTTATTCCCTTTCTTTTTTCTCTGATTAATTTTGCTCGTTTTTGAGGGATATTCTCTTTTTCCTCAAAAAAAATATCTTTATACTTGAGGAATCAAGGCTTTTATTTACATTTCCTTTCATTTTTTCGTGAAAATTTGCCAGATTTCCTTTACTCGATTTATGGCAATCGTTTGACATATTTTTCTTTTTTTTAACATAAAAGACTTGCTTTTTTTGCCGAAAACGTTTACTATTAATAATAGAATAGAACTTATGGAGGAAAGATAAAATGGAATGGACAACTGAGCGCCGTTATAGACGCTATGAAGATTGGTCTAATGATGAAATCAAGCAAATCAAGGAAAAGATGGCACAATCTCCTTGGCATACTCGTTACCATGTCGAGCCTAAAATGGGGCTTCTCAATGATCCAAATGGCTTTTCTTATTTTGATGGCAAATGGATTCTCTTTTACCAGAACTTCCCCTTTGGTGCAGCCCATGGGTTGAAGTCTTGGGTGCAGCTTGAAAGTGATGATTTAGTGCACTTTACAGAAACTGGAGTCAAAGTTTTGCCAGATACTCCATTAGATAGCCACGGTGCCTACTCTGGGTCTGCCATGCAGTTTGGCGATCAGTTGTTCCTATTTTATACTGGAAATGTCCGTGATGAAAACTGGATTCGTCACCCATACCAGATTGGTGCACTGATGGATAAGGATGGCAAGATTACAAAGATTGACAAGATCTTGATTGACCAGCCAGCAGACTCTACTGACCACTTCCGCGACCCGCAAATTTTTAACTTTAAAGGTCAATATTATGCTATCGTCGGTGGACAGGACTTGGAGAAAAAAGGCTTCGTCCGTCTCTACAAGGCTGTGGACAATGATTACACAAACTGGCAAACAGTTGGCGACCTTGACTTTGCTAACGACCGTACTGCCTACATGATGGAATGTCCAAATCTAGTCTTTGTAGGGGAGCACCCTGTCCTTCTCTACTGTCCACAAGGATTGGATAAGAGTGTTCTAGACTATGACAATATCTATCCAAACATGTACAAAATCGGGGCTTTCTTTGATCCTGAAAATGCCGAAATGGTAGATGTGTCTCCATTGCAAAATCTAGACTATGGTTTTGAAGCCTATGCAACGCAAGCCTTCAACGCTCCAGATGGACGTGCACTAGCAGTAAGTTGGCTTGGGTTGCCAGATGTTTCTTACCCATCTGACCGTTTTGACCACCAAGGAACCTTCTCATTGGTCAAAGAACTCACTATCAAAGATGGCAAACTCTACCAATATCCTGTCTCAGCCGTCAAAGAACTTCGTTCTTCTGAAGAGGTCTTCTCAAATCGTACTCAAACCAATAACACCTATGAACTGGAGCTCAACTTGGAGGCCAATAGCCAAAGCGAGATTGTCTTGCTCGCTGATAAAGAAGGCAAGGGGCTTTCCATCAACTTTGACCTTGTAAACGGTCAAGTGACAGTGGATCGTAGTCAGGCTGGTGAACAGTACGCCCAAGAATTTGGTACCACTCGTTCTTGCCCTATCAATAACCAAGCTACTACTGCCACTATCTTCATCGATAAGTCAGTCTTTGAAATTTTCATCAATAAAGGAGAAAAAGTATTTTCTGGTCGTGTCTTCCCACATGTGGATCAAAACGGTATCCTCATCAAGTTTGGAAACCCAACTGGAACTTACTATGAATTAGATTATGGTCGCAAAACTAACTGATGTCGCAAAACTTGCAGGCGTCAGCCCCACTACCGTCTCACGAGTCATCAATAAAAAGGGGTATTTATCTGAGAAAACCATTCAAAAGGTCAATGAAGCCATGCGAGAGCTAGGCTATAAGCCCAATAATCTGGCTCGAAGTCTCCAAGGAAAATCTGCCAAGTTGATTGGACTTATTTTTCCAAACATCAGTCATGTCTTTTATGCGGAGTTGATTGACAAGTTGGAACACCAACTCTTCAAGAATGGCTACAAGACTATCATCTGTAACAGCGAACATGACTCTGAAAAAGAACGGGAGTACATTGAAATGCTGGAGGCCAACCAGGTCGATGGTATCATTTCTGGAAGTCACAACTTGGGAATCGAAGACTACAATCGTGTGACAGCACCGATCATTTCCTTTGACCGAAACTTGTCTCCAGACATCCCTGTCGTCTCCTCTGATAACTACGGCGGCGGGGTCCTCGCAGCCCAAACTCTGGTCAAGACAGGCGCCCAGTCTATCATCATGATTACAGGAAATGATAACTCGAATTCACCAACTGGACTCCGCCACGCTGGCTTTGCCTCTGTTCTCCCGAAAGCGCCTATTATCAATGTTTCGAGTGACTTTTCTCCCGTCCGAAAAGAAATGGAAATCAAGAATATCTTGACCCATCAGAAACCAGATGCGATTTTTGCTTCGGATGATTTGACAGCTATCCTAGTGATCAAAATCGCTCAAGAACTGGAAATTTCTGTTCCTGAAGAGCTCAGGGTCATCGGCTATGATGGGACCTACTTTATCGAGAACTACTATCCTCACCTGACAACGATTAAGCAACCTATGAAAGAGATTGCCCAACTCACTGTCGATCTCCTCTTGCAGAAGATTGAAGGTAAAGAGGTCGCGACAACCGGTTACTTCTTACCCGTTACTCTATTACCTGGAAAAAGTATTTAATACTCTTCGCAAATCTCTTCAAACCGCGTCAGCGTCGCCTTACCGTAGATATATGTAACTGACTTCGTCAGTCTTATCTACAACCTCAAAGCAGTGCTTTGAGCAGCCTGCAGCTAGCTTCCTAGTTTTCTTTTTGATTTTCATTGACTATAAGCACAAGAAAACTCAGACTGATTTGTCTGAGTTTTTTATGATCTTAAGTTTTCGAGATAACACTGGGCTGTCTCTAAGTTAAAGGTTTTATCTGCGATGAGGCGCTCAACGAGGGGAGCAACTTCGGACTCACTAGCACCTGCTAGGAGAGCTAAGGATTTGGCCTGCAATTTCATGTGGCCTTGCTGGATGCCTGTACTGACCAAGGCTTTGAGAGCCGCAAAGTTTTGGGCAAGACCGATGGACACGATAATCTGAGCTAATTCCTTGGCTGAAGGATTTCCTAGTAGTTCATGACTGAGTGCTACACGTGGGTTGAGTCCGATAGAGCCACCCTTGGTCGCTACGGGCATGGGTAAGGTCATCTCACCGACCAATTCTTCTGTGTTCCTATCTAGACTCCATCGACTGAGACCTTGATAGCGTCCGTCTCGACTGGCAAAGGCATGGGCCCCAGCTTCGATGGCACGCCAGTCATTACCAGTGGCAATCAAAATGGCATCAATACCGTTAAAAATCCCTTTATTATGAGTAGCTGCTCGGTAAGGATCAGCCTGCGCAAACTGGCTAGCCAAGGCTATTTTCTCCGCAATTTCTCGTCCTTGGTCCCTTTGGGGACTCAAGTAGCGAAAGGCGATTCGACAGCTTGCAGTCACCAGAGAATCGGTCGCATAGTTGGACAAAATTCCCATAAGGCTTTGTCCTTGACTGAGTTCTTCTAAGACTGGCTTCAAGGATTCCAGCATGGTGTTGAGCATATTGGCTCCCATGGCTTCCTGGGTATCGACATGGAGATAAACAACGAGAAAGTCTGTTTCTCCTTTGATCTGCTCTACATGCAAATCACGCGCCCCACCCCCACGTTTGACGATGGAGGGATAGGCTTGATTGGCAAGTTCTAAGAGCTCTGCCTTCTTGCTGGCAATCTTCTCTTGCGCTTGTTCAGGATTAGCAACTTGATAAAGGGCTACCTGACCAATCATCTGGCGCTCATGTACTTGAGCAGTAAAGCCACCTGCTCGCTTGATGATTTTACTTGCATAGCTGGCCGCAGCAACCACTGAGGGTTCTTCTGTCACATAGGGAACTGTGTAGTCCTGACCGTTCACCAAAAGCTCTGGAATGATAGAATAAGGCAGAGAAAAAGTTCCCACTACATTCTCACTCAGCTGATCTGCAACTGCCAAGCTGACTTGTTCATCCTGCTCCAGACTGGTTTGCTTTTCAGGACTAAGGAGCGCCTGAGCTTTCAGTAACTCAAGGCGCTCATGGTATGACTTTTTAGAAAATCCATTCCAACTTCTCTTCATTATTTTTCAACCTTGCTATAACGACGTTGGTGGTCGAGAATTTCAACCAAGGCATAGTCTTGATGTTCATAGCCTGCAAACTGGGCTGAACCAGATTCATCCAACTCTACCTCTTCGAAGAAGACTTTTTCATAGTCTGCAACAGACAATGCTGTACGTTGCTTGAGTTTGCTCAAGCGATCCTTATCAAGGTAAGTTTCATAACCTTCTACCAGTTCTCCACTAAAGAACTCTGAAACCGCTCCACTTCCGTAACTGTAGAGGACAATTTTATCTCCAGCCTTCAAATTTTCTGCATTTTCCAAAAGGGAGAGAAGCCCAAGGAAGAGGGAACCTGTGTAGATATTCCCAATCATCTGACTGTAGAGAATGGACTTATCAAAGTTTTCTTGCAGACTATCCTTTTTTTCCTGAGACAAAGTCTTATCCATCATCTTGCGCAAGCCTTTTAGGGCCAACTTAGGATAAGGTAAGTGGAAGCAGATGGCCGCAAAATCATTCATAGTCCAATCATAACGTTTCTTGTATTCATCCCAAGTCGTCGTAAGACTGTCAAGATATTGCTGAGTTGAGTATAAGCCGTTTACATAAGGAGTGGTTGAATAGTTTGGGCGCCAGAAATCCATAATATCACGCGTTTGGGCAACATTATCATTGTTAAAGGCCATGGTACGCGGATTTTGCGTAATCAACATCGCCACACTCCCAGCTCCCTGAGTTGGTTCACCTGGAGCCGCTACACCATACTTGGCAATATCGCTAGCGATGACCAAAACCTTGGACTTTGGAGAATTTTCCACATGCAACTTGGCATAATGGAGGGCAGCTGTTGCTCCGTAACAAGCTTCTTTGATTTCAAAACTGCGAGCGAACGGCTGGATACCTAATAGACCGTGAACAAAGACCGCTGCTGCCTTACTCTGGTCAATCCCTGACTCGGTCGCCATGATGACCATGTCAATTTCTTCTTTTTCTTTATCTGTCAAAATAGAGTTACTTGCACTGGCAGCTAAGGTGACAACATCCTCAGTCAATGGTGCAATGCTAATTTCGTTTAATAAGAGACCCTTACTATATTTATCCGGATCAACTCCTCTTGCTTCTGCTAGGTCTTGTAATTTCAAGACATATTGACTGGTCGCAAAACCAATCTTATCAATACCGATTGTCATATTTACCTCTGTTTTTTCATTCATTGTAAAAAATCGTTCTATTCTATTTTATCACAAATAGGAACAAATGAGAGAAAAAAGACTTGATTCAACAAGTCAAGTCTTTGCTTTGACAGCATTAGGAGGATATGCCTCGCTGTTTTCGGATATAGTAATAAAGTTTTAGAATCACTGTTCCACTGGCCATCCCGATAGAAATGACCAGAGCCAACATAACTACTAGTGTTGCACTGGTAAGGGCATGACTGTAATCACCTGTCACAAAGAAAGCTGTCGTTCGATAGGATAGATAACCTGGCACCAAGGGGGCAAGAATGGCCAAGACAAAGACCACTGCTGGCGTCTTATAGACAATACTTAGAATCTGGCTGATGCAAGAACCAACCACCGCTGCGATAAAGGTCGCAACAATAACATTGGTTGGTTCTTTAAGTACAAGATAGAGGAGCCAGACACCCATTCCCAGAACACCACCAGGTAGGAGCATAGAGCGTTGAACATTCAGTACGATTAAAAAGGTGATAATGGCGAGTAAACTCGCCACTGCTTGGAGCAAAATACTTGTTAGAGTCATCTTATGTCATCAAAACCAGGGCGACGGAGGTACCGGCCCCTAAAGCGAGGGTAATGAGCAGGGATTCAAACATCTTGCTCATACCAGAGTTGATATGGTTGGTCATGATATCCCGAACTGCATTTGTCAGAGCAATGCCCGGAACAAAGGGCATGACGGCTCCCGCTATGATCAAGTCTGCCGTCGAAGGGAATCCTGTATAGCGGACCCAGAACTGGGCAATCAAGCCAAAAACAAAGGCTCCCGCAAAGGCGGTTACAAAAGGAATGCGGACAAACTTCTCTACATAGAGAGAGAAAGCAAAACCAAGTAAGGTCGCAATGGCTGCACCAAAAGCATCATAAGTATTCCCCCCGAACATAATCGAGAAAAAAGGGGCACTGAGAGTTGCTGCAATAGTCACTTGGAACTTGGTATAAGGAAGAGCTTGATTTCTGATTTCCTTTAGCCTTTCAAAGGCTGTAGAGAGATCAATCTGGCCTCCGACAAGCTCCCGTGATACTTGGTTGACATCGCAGACTTTTTCGATGTTGTAGGAGGAAGAAGTGACCCGTTTCATACGAGAAATATTGGTATTCTCAATAGAAAAGAAAATAGCTGCTGGCATGGCAAGAACGTTGCAATCCACTATTCCCTGTGAATGAGCGATACGGATCATGGTGTCCTCAACCCGATAAATCTCCGAACCGCTTTTTAAGAGAATGGTTCCAGCTAACATAATGACATCAATAACGGCATTCAACTCTCTTGATTCGTCCATTTTCTCCTCCTTTTCTGCTTCCTATATTTTATCACAAAAATCAATGAAAAAAAATCTTTGTCATGAAATCATGACAAAGATTCGTTTAATCTCGAGAACTTTCACGGGTTTCTTCACTATTTGATTGACTAGTTGAAGGAGTGTTTCCTTGTTGGTTCCCCTGATTTGGAGTTGTAGAAGAACCTTGGTTCCCACGTTGTGCAGAACTAGAAGATGAAGTTGACGGTGGTGTTTTCGGTTTGTAGATGGAAAGTTTGATACGCGTGCTAGCAAGGTCAACCTGTTCACCCGCTTTTGGTGTTTGATCTACAACTGTACCTTCTGCTGTCCCCTCAGGAGCAGTCGAAACCTCGACAACCTCAATATTGGCCTCTTTTACACCGACAATCTGAGTCAAATTATTCTTTGTAAATTCGAGACTTGAACCAATATAACTTGGCATAGAAACGCTTGTTACTTTCTTAGCAACCGTTAAAGTAATTGTGCTAGCTTTTGAAAGATCATAAGTCGTACCTGCCGCAGGACTTTGTCTGAGAATGGTTCCAGGTTTGCTTTCGCTGGATTCTTCCTCTTCCATCTTGATTAGATTCTCAGGAACCTTCTTCTCCTTGAGTTCAGCTACGGCATCCGTATACTTGCGTCCGACGTAATTGCTCAATTGGAAGGATTGCTTACCAGAAGAAACAATCAAATTGACCTTGGTTCCTTCTTTTCGGCCGCTACCAGCTTCTGGATCCGTTCGAATAACACGTCCTTCTGCTACGGTATCGCTGGCTTCTGACTTTTCTTCACCAGCTTCAAACTTGGATTTTTTAAGAGCTTCCTTAGCCTCTGCAACGGTTTGTCCAGCTACGTTAGGAATAGCAATCGTTGCTGGTGTTCTTGACAAAATCCAGATTAAAGAGGCTGCAACTAATAGAAGACTAGCCAAAAGAATCATATAGCGAGCCTTAAACTTCCGTTTTTTAGTTGGCTTTTGCGTAGGCGCTTGCTCTGGGGTTAATTTCTTTGACTGAGGACGTTCTTCCTGCGCCGGAGCTTTTGGAATCGAGGTCAATGTACTTTGTGGGACTTTAGGTAAAGTCTTCGTATCCGCCTTACTCGCATCGTCAAAGACCAGTTTCGGTTCATTCCGACGATTATAAGACAAGCTAGTTGACAAGTCCATATACATTTCTGAAACAGACTGATAGCGATCAGACAATTTCTTAGCAGTTGCCTTGATGACAACATTTTCCAAAGCCTGAGGGACAGATGGGTTTTCAGCAATGACGGACGGAAGTGGCTTCTGGAAATGCTGAAGGGCAATCGTAACCGCACTATCCCCATCATAAGGGATATGACCCGTCAGCATTTCATAGAAGATAATTCCCATTGCATAGATATCACTCTGGAAGGTCGCTTTTGAACCACGCGCTTGCTCAGGTGACAAATAATGAACCGAACCCAGCATCGAGTTGGTCTGGGTCAGACTCGTCTCTGCAAAGGCCACTGCAATCCCAAAGTCAGTAACTTTAGCAGTTCCATCTGGTGTCAAGAGGATATTTTGAGGTTTCAAATCCCGGTGAACTATTCCTCGAGTATGGGCTAAGCGCATGGCCAAGAGGATTTGCCCCATGATCCGAACTGCTTCTTCGTTTGAAAGAGGATAGTGTTCTTTAATATAGCGCTTGAGGTCAAGGCCTGCAACGTATTCCATAGCTAGGTACTGTTGACCGTCTTCCTCACCAATATCTGTTATCCGAACGATATGAGGATGGTCCAGATCCGCCATGGCCCTCGCTTCACGCTGGAAACGTGCCACAGCAATCGGGTCCGTCTGGTAGTTGGTCCTCAGGACCTTCACTGCCACTTCTTCCCCGTCTAGGATCAAATCCTTGGCCAAGTAAACATCTGCCATGCCTCCTCGACCAATCTGCTTGACAATCCGATACCGCCCGGCAAAAATCTTGCCGATTTGGATCATTCTGTCGCCTCCTCGTTCATGTAAACAAGGGCAACCGTAATGTTGTCTAAACCTCCTGCATTGTTAGCGAAGCGAATGAGGGTTGCCGCCTTGTCTGCTAGGGAAATATCACTGGTTACGATATCATAAATCTCGCTTGCCGAAATCATATTGGTCAAACCATCACTATTGAGTAAGAGATAATCTCCTAACTCCAGTGTAATCATCCCAAAATCAGGCTGGATTTCATCTTTTTGTCCGATAGACTGTGTGATGATATTCTTTTGAGGGTGAGTTTCTGCTTCTTCTGGAGTCAATTGACCAGCCTTGAGCAATTCATTGACCAAGGAATGGTCACTCGTTAACTGGTGGTATTCTTCTCCACGAATCAAACCGATACGAGAATCTCCAATGTGAGCATAGATGGCTTGGTTGTCAATAAACGCAACAGCTTCTAGCGTTGTCCCCATGCCTCTGTAGGCTTCGTCCTGACCTAGTTGATGAATTTTTTGATTTTCAATCTCCAGGTAGTGGGCAAACCACTCACGAACTTCATTGACTGAGTCAATTTGGGTATCCACCCAATCTACACCGAGGTCTGTTACCGCCATCTCACTAGCGATATTTCCTGCACGGTGTCCTCCCATCCCGTCAGCCAAGATGATCATGGTGCGTCCTGCACGGTTGACAAAGTGATTGACATAGTCCTGATTATTTGTCCGTTTCTGACCAACATCTGTTAATAATGCTATTTCCATTGTGTCAGTTCCTTCCTATTCTGATATCTTGCGAAATTGGCTGACAAAGAATCCATCACTTCCATACAATTCAGGAGTAATCAGGATGCAGCCATCTTTCAGGATATCTTTGCATTCGTGTTCTAGTTTAACCTGCTCGAACTCGGGATGACTTTCTAAAAATGCCTCAACGACTTGAAAGTTCTCCTCAGAGACGATAGTACAGGTACTATACGTTATTATACCACCTTTTCGTAGCGTTTGACAAACACTACCTAATATTTCCAGCTGAATTTCCTGTAAGGACGTGAAATCTGCTGTTTCTTTATTGTATTTGATATCTGGTTTGCGACGTAAAAGTCCAATCCCAGAACAGGGGGCATCTACCAAAATCTTATCAAAAGAGTCCCGACCGAAAAACTCATGCACTTTTCTGGCATCCAATTTTTGCGTTTGCACTCGATCTGCCACACCTAAACGCTCCGCATTTTCTTGGATCAAGTCCAACTTATGATCATAAAGATCCAAAGCCGTCACCTTACCTGTCGTGAGATACGAAGCCATATGGGCTGTTTTCCCACCCGGAGCTGCACAGGCATCTAGGACCTGTTCATCACCTTGTAGATCAAGGGTCGGAGCAACCAGTTGACTGGACTCGTCTTGGATGGTTATAGCCCCTTCTGCGAACAAATCATGTCCCGCAAAGTGGCCTTGCTCCTTGACCAGACCAGTGGCCGCCAAAGGGGAATCAGCCGCCTCTAACACGGCTTTAATTTCCTCTTTTCGGCTCAAATCAGCTACACGGATACTGGCTTTGTTGCGCACCAAGAGACTTTTAAAGATGGCTTGTGCTCGCTCTTCCCCGTACTCTTCCTTAAGTTTAGACACTAGCCAAACTGGGAGAGAATAGGCAATGGAATCACGCTTATTTTTGCGTTTGATGCTGTCAATATCTGGCCAGCCTTCTCTTAAAATACGACGAAGAACAGCGTTGACCAATTTTTCACTGCCTTTTTTACGGGCTTTGGCCAGCTCTACCGCTTCATTAACAATAGCGTGATTAGGAATCTTATCTAGATACCGAAGTTGGTAGGCGCTCAGAAGGAGCAGGATATAGAGCCAGTTATCTAGCTTATCCCGGTCTTCGATAAAGTGGGACAGGTACCATTCCAGAGTCAGTTTTCGGGCTACCGTTCCGTAGACAATCTCTGTCACCAACCCCTTATCTGCTACTGAGAGCTGACTCCCCTTGAGGTGTTTATTTAAGGCAATATTGGAGTATGCTTGATTAACCAAAACATCCTCTAGCACTGCTAGAGCTAGACTTCTAGCTGTTTCTACTTTAGTCACCAAATCGTTCTCCTACAGTCAATGTCCGTCCAACTCCGTTGAGGAAGGAAGCAATGTCCATCTTAGGCTTACCAGCTGGCTGCACTTGCTTGAGAGACAGAGCCCCTTCTGCCGTAGCAACGATCAATTCTTTCTTGCCAATAGACAGAATCTCACCTGGAGCTCCCTGACCTTCTACTGGCAGGGCTTCATAAATTTTAAAGCGGTCTCCCTTGAGAAAAGTGTGGGCAACAGGCCATGGATTCATGCCACGGATTTGGTTGAAGAGTTGACGGTTAGTCTTATTCCAGTCCAACTTTTCTTCCTCTGGTTTGATATTTGGCGAAAAAGTGACTTGGCTTGGGTCCTGAGGCACAGGTTTGATCTCCCCAGCAATATAGCCAGGAAGGGTGTCCAAGAGCAAATCACGACCAACAATGGCTAATTTCTCAAATAAGGTTCCAACATTGTCCTCATCTGTGATAGGAATACTGCGACGAGAAATCATATCCCCTGCATCCATTTCCTTGACCATCTCCATAATGGTCACACCAGCTTCCTCATCCCCTTGAATCAAGGCATAATGAATGGGTGCACCACCACGGTGTTTTGGAAGGAGGGAAGCGTGAACGTTGACCGCAAAGTTCATGCTATCAAGAAGTTTACTTGGGAGGAACTGCCCAAAAGCAGCGGTCACAATCCCATCCGCCCCTAGCTTCATAATGGCTTCCATCTCTGGACTTCCAGATAATTTTTCAGGCTGGTAGATAGGAAGGCCTGCTTCTTTGGCAGCCTGCTTAACCGGGGTTTCTTGGATCACTTTTTTACGGCCGACAGCGCGATCAGGCTGAGTCACAACTGCTAGAATTTCATAACGATCATCTGATAACAACCCCTTCAAAATTGTCGATGAAAAATCGGGAGTCCCCATAAAGATTAGTTTTGTCATTTCTTCTCCTTCTTATAAAAATTGCTGCGGCTCATGGTCAATGCTGAGACGGAGCTCGCTATTTTCCCGTTCTTGAGTCAAGGCCAAAACTCGATTGAGAGTTGGTCCCAGCTCATCTTCTAAACGGTATTTAATTAAAATCTGGTAATGATAAAGGTTGTGGGTACGGGCGATGGGTTTTGGCGTTGGTCCAAGGATTTTACTAGTTTCCGATAAACCTGAGCGCAAAATCCCCATGACTTCATAGGCACGTTTGACAACCTCTTCTTCTTTCTTGTGAGAGAGGGTAATCCCAATCGTAAAATAATAAGGCGGATAGCCGAGTTGGCGCCTGATACTCATTTCATAAGAATAAAAACCTTCGTAGTCCTGATCCTTGGCAAAACGAATGGCATAGTGCTCTGGATTGTAAGACTGGATCAAGACCTGGCCTGCTTTTTCCGCCCGACCAGCGCGACCAGCCACCTGAGTTAAGAGCTGGAAGGTTCTCTCAGAAGAACGGAAATCAGGCAAGTTTAGGGCCGTATCCGCATTGAGCACTCCGACTAGGGTCACATTTGGAAAATCCAAGCCCTTAGCAATCATCTGAGTTCCCAACAAGATATCTGCTTCCCCTCGGCCAAACTGGTCAAGAAGAACTTGGTGACTGCCTTTCTTACGGGTCGTATCCACATCCATCCGTAGAATGCGTGCCTGAGGAAAGAGCTCTGCTAGCTCATCGTAGGCTTTCTGAGTCCCCGTCCCGTAGTAACGAATACTGCGACTCTGACAGTTGGGACAGACATGAGGAATCCCCTTTGAAAAGCCACAGTAATGGCAGTTCATGGTCTTGGTATCCATGTGGAGAGTCAGAGAAATGTCACAGTTGGGACAAGTATCCACCGTCCCACACTCCCGACACATGACAAAGCTAGAATAACCCCGACGGTTGAGCATGAGGACTACCTGCTCTTTTTTATCCAAGCGGTCTTGGATAGCTTCTAGCAAAGGAGGGGTAAAGTTTGATGTCTCATTCTGCCCGATATAGTCCCGAAAGTCAATCACTTGAACCTCAGGAATAGTGGCCAAAGGATTGGCCCGTTGGGTCAGGCGTAAGTGTTGATAGACGCCTTTTCCAGCACGCGCACGACTTTCTAAGCTCGGTGTCGCCGAACCAAGGACCAGGGCCGCTCGATTGTACTGGGCCCGTAGAATGGCGACCTCTCTAGCATGATAACGGGGATTGCTGTCTTGTTTGTAGCTAGCCTCATGCTCTTCATCGATAATCATGACACCTAGATTTTTCAAAGGGGCAAAGATAGCTGATCGAGCGCCAACGACAACTTGGGCATCGCCACGCTCAACCTTGCGCCATTCGTCATACTTTTCACCATTGGACAGGCCTGAGTGAAGAATGGCCACTTTCTCGCCAAAACGAGCAATGAAACGCTCCGTCATTTGTGGCGTCAGGGAAATCTCAGGTACCAGCAAAATGGCTGTCTTACCCTTGTCCAAGGCCCCTTGTATAATCTGCAAGTAAACCTCCGTTTTCCCACTTCCTGTAATTCCTTGAAGGAGGAAAGGAGGCTGTTGACTGCCAATAGCACTGACAACGGCATCACGCGCCTGTCTTTGTTCTGGATTCAACTCCAAAGGTTGGCTGGCTTCAATGCCTTCAAAATAAGCAGCTGAACGTTGCACTTCCTTTTGAACTAGAGTTAAAGCTCCTTGCTCCACAAAAAAATTGACTTGCTCGCGTGAGTAGGACTCTAACAAACTAGCCAGAGGAGCACTCTCAGGATGAGACAGCAGATAATCTCTCAGCTCTGCCTTTTTCTTAGCACGCGCAGAAATCTCAATCCGCTCTAGCTGAGTAGCATCAACCTCATACCAAGACTGGGTCTTGACCTTCTTTTGATCGACTGCCTGGTATTCTAAACGGAGTAGCCCTTTTCTAGTCAAGCGCATCATTTCTGCCTGTTTGGCCAAATCTAGAGAAGAAAAGGCGAGCGAATCTTCTGAACCAAACAAACGCTCTCGGTCTGCCTGACTCAGACCTTCCAGAGGATAGAGAATCTTATCATAACTGGAGTTTAAAAATCCTGGCAACATGGCTTTTAGGATGGAGATTTTGTAAGAAAAGACGGACTTGCGTAATTCCTCAGCCAACCAGAGTTGCTCTTGAGTGAGAACCGGGGAAAAATCCAGCACCTCCGCAATCTCCTTCAAGTCCTGATCAGCCACCTCTTCATCCGACTGGGACTCCATACCTAGCACAATCCCTTGTATCAAACGATTGCCCTTACCGAAGGGGACATGGACCCGCATACCGACTTCCAACATCTCTACAAATTCCTCAGGAACCTTGTAGCTATAGGGCTGGTCCGTCTGCATAAGGGGAACATCTACGATAATCTTTGCAATAGCCATCTTCTCACCTCCTTCTTGTCAGTAAATTCTTGCAATAGAAAAAATAAGATTGAGTCCCCCCAACCTTAAATTTTTTCACCATCTTCTTTTTCTTTAGCGATTTGCTCTTTGATTTTCTTTTCTTCTTCTTCTTTGCGGCGTTTTTCTTCTTCGATACGGAGACGAACCGCTTCACGTTTTCCTTCTGGATCTGGGTGAATGGTTACATTGCCTGACTCGATTTCTTCCAAGGCGCGAAGAGTTGATTTTTCAGACTTAAACTCTTGAGTTGCTGGCGCACCTGCTTCTAGTTCGTGGGCACGTTTTGCTTCCAAGATTACGAGTGAATATTTTGATGGCACCTTGTCTAGCAAGGTATCGATAGAGGGTTTTAACATCATTTGCTTGTACCTGTTTCCTATAGTTTATCGAGTAGTTGGAGATTTTGGCAACATCTCCTGGTAGTGACCAATGACACGGTCCACACGGAAGTGTTCTGCTTCGATCACACGCTTGACACGTTCAGCAGCGAGGGACACCTGATCGTTGACAATGGCATAATCATACTCACGCATGAGAGCAATTTCTTCCTTGGCTTTTTCGATTCGTTGGGCAATCACTTCAGCGCTATCTGTTCCACGACCTACCAAACGATCTTGCAATTCATCCAAATCTGGTGGCGTTAGAAAGATAAAGACAGCATCTGGAACCTTTTTCTTAACCTGAAGAGCTCCTTGGACTTCAATCTCAAGGAAGACATCGATTCCCTTATCTAGGGTTTCGTTGACATAGGTCAGCGGAGTTCCATAGTAGTTACCGACATATTCTGCATATTCCAACATCTGACCTTGACGGATCAGCTCTTCAAACTCTTCACGAGTACGGAAGAAATAATCCACTCCGTCCACTTCACCAGGACGTTGCGCACGCGTCGTCATCGATACAGAGTATTGAAATTGATTCTCAGAATTCTCAAAAATCTCTCTTCTAACCGTTCCTTTCCCAACTCCTGAAGGACCAGAAAAAACGATTAGCAAGCCTCGGTCTGCCATTATGTCTCCTTTAGTTAGTCTGTGAAATAAAGTAAAATTTCTCTCGGATAGTGATGATAGCGTCAGTTATCCTTCTACAGTCTTTCTATCTAGTGTAACAAAAAAGCAGTAATTTTTCAACTGCTCTTTCTTTTTTATTTAGCATAATCTACTGCACGAAGTTCGCGGATCACGGTTACCTTGATATTTCCTGGGTAATCGAGATTATTTTCAATTTTCTCACGAACTTTGTGAGCCAAGATTGTGACTTTGTCGTCCTTGATTTGTCCTGGATTAACCATGATACGGATTTCACGTCCTGCTTGAAGGGCAAAACTATTTTGCACTCCTTCAAAGCCATTGGCGATTTCTTCCAAATCATGGAGACGCTTGATGTAGCTTTCAAGAGACTCGCTACGAGCACCTGGACGCGCTGCACTCAAGGCATCTGCTGCAGCAACGATCACTGCAATGACGCTTTCAGCTTCGACATCGCCGTGGTGGCTAGCAATGGTATTCACCACAACTGGGTGTTCCTTGTACTTACGAGCCAATTCCGTACCAATCTCAACGTGGCTACCTTCAACCTCGCGGTCAATAGCTTTCCCGATGTCGTGAAGGAATCCAGCACGACGGGCAAGAGCTGCATTTTCACCAAGTTCACTCGCAATGATACCAGATAACTTAGCAACCTCAATCGAATGACGCAAGACATTTTGTCCATATGAAGTACGGAACTGCAAGCGCCCCATGATCTTCATCAAGTCTGGATGGAGGTTTGGCGCACCAATCTCATAGGCAGCAGCCTCACCATATTCGCGGATTTTATTGTCAATCTCCTGACGGTTTTTTTCCACCAACTCCTCGATACGAGCTGGATGGATACGGCCATCCTTGAGCAACATTTCCATGGTCATACGAGCAATTTCACGACGAATCGGATCAAATCCTGACAAGGTTACCACTTCTGGCGTGTCATCGATGATCACGTCGACCCCTGTCAAACTTTCAAAGGTACGAATATTACGCCCTTCACGACCGATAATGCGCCCCTTCATGGTATCATCTGGTAGATGAACTGTCGAGTTTGTTGACTCTGCTACATAGTCACCAGCGATACGCTGCATAGCCTGAACCAAGATATCTTTGGCAATCTTGTCTGAACGTTCCTTGACCTCTTGCTCAGCTTCACGAATGCGACTAGCAATTTCCTTGGTCAAGTTTTCCTCTGTTTGAGCCAAGATAATATCTCGAGCCTCAGTTTGGGAAAGGGAGCCGATACGTTCAAGTTCAGCTTCTTTTTGTCTTTCGACTTCCTCTAATTGCTCTTCACGTGCATCAAGGTTTTTTGCTCTATCAGAAATACTTTGTTCTTTTTGTTCAAGTGTTTTTTCTTTGTTCGTCAAATTGTCGTCCTTACGGTCAAGGCTCGTAGCTCTCTCCGTCAAACGACTTTCAATTTGCTTGAGCTCCTGACGTTCTGACTTAAATTCAGCGTCCACTTCTTCACGGTATTTTCTGGCTTCCTCTTTGGCCTCCAATAGTGCTTCTTTTTTAAGAGACTTGCTTTCGCTCTTGGCTTCATTTAGTAATAAATCCACTTCGCGCTCAGCTTGTCCTCGTAAATTAGTTGCTTCTTGTTCAGCATTTAGAAGCATCAACTCTGCAGCCTCTTGAGATGATTTCATCTTAGCTGAGATGCTGACATATCCAATGACTAAACCAATGATGACGGCAAAAACAGCAATCGCAAGTGTCATGATTTCCATGTTTTTACCTCATTAAATTTGTTTATCGAATGACATACATTCCTTAATATTCTATCATAAAAAAACGATTTCCACAAACCTAAAATAGCATATGTTTTGGGGAATTTAAAACACATTTACCTAAAATTTATTAGTGCAATCTCTATTTCTTAGAAGTTATAGCTTAGTAAAAATTATAGAAAAAGCCCACCTTTCGGTAGACTTAGTAATGATCTTTGAAAGACAAGAAAGCCACGCTATCTCCATCCATCATATAAATCAAGCGATTTTCTGCGTCAATACGACGAGACCAGGCTCCTTGGTAGTCATACTTGAGTGGTTCTGGTTTACCAATTCCTACAAAAGGATCGCGTTGAATATCCTTGATTAGCATGTTGATTCTTTTTAACGTTTTCTTGTCCTGAGTTTGCCAATAGCAATAATCCACCCAGGCATCTTCTGTAAACTTGAGCAACATCCATTACTCCTCAATCACATGGACCTGAGTGCTTCCAGCACGAACTTGAGCCATTCCTCGCAAGACCTTGTCAGAAAGTTCCTTATTTTGAGCGATTCTCAGGGTTTCCTGAATACTATCCCACTCGCTCTTTGAAAGGACTACAATATCCTCATCTGGATTTTTATTGACCACCGTCAAAGGCTCAAATTCATCGTTTACCTTCTTCATGTAGTCTTTTAAATGATTTCGGAATGTTGAATAAAGAACTGCTTCCATAACCATACCTCATTTTACCTCTTTTCCACTATTATACACAAAAAGAAAGAAATTGTCAGGAACTTGTACAAGATTTTTCTTTTCTATCTATTTATTCGAAAATCTTCTAAAAAAAGCCTACCTTTCAGTAGACTCAGTTTGTTTCTATTCTAATCGGCACTCTGCCGAAATTCTGCTCTGCTATTCTTGGCTGTCCTAGTTGGTAAATCTGGTCTGCCTTTTGAGTCATAGCATCCCAGGGTTCTTTGCCAATTCGGCTGACTAGATGGACCTGTTCTTTCAGAGACTTGAGGTGTTGTCTGCCTTTTTCAGTAAAACCAAGGACATGGATGGCTTCTGGCAAGTCGCTTTCTCTGGCCTGCACCAAAATATAGGTCAAGAGGCGTCTGACACGCGCCTTGGTATAACGCTTGGTCGCAACTGCCTCGACCAATTCGTCAACAGACTGGGCTGTTTTGATAGCTTCCTTGATGCGCACAGCCATTTCTTGATTGACCTGATAGATCGTTGTTAGGTCTGGATTTGACAAAATTTGATAGCGGAGCAAGGGAAAATAGTCGTCCCAACTCACCTTACTGGCCTGCTCAAAGAGAGCAACGGAAGGCATAAAGCGTTCTAAGAAATCTTGGTCTGATTGATGCTGGCGGAGCGCTGTCGCTGAGGCAAAGGCCACCTCCTTGTCCACAGAATGGTAACCAGCTCCCTGACGCTGAATCGGCTCAAGCTTGATGTTGCGTCCTGCAACAGCCTTGGCATAAGCTAGAGCTAGAACATGATTGGGGGTGTTGCCAGAAAAATCAAGATCTGCAAATTCCTGCCACATGGCTTGGGTTTTCTGGGGGTAGGAGAGTGAATCAGGCAGATTTTCCACAAAATTCTCCATCTCTCTACCTTGCTCTGTGTATAAGTCAGCAATTTTCTGATAATCCAAAACTTCCTCTGTCCCAAAAGCTAGCCTATCAATACCCAAGCGAACCAAGATATCCACAGCCCCTTGACCGAAGAAATCTGCCGCCTGAACACTGACTAAAAAGGGCAATTCCACTACAAGATCCGCTCCGTTTTCCAGCGCCATCTGAGCCCGTGTCCACTTGTCCACTATAGCAGGCTCTCCACGCTGCATGAAATTCCCAGACATGGCAACGATTTTCAGTCCCTTCGCCTGCTCAAGCAAGTATTTGTGCCCATTATGAAAAGGATTGAACTCTGCGATAATACCTGTGATGGTCATGATGTTCTCCCTTTCTAATGACGAAATCTACGATACCGCTCAGGCAATCTTCCTCTCCAGTTAAGCCATTGTTTTTCTCCTACTGGAAGGATTTCTGCCAGTTGTTCATTACTATAATTTTTTTGTAACTCAGGATAAGCTATCAACATAGTTGGTCTATGGCATCCAGCAACTGTCATTGGCCATGTTCCATACATCAGCATATGTCGGATATCATCCTCCGATTTTATTTCATTTACTAACATATCAAAAAGTTTCTTAGACATATCGTAAACGACTAACTCCGAAAATACAGTTCCTTCTTCCTGAACATAGAAGTATTGCCCATCTTTCTCCCAAAGCGTTCCATTTTGACGAATACGATTAAACTGCGAAACTTCTTCCCAAGAATATTTTGATCGAACCATATCCATCTCCTACTTCTGCGCGACAAAAAACCAACGGGTACTGGTTTCTGTTGGTTCCTTGTCCTCAAAGTCCGCATAGAGTTTGAAAGACTTGAAACCAGCCTGTTCCAGCAAGATATCATAGGTCAAGACTTCATATGTACGCTCCTCATGCACTTCATCGTGGCGACTAAAGGAACCGTCCGCTTCCTTGACAAAGAAGGTCAACTCATGCACGATGGAGTGAGGAGCCGCATCCTCATAGGTGTCCCAAAGCATGGCAAAATCTTCCGCATTTTCATGGTAAGAATAGCCTGGAAAAACCTCATCCGTCTGGTAGATCGAATGCACATCAAAGATAAAAATTCCGTCTTCATTGAGGGCATTATAGACTTCCTTAATGACGTCTCCTACCTCCACCTCATCCTGCATATAGCAGATAGAGTCCGAGTAACACGTAACAAAGTCGTATTGACCTGCCTTAGATAAATCCAGCATATTGCCTTCAATAAAATCAATCTTTTGCTTGGCTGAAGTAGCTCTTTTCTCCGCAATCTTCAGCATATCTGCGCTCAAGTCAAGCCCCGTCACATCAAAGCCTGCTTGAGAAAAGCGCACAGACTGGATACCTGTTCCACAAGCCAATTCCAAAAGCTTCTTTCTCTCCTTGGTCTTAGGCAAATGACGCAGAGAAAAATCCGTCCATTTATCATATAAACTATCATCCATCACAGCATCGTAAACAGCCGCAAAGGTTTCATAAGTTGCCATAATTAAGATACAAAGAGCGTTAAAAGCAAGGAGAAAATAGGAAACTTTCTGCTGTATCGTCAGATACAAAGGAAGTTACTCTTTTTCTCGCAGCTTTTAGCTCGTGTTCAGTTTCGAGATGAACAAAACACGACGCCCTCACCTTTCTATCCATTTTTTCTAAAATAAGCAAATAAAACCCAGTTGAGTGCAACTGAGTTCATCTACTAGGCCAAGGCTTCTGAAATATCTACAGAAGCCGCCTCATGCCATAGTTTTTCTAGGTTATAGTGGGCACGCATTTCTTCTGAGAAGATATGCACAACGACAGCACCGAGGTCTAGCAAGACCCAACCTCCAGCTGCATCGCCTTCAACATGACTACCTTTAAAGCCAGCTTCGGCTACTTTTTCACGGATATTATCTGCGATTGCGTCCAACTGACGGCTATTCATCGAGCTAGTGATGACAAAGTAGTCCGTCACGCTAGTCAAATCTTGTACGTCAAGTGCAAGGATATCCTCCGCACGTTTCTCATCAGCCGCTTTCACGACTAGTTCTAGTAATTCTTTTTCGTTCATTTAGTCCTCTTTCTAGAAAATATGTTTGTAATCTAGGACATCTGCAAAGCGCCCCTCCCAAATGCCCTCATAAAATTCATTTATCGTTTCTGCTGGAATGTCTTTCCCATCAAATGTTGTGCAAGTTCCTTCTGGAATAATAAGCTGATAGCCATATTCAAAGGCGACCTTGACAGAGGTATCCACACAATATTCTGTCTGCATACCACATAAAACTAATTTTTCAATCCCCTGTTTATCCAAGTATTCTTTTAAACCAGTTTCTTTGAAAATACTGTTATACTTCTTCTGAAAGACCTTTTCATTAGGTTTTCGATTTAAAAACTCAGATAACTGCCAATCTTCTGATGTTTGAGCTTCAGAGTCCTCAATATGTTGAACATAGATAATTTCGATATTCTTGCTTCTAGCCTGGTTTTGTAAATAAGAAATTTTTTCCAATAGACTATTTGTCTGAAAACCGGTTTCCACTAAAATATTCTGAACATCAATGATGATAAAAGCCGTCCTCATTTAGTCCTCTTTCAAATAGCGCACAAAGGCGTTATAGGTTTCCAGGGTTTGGGGATAGATGGGGAATCCCTGATGAGCTAAATGCTCCACAGTTCGTGCCGTTTCGTAGGCCACTGCCTTATTAAGTGACAAACTTGCAATTTCACGTGCCATATCCACACCTGGAAAGGCGCGGTTATGCTCGATATAATCTGCAACGTAGATTACCTTATCAAGATTGGTCATCTGATCAGCTCCGACTGTATGGATTTCAATAGCTCGCAGGATTTCAGAATCATGCAAATCCAAATCTTCCTGAATCTTGTAGATACCAACCATTCCATGCCAGACATTATTGCCCCAGTTTTTGAGGTCAGGGTCTAGCTGATAACGGTCAATCAAGTCTAGAAATTCCTGATCTGACAACTTTTTAGCATAGTCATGAAGAAGGCCCGCTAGACCCGCTTTCTCAGCATCAACTCCGAATCGCTTCGCTAGCTCTACGGCTGCACGCTCCACACCCAAACAATGGGTTAAACGTTTTTCAGGTAGAAGCTCTGCCATTTTTTTCAACAAAGCCTCGCGGGAGCAGTTGATATAGTCTTGGTATGCCATCAGTAAAGCCCCTCCTTCTCGATGTAGTCTAGCACTGGCTGAGGTAGGAGAAAGTTAGGTTTCCGACCTTGAGCAATGAAGTCACGCACCATGCTGGACGAGATGTCCATGAGAGGCACATCCACCCAGATAACAGGATAGGAAGTTCCAGCCTTGTAGCGTGGACGCTGAACCCCTACAAACTGAACCATGTCGACCAGTTCATCAATTCGGTACCACTTAGGCAGATAATCCACCATATCAGCCCCGATAATGAAGTAATAATCCGTATCTGGATGTTGCTCTGTCAAAATCTTCATGGTGTCGTAGGTGTAAGAAATGCCCTTCCGCTCTAGCTCGATGGTTTCAATGGCTAGACCTTCAATCCCCTCAATCGCTAACTCAAGCATCTTGAGACGATGATGCTCAGGTATGGTTTCCTTTTTATCTACATGAGGAGGTTGGTATTCGGGCATGAGCAGGACCTGGTCCAGTCCTAACTGTTGTCGTACTTGGTCTGCCACAACAAGATGGGCATTGTGAACAGGGTTAAAATTTCCCCCTAAAATCCCGACTTGTTTGCGTTTTTTCTCCTTGATTTCTGGTTCCAACTCTACCTTGGTAAAGGGAGTCAATAATTCGATTGCCATAGGCTCGTCTTCCTTTAATTCTCTGTAAAAACAGTTGTTTGGAGTAGATTTTTAGATTTCTTTAACTTTCTTGGAAATCTTGCGATTTTCTTTCTTGCTGGATTGTTTAAACAAAATCAAGATGCGTCCAATTTTTTGGACAGTATCTACACCAATTTCTTCTTCCAAGATTTCAGCTACTTCGTGGATGTTTTCATCTGTATTTTGTAAGAGTGTAACTTTAATCAATTCACGAGCGTCAAGAGCCTGACGGACGCTGGTTTTGATTTGGTCGTTGAGACCATTTTTCCCGATTTGGATGATGGGTTTGAGGGTGTGTGCCTGGCTGTTGAGGAAGGCACGTTGTTTTGAGGTTAATGACATATTCTTTCTTCCTTTTTTGATAGTTATTTTAGGTGGTGAGGGACGGTCGGAACTAATTTTCCAAAGATATCATCTTTGAAAAATGGATTTCCTGACCTCACAATTGAGCCTAGGTCTCAATTGTGCCCCTTGCCAATCTATCGATTGGCAATCACACCACGGCAATAACTATCGCTATATGAGCTCACTTTGTTCGCTCAGCTATTTTATTTTAAATGATTGCTTTTCGTGTGACGACGGCGACGCCTTCTGGTGCCCAGACAGCGACTTTGGCGGTGCCTGTTACTCGGATCCAGCCTAGGCCTGAGATGACTAGGTCGGTTTTGTCCTTGATGGTAAAGACATGTTGAACTAGTTTTGGAAAATCTTCTTTCTCCTTGCTATTTGGTGGTGTCAAAAGAGTTCCAAGATGTTTGTCATAAAAGGTACTAGCGCCTTCTAGCTTGGTACGGTGAAGTTTGAGTTCATTGTCAAAGAAAGCAGTAAATCCTTGCTTTTCTCCTGATATAAAGTCAAACCGTCCGAGACCACCTAGAAACAGGGTTTGTTCAGGATTGAGTTGATAGGTTTTTGGCTTGATTTCCTTTTTAGGGCTGACATACTTGAGGTTTTTAGCCGTCAAGTAGTGGGCCATCTGGTGACGGTGGATAATCCCCGGTGTATCGTAGATATAAGATCCGTCATCAAGCGGAATCTCAATCTTGTCCAAGGTTGTTCCTGGGAAACGCGAAGTCGTGATGACATTTTGGTCACCCGTGATTTCTTGGATAATGGCGTTGATGAGGGTTGACTTTCCAACGTTGGTAACACCAACTACGTAGACATCACGGCCCTTGCGATAGTGCTCGATTTTATCAATGACTTCCTTAATAGCATGCTTATTCTGTGCCGAAGTCAGGATGACATCAACAGGACGAAGTCCTTCTTCATGGGCACGCTCCATGAGCCACTGGCTAATCTTGCCCGGTTTAACTGACTTGGGCAGGATATCTTTCTTATTTCCGACCAAGAGAACATCATTGCCCGATACAAAACGTGGTAAGCCTGGGATGACAGAGCCATTAAAGTCAAAAATATCTATGACATTGACCACCAAGGCATCACTGTCTCCCACTTCGTGCAAGAGCTTGAGGAAATCATCGTCCGTCAACTGAACATCCGTGATTTCATTGTAATGGCGGAGACGGAAACAGCGTTGGCAATAAACTTCGCCAGTCTCCAAACCTTTTTCAAGCGCCGACTGGGGAGTAAAACCAAGACCAGCCTTGTCTGTCGTCTGAATGGTTGCTCCACAACCAATACAGAGAATTTCTTCCATAGTTAAATTCCTTTTTTATATGTAATCGGTCCGTACTTTTCAGTGATTTGCTTCATGACACGGCGCTCGCGAGCTCGGTTGATCTGCGTCTTGATCGAGTCGTGTTGGACCAAGGGTTTGACTAAGATCGAGCGAATGCCTGCACGGTGGGCTGCTCGTATATCCGTCATGAGTTGGTCGCCGACCATGACCACTTCATTTTTCTCATAGTGGAATTCCTTCATGGCACGGTCAATCCCAAATGTGAAGGGCTTCAAGGCCCAATAAACGTAGTCAATCCCAAATTTCTCAACTGCACGTTGAACCCGTTTTTTGGTGTTATTTGAGACCACGATGATGCGGATACCCGCGTCACGGAGGTCATGTAGCCATTGCTTCATTTCTGGCGTCCCATCAGGGTTGTTCCAAGCAATGAGGGTATTGTCCAAATCAACCAAAACAGCCTTGATCCCCTGCGCTTGCAGGCTTGGGACTGTCAGATCATAAACTGCTTCCACGGCAAAGTCTGGCATGTATTTTTCAATCGCCATTCTGGCTCCTTTTCTTTTTAATTTCTAGCAATATTCTTTAAACATTGGGCTAAGACTACCCATAAAATGAGACTAGCTATCAAAATATAAATCCAAGCATTTGGTTCATCTGCAAACGGTAGGGGAACATTCATTCCGAAGAATCCTGTAATAACCGCAAGGATAGCTAGCAAGACTGAGATAATGGTCAAAGTTGTCAAATTATCATTTAGATTATTATTTAGGATGTTGTTGTAAGAGGCTGAGAGTTGTTGCAAAACTTGAGAAATCAAGTCTGTCATCGAAACCAACTGATGCGCTTCAATCATGGCATCGTCAAACTGCTCTCTTTCTACCTCATTAAAATTGCGATAAAGAGCATGCCCTTGAATGTGTTCCAAGAGGAGACGATTTTGTTTGGCAGCTGCTGTCAGGTAAACCATACCAGTTTCCAAGTCAGAGAGGGCAAAAAGATTCTTTTTAGTTGTTTTTTGACGAAGAAGTGCACTGATTTCATCCTTACTTTTATCCATCTCTTCAATCACTGGATAGTAAGCATTGCTGATAATCTCTAAACTGGCAAAAAGAAATTTGTAGATTGAAACAACTTCATGGCTTTCGAGGTAGGTTGCCATACGTTTAATCACATAAGTATTCTTATGATTGCTGATAGTAATCAGCCGTTGTTTTTCAACGATAAAGGTCATCGGAATCGCTTCATAATATTCTTTATCTTTTTCTAAGTCAAGAACATTATAAATGAAGGTGACCGTTCCCGTTTCACGGTGATAGTCCATGTGGGCACGCTCATTTCTATCCAGGGCATACTCGATGGTTTCCTTGTCCAAGCCATAGACATCCGAAAGGTCTTCCATGTTTTTAATCTTGTCTACATCAAGGTCTATCCAGGTACAATCGTGACCTAATTTTTTCTCTACAAATAGCATACTCTCTCCTTTACCAAACTCCTTCTATTGTACCACAAATCTGCTAAAATAGCCGGCCTATTCAGTACGAGATAGATTGCTAACGACGGTGATATTGCGATTTGGTACAAAGTGAAGGGCTTGATCGTCACCTCGCAGTTGCGTTGTACGGATTCCTACGCTAACAACCTTTCCAGAAACGGTAATCGGTCCATTTGTGAGAATCACTTCATCACCCACATCAAGCTGGCGTTCAAAAAGGATGAAGAAGCCATTGATGACATCGGATAGAAAGCCTTGCGCCCCCATACCAATGGCCACCCCAGCAATCCCCGCACCGGCAAGGAGGCTCGAAACTGGCAGTCCTAAAATAGACAGGATGCAATAGAGCAAGAAGAAATAAAGAATGTAGTTAAAGACATTCTCCAGCAAACGAGAGATGGTCTTTTGTCTGCCTGCATCTCGATTTGAAAATTTAAGTGAGGGCTTAACAATCTTTCGTACAGTCGCATGAAGCATCTTTTTAGCTATATAAAATAGTAAAAACAAAATCAAAAGAGAAATCACCTTGGTCAAGAGATTCTCTAACATGGTTGTTAAATCAAGTTTATCAAAATAGCGTTGAAAAAAATCTTGCATATAAAACTCCTTTTTCCTATTATACCATAAAATCGTCCTTCTCTTTTCTTTCATAATTATTCAATTATTGTTCCTGTTTTCAAAATATCACTTGCCTCTATAGCATATTTATACTATAATTATAAACAATACATTTGAAGGAGACTGCTATGAAACGAATCATTAGAGCCTGGACCAAGGCAAGCCTCATCAAACGAATCCTTATTGGAATGTTCTTTGGAGCGACATTGGGGATACTCTTTCCAAACCTTACAGGAATTGGCCTACTTGGAGACCTCTTTGTAGGCGGACTGAAAGCCATCGCTCCTATTTTGGTTTTTGCCCTTGTTGCCAATGCCCTTTCCCAACACCAAAAGGGACAAAACACCAATATGAAGACTGTTATTTTCCTATACTTGCTTGGAACCTTTGCTGCTGCATTGGTGGCCGTTCTAGCTAGTTTCTTACTGCCTGTGCAAATCACCCTGACCAGTGCGAATACAGAAGTTGCTGCTCCTGACGGTATCGGTCAAGTCCTCAGCAATCTCTTGCTCAAACTGGTGGACAATCCCTTGAATGCCATTGTTGAAGCCAACTATATCGGAATTCTCTCTTGGGCAGTCGTCTTTGGTCTGGCTATGAGAGAGGCAAGTAAACATAGTAAAGAATTGCTGAAAACCATGGCGGATGTCACCTCTAAAATTGTGGAATGGATTATCAACCTAGCACCCTTTGGGATTTTAGGCTTGGTTTTCAAGACCATCTCTGACAAGGGCATTGCCAGTCTGGCTAACTACGGTGTCCTCCTAGGACTTTTGATTGCTACTATGGCCTTTGTAGCTCTCATCGTCAACCCACTCATCGCCTTTCTCTTTATGAGGAAAAATCCCTATCCCCTTGTTTTGAAATGCCTACGTGTCAGTGGTATTACAGCTTTTTTCACTCGTAGCTCTGCTGCCAATATCCCTGTCAATATGAAACTCTGCCAAGACTTGGGACTGAATCCTGACACCTACTCTGTCTCCATCCCGCTTGGTTCGACTATCAATATGGCTGGCGCTGCTGTTACCATAAATATCCTGACCCTGGCTGCGGTCAATACACTCGGAATCTCGGTAGACTTTGGGACAGCATTTGTGCTCAGTGTAGTAGCTGCCATTTCTGCCTGCGGGGCATCTGGAATTGCTGGGGGATCCCTTCTCCTCATTCCTGTCGCTTGTAGCCTCTTTGGGATTTCCAACGACTTGGCTATGCAGGTTGTCGGGGTCGGTTTTGTGATCGGAGTCGTGCAAGACTCCTGCGAAACAGCCCTGAACTCTTCAACAGATGTTCTCTTTACAGCGGTTGCCGAGTATGCTACAAACCGAAAACTTCGTCCCTAGTCTCTGATTCCTCGTTAAACACTTGACTCTATTAGTTTAGGAAATTTTCATGTCTCTCACTCAACGTACGACAAAACTGATATTAGCGACCTGTCTCGCTTGTTTTTTCGCTTATTTTTTAGATTTATCATCAGCAGTTTCAGCTGGAATTATCGCCCTATTAAGCCTCTCCGACACGCGCAGAAGCACGCTGAAATTAGCACGTAACCGCCTCTTTTCCATGCTCCTAGCGCTTGCTATCGGTGTTCTAGCCTTTCAGCTGACGGGCTTTCACATCTGGAGTCTGGGCCTCTATCTGGCTCTCTATGTCCCTCTTGCTTACAAAATGGGCTGGGAAATCGGCATCACCCCTAGCAGTGTCTTGGTCGGTCATCTCTTGGTACAGGAGTCTACTTCCCCAGAGCTCTTGCTTAATGAAGTGCTCCTCTTTCTCATCGGGACAAGCTTTGCTCTATTGGTCAACCTTTATATGCCCTCTCGTGAGAAAGCCATCCAAAGCTATCACCTTCAGGTCGAAGAAAAGTTAAAAGACATCCTGCTTCGTTTTAAATACTATCTTTCGAGGGGAGACGGACGCAATCAAGCCCAACTCGTTGACCAATTAGACAAGCTCCTCGATGAAGCTCTCAAACTGGTCTACCTGGATCACTCAGATCACCTCTTTCACCAGACGGACTACCACATCCACTATTTTGAGATGAGGCAGAGACAAAGTCGTATCTTACGAAACATGGCCCAGCAGATCAACACTTGCCAGTTAGCAGCAAGTGAGAGTTTGATCTTGGCCCAGCTCTTTTCAAAGATCGCTGCCCAGCTAAGTCAGACCAATCCTGCTCATGACCTACTTGATGACATCGAACGCTATCTGCAAGTCTTCCGCAATCGGAGTCTCCCTAAAACACGTGAGGAATTTGAGACTCGCGCCACTCTCCTGCAGCTACTACGCGAAGCCGAAACCTTTATCCAGGTCAAGGTCGATTTTTACCAAAAATATGGAGACTAGAACGCAAAGAACCTCAGAGAATTCATATAACATGATTTCTCTGAGGTTTTTAATTTACCTTTGACTTCAATTACCTTTACTGTATGAAAATAAATCAAAATCATTCGGAGACTTGTCCTAATGAAGTGTTTAGAGAAGCTGCCATAGCGGTTACCGATTGTTAGATTACGACACTGAGTTTTACAAATCGATTTCATTTGTAAAACTCAGTTAGTGAGGCAGTTAGGTAAGTCTAATAGGACTTGCCGTAGCCTACTTAGATTGCTTTGCAATCAAGTAGGCTTACTGAATCACATTTTTTCCTCCAACTCTACATCTGGATACTTGTCCGTAAACCAGCGGAGGGCAAAGTCATTTTCAAAGAGGAAGACTGGTTGGTCGAAACGGTCCTTAGCCAAGATATTGCGGCTTGATGACATCCGTTCATCCAAGTCCTCAGGCTTGATCCAACGAACAGTCTTTTTACCCATTGGGCTCATGACCACTTCTGCATTGTACTCGCCTTCCATGCGGTGCTTAAAGACTTCAAATTGGAGTTGTCCGACAGCACCCAGCATATACTCGCCTGTTTGGTAATTCTTGTAAAGCTGAATGGCTCCCTCTTGCACCAATTGCTCAATCCCCTTGTGGAAGGATTTTTGCTTCATGACGTTCTTAGCAGAAACTTTCATAAAAATCTCAGGAGTAAAGGTTGGCAGTGGTTCAAATTCAAACTTATTTTTTCCAACCGTCAAAGTGTCTCCAACCTGATAAGTACCGGTATCGTAAACCCCGATGATATCTCCTGCAACAGCATTGGTCACATTCTCACGACTTTCCGCCATAAACTGAGTGACATTCGATAATTTAGCACCCTTACCAGTACGAGGAAGGTTAACACTCATCCCACGCTCAAATTCACCCGATACGATACGAACAAAGGCAATACGGTCACGGTGACGAGGGTCCATGTTGGCTTGGATTTTGAAAACGAATCCTGAGAAATCCTTGTCATAAGGATCCACAATTTCGCCATCTGTTTTCTTGTGTCCGTGTGGTTCTGGAGCAAACTTAAGGAAGGTCTCAAGGAAGGTCTGCACCCCAAAGTTTGTCAAGGCTGAACCAAAGAAGACTGGTGTCAATTCACCCGCTAAAATAGCTTCTTCTGAAAATTCATTTCCTGCTTCTTGCAAAAGTTCGATGTCGTCCTTAACCTGAGCGTAGAAAGGATTGCTTCCAAAGAGCTTGTCCCCTTCTTCTAGATTAGCAAAACGCTCATCCCCTTTATAGAGCTCCAAGCGTTGGTTATAGAGGTCATACAAGCCTTCAAAGGCTTTCCCCATCCCGATTGGCCAGTTCATAGGATAGCTGGCAATCCCCAATACTTCTTCTAGCTCTTGCAAGAGGTCCAGTGGCTCACGGCCATCACGGTCTAGCTTGTTCATAAAGGTAAAGACTGGAATGCCACGGTGCTTCACAACCTCAAACAATTTCTTGGTTTGGGCCTCGATACCCTTAGCAGAGTCCACGACCATGACTGCAGCATCCACCGCCATCAAGGTACGATAGGTATCTTCTGAGAAGTCCTCGTGCCCTGGTGTGTCGAGGATGTTTACGCGCTTGCCATCGTAATCAAACTGCATAACTGATGACGTGACCGAAATCCCACGTTGTTTCTCGATATCCATCCAGTCAGACTTGGCAAAAGTCCCTGTTTTCTTTCCTTTAACCGTACCAGCCTCACGAATCTCGCCCCCAAAGTAGAGCAATTGCTCAGTGATAGTTGTTTTCCCGGCGTCCGGGTGGGAGATGATGGCAAAGGTACGGCGTTTCTTAATTTCTTCTTGAATAGTCATAAGTTCTCTTTCTTTAATTTTCTATTTTTAGTTGTTTCAGTAGCTAAGAATGATGTTTACATTGGATTTTACTATTCCTTTCGACTCTCCATTATATCGGATTTTGGGGAGTTTTTCAATTGCTCATCTGATGAAAAGGCAAGCTAGAGCACAGATTGCGCCTGATTTCTCTTTTTCCACCGTTTCTTGAACAAGATATCAAAGAGAACAAGAGCCAGTGAAAGGATGACCGACACAAGGAGGTACTTTATCCATAGAGGAGCATTCGAAATAAACGGGGTATCTCTTAAGAGACCATAATTTCCACCCGTTACCTGATTAACCCCAACTAGAAAGAGGTTGAGGATAAAGGTATAGGCTACAATCATATACTTCTTAAGCAAGCTCTTATCATAATGATTCATCAAGTAAACCAAGGAATTCACAAGAAGGGCATAGTGGCCAATCAAAAATGAAAAACTGGTAATATGGGGGAAATCATAGGGGTCAAAAACAGGGTAAATCAAAGCAAAGACCGCTCCACTTGCTCCTAAGAGGGCAAAATATTGCTTGCTCTGCCATTTATCTGGCAAGAAAACCACCGCAAACATAGCCAAACGGCAATGATAAAATGGAAGGCTATTAGAAAATGGAATCCCAAAGCCAACATACCAGCTATATAGGGCTAGCAACTGGAGAATCTGAATCCCCTTAAACAAGCGAACAAATTTCGGATTTTTGTGATAAGCAAGTGCTCCATAAAAACAAAGCACTAAAAGAAGTATCATAGCTCCATACCAAAAGAGGGGAATAGGAGGAGGAACCGTTTGAGATCTGGTGATAAATTGATGGAACATATTTCTATCCTAACTCTTATTTTCTCTATTCTCTAGTTTAACCATTATAGCGAATTAAAAGCGATTTTTCAATTTCTATTTCTTTTCAGTTTGGCTCCCTTATTTATAGGAAAATATGGTAAAATAGAACAGACTAAAAATCATCATTTCACGAAAGGATGCAAGATGAAAATTACGCAAGAAGAGGTAACACACGTTGCCAATCTTTCAAAATTAAGATTCTCTGAAGAAGAAACTGCTGCCTTTGCGACAACCTTGTCTAAAATTGTTGACATGGTTGAATTGCTGGGCGAAGTCGACACAACTGGTGTCGCACCTACTACGACCATGGCTGACCGCAAGACCGTACTCCGCCCTGATGTGGCCGAAGAAGGAACAGACCGTGACCGCTTGTTTAAAAACGTACCTGAAAAAGAAAACTACTATATTAAGGTACCAGCTATCCTAGATGATGGAGGAGATGCCTAATGACTTTTAATAACAAAACGATTGAAGACTTGCACAACCTCCTTATCTCTAAGGAAATTTCAGCAACTGAATTGACCCAAGCCACGCTTGAAGATATCAAGTCTCGCGAGAAAGCTATCAATGCTTTTGTCACTATCGCTGAAGAACAAGCCCTTGCTCAAGCTAAAGCCATTGATGAAGCTGGAATTGACGCGGATAATGTCCTTTCAGGGATTCCACTTGCTGTTAAGGATAATATCTCTACTGACGGTATCCTTACAACTGCAGCCTCAAAAATGCTTTACAACTACGAGCCAATCTTTGATGCGACAGCCGTTGCCAATGCAAAAGCTAAGGGTATGATTGTCGTCGGAAAAACCAACATGGACGAGTTTGCCATGGGGGGGTCTGGTGAGACTTCTCACTATGGCACCACCAAAAATGCTTGGGACCACAGCAAGGTTCCCGGTGGTTCATCAAGTGGTTCTGCCGCAGCTGTAGCTTCAGGGCAAGTCCGCTTGTCTCTTGGTTCTGATACTGGTGGTTCCATCCGCCAACCTGCTGCCTTCAACGGGATTGTTGGTCTCAAACCAACCTACGGAACAGTTTCACGTTTCGGTCTCATTGCCTTCGGTAGCTCATTAGACCAGATTGGACCTTTTGCACCAACTGTTAAAGAAAATGCCCTCTTGCTCAATGCGATTGCCAGCGAAGATGCTAAAGACTCTACTTCTGCTCCTGTCCGCATTGCCGACTTTACTTCAAAAATTGGTCAAGACATCAAGGGAATGAAAATTGCTTTGCCTAAGGAATACCTTGGTGAAGGAATTGACCCCGAAGTCAAAGAAACCATCCTTAACGCCGCTAAGCACTTTGAAAAGCTAGGTGCTATCGTCGAAGAAGTTAGCCTTCCACACTCTAAATACGGTGTTGCAGTTTACTACATCATTGCTTCATCAGAAGCTTCATCAAACTTGCAACGCTTTGACGGTATTCGTTACGGCTACCGTGCAGAAGATGCAAGCAACCTTGATGAAATCTATGTAAACAGCCGTAGCCAAGGTTTCGGTGAAGAAGTGAAACGCCGTATCATGCTTGGAACATTTAGCCTTTCATCAGGTTACTATGATGCCTATTACAAGAAGGCTGGACAGGTTCGTACCCTCATCATCCAAGATTTCGAAAACGTCTTTGCGGATTACGACTTGATTTTGGGACCAACTGCTCCAAGTGTTGCCTATGACTTGGATTCACTCAACCACGACCCAGTTGCCATGTACTTGGCTGATCTTTTGACCATCCCAGTCAACTTGGCAGGTCTCCCAGGAATTTCGATTCCTGCTGGATTCTCTCAAGGTCTCCCTGTCGGTCTCCAATTGATTGGTCCTAAGTACTCTGAGGAAACCATTTACCAAGCTGCTGCTGCTTTTGAAGCAACAACAGACTACCACAAACAACAACCCGTGATTTTGGGAGGTGACAACTAATGAACTTTGAAACAGTCATTGGACTTGAAGTCCACGTAGAGCTCAACACCAATTCAAAAATCTTCTCACCTACATCTGCCCACTTCGGAAATGACCAAAATGCTAACACCAACGTGATTGACTGGTCTTTCCCAGGAGTTCTGCCAGTTCTCAATAAAGGGGTTGTCGATGCCGGTATCAAGGCTGCGCTTGCCCTCAACATGGACATCCACAAGCACATGCACTTTGACCGCAAGAACTACTTCTATCCTGATAATCCAAAAGCCTACCAAATTTCTCAGTTTGATGAGCCAATCGGTTATAACGGCTGGATTGAAGTGGAGCTCGAAGACGGTACGACCAAGAAAATCGGTATCGAACGTGCTCACCTAGAAGAAGACGCTGGTAAAAACACCCACGGTACAGATGGCTACTCTTATGTTGACCTCAACCGCCAAGGGGTGCCTTTGATTGAGATTGTATCTGAAGCCGACATGCGTTCTCCTGAAGAAGCCTACGCTTATCTGACAGCCCTCAAGGAAGTCATCCAGTACGCTGGCATTTCCGACGTTAAGATGGAAGAAGGTTCTATGCGCGTGGATGCCAACATCTCTCTTCGTCCTTATGGTCAAGAGAAATTCGGTACCAAGACTGAGTTGAAAAACCTCAACTCCTTCTCAAATGTTCGTAAAGGTCTTGAATACGAAGTCCAACGTCAAGCCGAAATCCTTCGCTCAGGTGGTCAAATCCGCCAAGAAACACGCCGTTACGATGAAGCTAACAAGGCAACCATCCTCATGCGTGTCAAAGAAGGTGCTGCAGACTACCGCTACTTCCCAGAACCAGACCTACCACTCTTTGAAATCTCAGATGAGTGGATTGAGGAAATGCGTACTGAATTGCCAGAGTTTCCAAAAGAACGCCGTGCACGCTACGTATCTGACCTTGGCTTGTCAGATTACGATGCTAGCCAGTTGACTGCAAACAAAGTCACTTCTGACTTCTTTGAGAAAGCTGTTGCCCTCGGTGGTGATGCTAAACAAGTCTCTAACTGGCTCCAAGGTGAAGTTGCTCAGTTCTTGAACGCCGAAGGCAAAACACTAGAACAAATCGAATTGACACCAGAAAACTTAGTAGAAATGATTGCCATCATCGAAGACGGCACGATCTCTTCTAAGATTGCCAAGAAAGTCTTTGTCCACCTGGCTAAAAATGGCGGTGGCGCGCGTGAATACGTGGAAAAAGCAGGCTTGGTGCAAATCTCAGATCCAGATGTTCTGATTCCAATCATCCACCAAGTCTTTGCGGATAACGAAGCTGCCGTTGCCGACTTCAAGTCAGGCAAACGCAACGCAGACAAGGCCTTCACAGGATTCCTTATGAAGGCAACCAAAGGCCAAGCCAACCCACAAGTTGCCCTTAAACTCCTTGCACAGGAATTGGCGAAGTTGAAAGAAAGTGAGTAATTCGCTAGTAGCCACCCAGTAGTCTAGCCAGCTACCTTTCCAATCATATAGTTAGGAGACACATGAAGAAGTTTTATGCTCTTTTAATGACCTGTTTATTACTTGTTTTTCTATCCGTGCCTCAAATCGTTGATGCGGGTGTCGGACATTCCAGAAGTGGAGGGAGTAGCCGCAGTAGCTCCAGAAGTAGCAGCCGCTCAAGTGGAGGTGGAAGTCGTTCTGGTGGCTCATCCTACCACTACTACCGCTCTGGATATGGATCATCCTCTGACAGTTCTGCTAGCTCTCCCTATCTAGGATTTATGTTCATATTAGTCGGAGGAATCATACTAGTTGTTATCGTCAAATCCTTGCAGAATAAATCTGGAGATTCGAGTTCAACCTACACTAGTAATGATTATCAAACGCTCCATCGTCGAGTTGAACAAAACACACTGGCCATTAGTCGTGTGAAATACGGGGATCCAAACTTTGACGCGGAAGCCTTCACATCTTGGGTTAAGGAAGTCTACCTTAAATTGCAGGTTGCCTGGACTGAGAAAAATTGGAACTCTGTCCGTGCTTTGGAAAGTACCAGTCTCTACTCTCAACACAGTACTCAACTTGAGGACCATATTCGAGCTAAAACAACCAATGTTTTAGAGAAAGTTTGTATCGAAAATGTTCGCATCAAGGAATTCATTGAAAATCCTGACGGAAACGATACCTTAGTGGTGATCCTGTCATCTACCTTGCGGGACTATGTCATTGACGATGAGACTCGCCGTGTCCTTGAAGGAGACCCTAAAAAAGATCTCTTCACCGTGTATCAATTAAATTTTATCCGTCAACACGGTAGCCAAACGCAAGCAGTCAATCCAGACGAAGTTGTGAGCGACCACTGTCCAAACTGTGGCGCCCCATTGAAAATCTCTGCAGTTAGTGAGTGCGACTACTGTGGTGCCAATCTCTCTCGCAGTCCAAACCAATGGGTACTGGATACCTATGATGTTGTGGATGAAGACGAGCTTTATAATTAGGAGGAATTATGGGATTTATACGTGCAGCCTTATCAGCAGGCTTAAATAGTTTTAATGATAGTAAATTCAAGGAAGCCATTGTCCTTCCAGATAATGTCTCTGGCGACGCCTTGGCCGTCAAAGGTCAATTGCTCACTAAAGACCCAGATGGACGTTCTCGTCACAGCAATCAAAATACAGGCCTTTTGTCAGATGGCAGTGTGGTTATCGTTCCCCAAGGTTATACCGCTGTTTTGGTAAACAACGGTACCTTCCTTGGTGAAGTCCTCGAAGCTGGTAGCCACGAATGGCAAGCTGGTGATAACGCCTGGCTCCTTGAAAAAGGTGGTTTAAAAGGCACTTGGGAAAACTTTAAAAACCGTTTCTCTTTTGGTGGACAAGTCATCACCCAACAGGAAATCATCTTTATCCGCATGCAACCCATCGCGGGCAATAAGTTCGGCACACAAAATGCGGTAGAATACTTCAGCGAACGTTACCAACAACTGCTCAACATCCGTTTCTATGGCTTGTTTGATGTAAAAATAGCAGACCCAGTCCTCTTCTACGTGAGTTCTGTTAGCCGTCAAATTACTGACGGACAGCCATTCACTCTCCAGGATGTAGCTCAAGGAACGCTCCGTCAAAGTATTGCACCGAAAATTGCGATTGCCATTGCCAAATATACCAACGAAAACAAGGTTGATATTTATAGCCTCAATGCCAATCAAGACATCTTTAACGAACTCGCTAAACAAGAGGTCAACAAGGTTTGGACAGGTCTCTACGGGATTGAAGCAACTAACATCTTGCTTGAAGACCTCAGCTACGACCAAGAAAGTCTTGATATCGTTCGTAAACTTGATAGTGAACTCGTGGCAATGAAGTACAACACGATTGAAATCGAAGAACGCCGTGCTCGCAACGAAGCGCTCATTGCTGCAGCTTCCAACGAAGGAAATGGCAATGGGATGAACATGTTTATGGGCATGAATCTTGGCCAAACTCTCGGTGGTCAACTAAGCCAACAAGTTCAAAATCAAGCACCGGCTCAAAACACTGGACAAACTGCCAGCAAGAATTTTTACATCGAAGTCGATGGAAAATACGTCCTCGTTACTAAAGACGAAGATGGTAATATCGTACCAGTCAACTAATTAAGCTCCTTCTGATATTTGAGTAATGTTGTCTTTTATGGTACAATAAAGAGTAAATTATTTATTAAAGAGGTAAAAACATGATTGAAGCAAGTAAATTAAAGGCTGGTATGACCTTTGAAACAGCTGACGGAAAATTGATCCGCGTTTTGGAAGCTAGCCACCACAAACCAGGTAAAGGAAACACAATCATGCGTATGAAATTGCGCGATGTCCGTACTGGTTCTACATTTGACACAAGCTATCGTCCAGAGGAAAAATTTGAACAAGCTATCATCGAGACTGTCCCAGCTCAATACTTGTACAAAATGGATGACACAGCCTACTTCATGAACACAGAAACTTACGACCAATACGAAATTCCTGTAGTCAACGTTGAAAACGAGTTGCTTTACATCCTTGAAAACTCTGATGTGAAGATCCAATTCTACGGAACTGAAGTGATTGGTGTCACCGTTCCTACTACTGTTGAATTGACAGTTACAGAAACTCAACCATCTATCAAAGGTGCTACTGTTACAGGTTCTGGTAAACCAGCAACGATGGAAACTGGACTTGTCGTAAACGTTCCAGACTTCATCGAAGCAGGACAAAAACTCGTTATCAACACTGCAGAAGGAACTTACGTTTCTCGTGCCTAATCTCTAGAAAGAGGTCATTCTATGGGAATTGAAGAACAACTTGGCGAAATCGTTATCGCCCCACGTGTACTTGAAAAAATTATTGCTATCGCTACTGCGAAGGTAGAGGGGGTACACTCTTTTTCAAACAAATCAGTATCTGACACCCTTTCAAAACTTTCTCTCGGCCGTGGTGTTTATCTTAAAAACGTGGACGAAGAACTCACAGCAGATATCTATCTCTACCTTGAGTACGGAGTAAAAGTTCCTAAGGTAGCTGTTGCGATCCAGAAAGCTGTTAAAGATGCGGTCCGCAATATGGCTGATGTAGAACTCGCTGCTATCAATGTTCACGTTGCAGGTATCGTTCCAGATAAAACACCAAAACCAGAATTGAAAGATCTATTTGACGAGGACTTCCTCAATGACTAGTCCACTATTAGAATCTAGACGCCAACTCCGTAAATGCGCTTTTCAAGCTCTCATGAGTCTTGAGTTCGGTACGGATGTCGAAACTGCTTGTCGTTTCGCCTATACTCATGATCGTGAAGATACGGATGTACAACTTCCAGCCTTTTTGACAGACCTCGTTTCTGGTGTTCAAGCTAAAAAGGAAGAACTAGACAAGCAAATCACACAGCATTTAAAAGCAGGTTGGACTATTGAACGCTTAACGCTCGTGGAGAGAAACCTCCTTCGCTTGGGAATCTTTGAAATCACTTCATTTGACACTCCTCAGCTGGTTGCTGTTAATGAAGCTATCGAGCTTGCAAAGGACTTCTCAGATCAAAAATCTGCTCGTTTTATCAATGGACTGCTCAGCCAGTTTGTAACAGAAGAACAGTAAAAAGAAAAAGTGTTTGACAATTATCAAACACTTTTTTCTTTACTTCCTACTATCTAAAAAAATGATAATAGATATAATTGTAAACAAAAATCCAGATAGGTTTTGCATGATTGAGAAAGTTAAAAAAACTATGGCACAGGATGGTGATTGTTAAGTTCTTTGTCCACCGATATACTAGAGCAAAGAAAAGACCAACAAAACTATAAATGATCAAACTGATAGGATCTCGGTGAGTTAGGATTAAATGGCTAATCCCAAAGATGAGAGCAGATAGGATAACATCCAAATAATACTTGGACTGGTGAAAGAAGGTATTCATAAAATACCCTCTATCAATTAGTTCCTCTGATATAGGTGCGACTACTACTATTAAAATAAAACTAAGAACAGTTGATAGAAAAGTTGGTTGTCCATTTGAATAAAGGATAGAAAGCAACTTTTGAAAAATATACTTGTTATCAACTAAATAGTGATACTGTATCTGAAAAGTATCCACCAATTGGCGAACAAAACAAGTTGCCACCAGCCCAAATAAAAGGTAAAAGAATCTTGACTTATTTGAGCCCTTTTTTTCAAAAATATAGAGCATCTCTTTCTTTTTTAACCAAAAGACAAATAAGACTACAAGAACTAGTTCCCAAACAAGTGAAATGATAGAATAGCCATCTATCCCCCATCCTAAAAACTTAGTTAGATGCACAACCCCTAATTCTGGTAGATAAACCGATAGGAATACCAGTAATGTATATACCCCTAAATGCCCTAGTTTTTTCATACTTACACCTTTAATTTATTAATAGCCAATACCATAAGCACGTCTAGTCGCATGAGTCAGTATTGTACTCCATTCTGTCGCTAAACTATATGCATATGGCGAATCCCAATGCCTATCATCAACTGCCCAAATCATTCGACCACCTGAAGTTTGCTCTAAGTCCTCAGTTGAAAGAACAGTAAATGTATCTGTACCTGTCCTATCAAGTAGCTCCTTAAAATAAATTTTTGTAAGCTTACATCTACAGTATACATCTTTTTTGTCTATTTTACTGTCCATCTCCTCAACTGTCAATTTTTCGTCCTGAATTGCATTTTTCCATAAAAAATGAGACCTTTCTAGTCTCATTTAGTCATTCTTAGTATTTTCTAAAGCGTTGGTAACGTTCTTCGATAAGTTGGTCGAGTGGTAGTTCTTTCAACCTATCTAGTTCTACACGCAATTCACTTTTAACACAAGCTAGCAGTTCTTTACTTGAGAAATCCTCTTCTGGAATTATCTTGTCTACGATTCCCATTTCTAGAAGTTCATGTGAAGTGATTTTCATCAATTCCGCTGCTTCCATAGCACGACTGCCATCCTTCCAAAGGATAGAGGCAAATCCTTCAGGGCTAAGTACTGCGTAGATTGAGTTTTCTAACATCCAGACACGGTTAGCTACGGCTAGAGCTAGGGCCCCGCCAGATCCACCTTCACCGATAATAATCGCGATGATTGGAACCTTGAGATCACTCATTTCCATCAGGTTTCGGGCAATTGCTTCACCTTGTCCACGTTCCTCAGCTCCAACACCTGGGTAAGCACCCGCCGTATTGATAAAGGTCACAACTGGACGGCCAAATTTCTCTGCCTGTTTCATCAAGCGTAAGGCCTTACGATAACCTTCTGGATGAGGTTGCCCGAAATTCCGTTTGAGGTTGTCATGAAGACTTTTTCCCTTTTGGATACCAACGACAGTTACTGCCTGTTCACCTAACCAGCCAATTCCACCGATAACCGCACCATCATCGCGGAAAGAGCGATCTCCATGCAATTCGATAAACTCTTCAAAGATTCCATTGGCAAAATCAAGGGCGGTCAAGCGGCTCTGCTCGCGTGCCTCTCTGACTATTTTTGCAATATTCATCCGCGACTTCCTCCATGCAATCTCACTAATTTAGCAATTGTTTCAGGCAATTCTCTCCGTTTGACAATTGCATCAACAAATCCATGTTCAAGCAAAAATTCTGCCTTTTGGAAGTCATCCGGCAAGGTCTCACGAACTGTATTTTCGATAACACGACGCCCAGCAAAACCAACCAAACTCTGTGGCTCCGCTAGGATAATATCACCTTCCATAGCAAAAGAAGCGGTCACCCCACCTGTTGTCGGATCGGTTAAAATAGTTAAGTAAAAAAGTCCTGCCTTGGAATGACGTTGAACTGCTGCAGAAATCTTAGCCATCTGCATCAAGCTCATGATTCCTTCTTGCATACGGGCTCCACCAGAAGCTGTGAAGAGAACGACTGGCAAGTTTTCTACCGTTGCATACTCAAACAGGCGTGTGATTTTTTCACCCACAACGGTTCCCATAGAAGCCATGATAAAGTTTGAATCCATGATCCCAAAGGCAACTTTTTGTCCCTTAATGCTAGCTGTACCAGTCAGTACTGCTTCATCCAAACCTGTCTTTTCACGCATACTAGCTAGTTTTTTCTGGTAGCCAGGAAAGTTTAATGGATCTTGAGTTTCAATACCCGTAAACATCTCCACAAAGCTGTCAGAATCAATCGTCAAATCCAAGCGTTCCTGAGCTGAAATACGGAAAGTATAGCTACAATGGGGACAAATTCGTTCGCTCCCAAGATCCTTTTGGTAAATGGTGTGTTTACAACCAGGACACTGGGAGAAGAGTTCATCCGGAACCTCAGGCTTGGCTTGTGGTTTCTGCCTTACGGAACGGTTAGGATTGATCCGAATATATTTATCCTTTTTACTAAATAGAGCCATAACTCCCCCTTTTAGTTCTCATACTGTTTGAAAGTCTATTCTTTTTCTTGGTATTTTGGCAAGAAAGTTTCCATCAAGAAGGAAGTATCGTAGTCACCAGCGATAACTCGGCGGTCTGAAATCAGATCCAACTGGAAGTCTGCATTGGTTTGTACCCCTTCAATGTCAAGTTCATAAAGTGCCCGTTGCATCTTCATAAGAGCATCAAAACGATTCTCCCCATGAACAATGATTTTGGCAATCATACTATCATAGTAAGGAGGGATGGTATAACCTGGATAAACTGCTGAGTCCACGCGCAAGCCAACTCCACCACTTGGTAGATAGAGATTGGTAATTTTCCCTGGGCTTGGAGCAAAGTTAAATGCTGGATTTTCTGCATTGATCCGGCACTCGATAGCATGACCTCGTAGGACGATATCTTCTTGTTTGAAAGGTAAAGGTTGACCGGCAGCAATGCGAATCTGTTCTTTCACGATATCAACACCTGAAACAAACTCTGTGACTGGGTGTTCAACTTGCACACGAGTATTCATTTCCATAAAGTAGAAATTACCACTCGCTTCATCGAGAAGAAATTCAATCGTCCCTGCATTTTCATAGCCAACAGACTCTGCTGCACGAACGGCTGCAGCACCAATTTCATGACGAAGGGTTTTGCCAATTGCAATGGATGGGCTTTCTTCTAAGACCTTTTGGTTATTCCGTTGGAGTGAACAGTCCCGTTCACCAAGATGGACGACATGACCCTCTTGGTCCGCAAGGATCTGAACTTCGATATGGCGAGCTGGATAAATCACACGCTCAAGATACATTGCGCCATTTCCAAAGTTGGCCTTGGCTTCACTGGATGCTGTCTCAAAGGCTGCGACCAAGTCTTCTGCCTTTTCAACCTTACGAATCCCTTTTCCACCACCACCTGCCGATGCCTTAAGCATGACTGGATAGCCAATTTTTTCTGCAACTGCAAGTGCCTCTTCAGCTGTGTGAACTTCACCATCAGACCCTGGGATAACTGGAACCCCAGCCTTGATCATTTGCTCACGTGCATTGATCTTATCTCCCATGGTATCCATTACAGCCCCAGAAGGACCGATAAACTTAATCCCCACTTCATCACACATCGTTGCAAACTTGGAGTTTTCGCTAAGAAAACCAAAACCTGGGTGGATGGCTTCTGCTTCTGTCAAGACTGCAGCAGATAAAATCGCATTGATATTGAGATAAGACTCTGTCGCCTTACCAGGTCCGATACAGATAGCTTCATCCGCTAGAAGTGTGTGAAGAGCTTCCTTATCAGCAGTTGAATAGACTGCCACGGTTGCAATGCCCAATTCACGCGCAGCTCGAATAATGCGAACCGCAATCTCACCACGGTTGGCAATCAAAATTTTACGAAACATGGAGAACCTCCTTAGTTTCCAATTGCAAAGGTAAGAGTACCACTCGCTGCAAGCTTACCATCTACTTCAGCCTTTGCTTCAACCACAGCAATCGTACCACGACGTTTGACAAAAGTAGCCGTCATGACTAATTGGTCACCTGGTACAACTTGCTTCTTGAACTTAACCTTGTCCATGCCAGCATAGAAGACCAGTTTCCCTTTATTTTCAGGTTTGGACAATTCCAAGACACCAGCAGTCTGAGCCAAGGCTTCCATGATAAGAACACCTGGCATGACTGGGTATTGAGGAAAATGACCATTGAAGAAAGGTTCGTTGATGGTCACATTTTTAATGGCAACAATGGTATCCTCGCTCACTTCCAAGACACGGTCCACTAGGAGCATGGGGTAGCGATGGGGTAGAGCTTCTTTGATTCCTTGAATATCGATCATTTGATACGTACCAATCCTTTACCGAACTCAACCATTTCTTCATTTGAAACGAGAATTTCTGTCACCACACCATCTTTAGGTGCAGGGATTTCATTCATGACTTTCATGGCTTCAATGATCACCAAAGTCTGACCTTTTTTAACACTGTCTCCAACTGTGACAAAGGCAGGTTTATCTGGTCCAGCGGCCAAGTAAGCCACCCCTACAAGTGGGCTCTCAACAACATCACCCTCCGGAGCAACCGTCGTTTCAGCTGGTGCTGGAGCTTCTTCCACAGAACTCTCTACTGGAGTTGAAGGGGCAGAAACTACTGGACTTGCAGCTACTGCAGTTGGCACTGGAGCAACTTGAGCTGGTGCTTCAGAAGCCATTCTTGCTTCATTCTTACTGAACTGCAATTCGTCCGTTCCATTTTTATAAGAAAATTCTCTCAAACTTGATTGGTCAAATTGAGCCATCAAGTCCTTGATCTCATTTAAATTCATAATTATTTATTCTCCCAACGTTTGAAAGCAAGAACCGCATTGTGTCCACCAAAACCAAAGGTATTTGAAATAGCATAAGGGATTTCTTGCTCCAAGCCTTGTCCATAAACGACATTCGCTTCGATATAGTCTGACAACTCACTTGTCCCAGCTGTCATTGGTACAAAGTTATGACGCATGGCTTCAATTGTAGCGATGGCTTCTACTGCCCCTGCAGCACCAAGTAAGTGTCCTGTAAAAGACTTGGTTGAAGATACTGGTACTTCTTTACCAAGAACAGCTACAATGGCACTACTTTCTCCTTTTTCATTAGCAGGAGTTGAAGTTCCATGGGCATTGACATAAGCCACTTGTTCTGGAGAAATTTCTGCTTCTTCCAAAGCTAATTTAATTGCCTTGATTGCACCTTGGCCTTCTGGATGAGGTGAAGTCATATGATAAGCATCACAGGTATTTCCATAACCAACTACTTCAGCCAAGATAGTTGCTCCACGTTTTTCAGCATGTTCAAGACTTTCAAGAACCAACATTCCAGAACCTTCTCCCATCACAAAACCATTACGGTCTTTGTCAAACGGAATAGAAGCACGAGTTGGATCTTCTGTAGTTGATAGGGCAGTCAATGCTTGGAAACCAGCGATGGCAAAAGGAGTGATAGATGATTCTGATCCACCTACTAACATGACATCTTGGAAACCAAACTTGATGGAACGGAAGGCATCGCCAATAGCATCATTTGATGAGGCACAGGCTGTATTGATTGATTTACAAACACCGTTTGCTCCAAAGCGCATGGCAACATTTCCCGAAGCCATATTTGGCAAGGCTTTTGGAAGTGTCAATGGCTTAACACGTTTTGGGCCTTTTTCATGAAGACGGATAACTTGGTCTTCGATTTCTTTAATTCCCCCAATACCTGAGGCAACGATGACACCAAAACGATCTTTATCAATTGCTTCTACATCAAGATTAGCATTTGTCACCGCTTCTTGAGCTGCGTACAAGGCATACAAAGAATAGTTATCAAAACGGTTGGTATCTTTTTTGACAAAGTATTTATCAAATGGGAAATCTTGAACTTCTGCCGCATTGTGCACAGCAAATTCGCTGTGGTCAAACTTAGTGATTTCTCCAATTCCAATCTTCCCAGTTTGCAAACTGTTCCAAAATTCTTCTGGAGTATTTCCGATAGGAGAGGTCAATCCATAACCTGTTACTACAACTCGATTTAGTTTCATCTGTCTTACCTATATCTTTCCTTATTTTTTACATGCTAAGTCCGCCATCAACAGCGAGAACTTGTCCTGTCAAATAATCCTGTCCAGCCAGGAACACTGTAGCATCTGCGATATGTTCTGCTTGACCGAAATGTTTCATCGGGATTTGGGCCAATGTCGCTTCCTTGACCTTATCAGATAAAACAGCAGTCATATCTGACTCGATCATCCCTGGTGCAAGAGCATTTACGCGCACATTACGATTGGCAACTTCACGTGCTACTGACTTGGTAAAACCAATCAAACCTGCTTTAGAGGCTGCATAGTTGGCCTGCCCAATATTTCCCATCAAACCGACCACACTGGACATATTGATGATTGCACCTTCACGTGCCTTTATCATCTGTTTCAAGACTGCTTGCGTCATGTTGAAGGCACCTGTCAAGTTGATCTTAATCACCCTTTCAAAATCTTCTTCTGTCATCTTGAGCATGAGTGTATCTTGAGTGATCCCAGCATTGTTGACCAAGACATCGACAGAACCGAGTTCTGCAATTGCTTGATCTACCATACGTTTGGCATCTGCAAAGTCTGAAACATCACCTGAGATTGGTACCACTTTGACGCCGTAGTTTGAAAACTCAGCCAACAATTCTTCTGAGATTGCCCCACGACTATTCAAGACTACATTCGCACCTAGTTTGGCAAATTTGTGAGCAATAGCAAGTCCGATACCACGACTTGAACCTGTAACAAAGATATTTTTATTTTTTAGTTGCATTCTATTCTCCTGTTTCCTGTTGTATTTTCTGGGAGAAGGGGTCACTAGTTTCCTAGCAAAGCATCCAAGCTTATTTGATCTTCAATATTAGCTAGCTTAGCAGTTTTATCGATTTTTTTGACAAACCCTGATAGGACTTTTCCAGGGCCGATTTCAATAAAGTTGGTCACACCAGCATTCTGCATCACAGCAATACTTTCATAAAAACGAACAGGTTCTTTCACCTGACGCGTCAAGAGCTCTTGGATTCGATCTTTTTCCATAACAGTAGCTTCCGTATTGCCGACTAGTGGGCGAGTAAAATCAGAGAAGCTCACTTCCTCAAGAGCTCCAGCTAGTTGCTGACTGGCTGACTCAAGAAGAGCTGTATGGAAAGGACCAGATACATTTAAGGGAATCAATCGTTTTGCTCCTGCTTCCTGCAAGAGTTCAACTGCACGGTCAACCGCAGCCACATCACCACCAATAACAATCTGGTTTGGGGTGTTGTAATTGGCTGGAGTCACTACTCCAACTTCAGAAGCATTTTTGCAAGCTTCCTCAATCACTTCAACTGGAGTATTAAGAACAGCAACCATCTTTCCAGAGCCTGCAGGTGCAGCCTCTTCCATATAAGCACCACGTTTAGCAACCAAGGCAACTGCATCCTCAAAGTCCAAGGCACCACTTGCTACAAGAGCCGAATATTCTCCGAGAGACAGTCCTGCCACCATATCTGGCTGATAGCCTTTTTCTTTCAATAGTCGGTAAATAGCAACGGATGTAGCTAGAATAGCTGGTTGCGTGTAACGAGTCTGATTTAACTTTGCTTCATCATTGTCAATCAAGTCACGGAGGTCATACCCTAAGACTTGGCTAGCTTGGTCAATTGTTTCCTTGACGATAGGATAGTGGTCATAGAGATCACGTCCCATCCCTATATACTGAGCACCTTGGCCCGCAAATAGAAAGGCTGTTTTAGTCATTTCTTGTAACTCCTGCCCAACGAGCAGCTTCTTCTTGAATTTTTTCAGCTGCACCGTAGTAGATATCTTCTAAGATTTCTTCAACAGTTTCTTCTTTAGAAATCAAACCTGCAATCTGGCCGGCCATCACTGAACCGCCATCCACATCACCATGGACAACAGCTTTAGCTAAAGCTCCTGCACCCATTTGCTCAAAGATTTCTAAATCTGGATTTTCTTGTTTAAAGGCATCCTTTTCAGCCTGCTCGAAATCACGAGTCAACTGGTTTTTAATGGCACGAACTGCGTGTCCAAAATGTTGTGCTGAAATCGTTGTATCAATATCACGAGCTTTTAAAATTTTAGCTTTATAATTTGGATGAGCATTAGACTCTTTGGCAACTACAAAACGAGTTCCTACTTGAACGGCTTCTGCGCCAAGCATAAACCCAGCTGCTGCCCCTTCACCATCTGCAATACCACCAGCAGCAATAACTGGAATTGAAACAGCTGCAGCAACTTGGCGAACCAAGGTCATAGTTGTTAATTTCCCAATATGCCCACCAGCTTCCATACCTTCTGCAATGACGGCATCCGCACCGATTTTTTCCATGCGTTTTGCCAAAGCAACACTTGGAACAACAGGAATCACTGTAATTCCTGCATCATGGAAACGGTTCATGTATTTACTTGGATTTCCAGCACCAGTTGTAACCACCTTAACCCCTTCTTCAATCACGAGATCAACGATGTCTTCTACAAAAGGTGACAAGAGCATGATGTTGACACCAAAAGGTTTATCCGTAAGTGATTTGATTTTATCGATATTAGCCTTCACGACCTCTTTAGGTGCATTCCCACCACCGATGATCCCTAGACCACCAGCTTTTGATACCGCACCAGCCAAGTCACCATCAGCAACCCAGGCCATTCCTCCTTGAAAAATAGGATAATCAATGTTCAATAATTCTGTAATACGTGTTTTCATAGTGCCTCCATCATTCCTTGCTTACGTAATAGTTCGACGAGTTTATCATTTGAGTTTCAAACTATTACCTAAACAAGAGGGAGTGGGTTTCCCCTACTCCTTCTAGTAATATGTTAATTATTTTGTTTGCTCTTCAACGTAGGCAACCAAGTCACCAACTGTTTTCAAATTATCTTCTGCTTCGATTTGGATATCGAAAGCATCTTCGATTTCAGAGATTACTTGGAACAAGTCCAATGAATCTGCATCCAAATCATCAAAAGTAGATTCAAGTGTTACTTCTGATGCGTCTTTCCCAAGTTCTTCAACGATAATTTCTTGTACTTTTTCAAATACTGCCATGATAGGACTCCTTTAAAATATAAAAAATTTATAACTATGTGTTTACCACATGATTACCTAGATTGTAAGAATGAGTGTGCCCCATGTCAAACCTCCACCGAAGCCTGATAGGAGAATCGTCTGGCTACCATCTAAACGAATCCTGCCATTCTCCACACACTCTGAGAGCAAAATCGGGATACTTGCTGCACTGGTATTCCCATACTCCATCATATTGGCTGGAAGTTTGTCTCGGTCAACACCGATCTTCTTAGCCATCTTATCCAAAATGCGGATATTTGCCTGATGAAGCAAGAGATAATCCAAGTCCGATGCTGCGATTGGACCATTTTCAATGGTTTCTTTGATCGATCTAGCAACATCACGATTTGCAAAATCAAAAACTGCTCGTCCATCCATCTTCAAAAAAGCAGGAACTGCTTCTTGATCTGAGAAAGGAGAAGCCAAAGCCGTTTGACCATAGGTCAAACACTCGCTCCGAGAGCCATCTGTATAGAGACTTTCCACAAGGAAGTGACGTATTTCGCTCGCTTCCAAGAGAACCCCACCAGCACCATCCCCAAAGAGAACAGCTGTCGAACGTTCTGACCAATCAACCGCATTAGATAAGGTCTCAGCCCCGATAACAATCCCTTTTTTGAACTGTCCAGAACTTAAAAACTTTTCTGCAGTTGAGAGAGCAAATACAAAGCCACTACAAGCTGCTGTCAGATCAAAGGCAAAAGCTCTATGAGCTCCGATATTTGCCTGAACTCGAGCTGCTGTGGAAGGCATCATCGAGTCTGGAGTAATCGTCGCTACAATGATAAAATCAATCTGATCCGCTGTTAAGCTCCCTTTAGCCAACAAGCTCTTAGCTACTTCTGTCGCCAAATCACTTGTAGACTCTGTTTTTGAAATATGTCTCTGTTTAATTCCTGTCCGACTTGAAATCCACTCATCGCTTGTATCCATGATTTGGGCTAAGTCATGATTAGTGACCACTTGCTCTGGAACATAATGAGCAACCTGGCTTATCTTTGCAAAAGCCATTATTTCAAATCCTCCAAAAATTGATAAAGGTTCGTTAAGCCTCTGCCCATGACTTCTTTTTCCTCAGGGCTCATGCCATCGATGATTTTTTCGACCATGGCCTTGTGGAATCGTTTGTGAAGGCGGTGAACCAAACGACCTTTCTTTGTCAAATGCAGATAGACCACACGACGGTCTTGATCAGAACGAATACGCTCAATGTAACCCTTTCTTTCTAGGTTATTCAAGCTCGTCGTAACCGTTCCCAGGGTCACCATCAGTTCTTTGGAAACCTTACTAGGCGTCGCCTCAGGGAACTTTCCAATCACATCGATCGTGTGCATTTCTTTGATGGAGATGTCTTTGAATCGACTACCTCGTAAGCTAACCTCCTCAATCACAAGGACGTTATTGAAAATAGATGTTAAATAATCATTTACTTGTTGGTAGTCCAAACTTTTTCCCTCCTCCTCAAAAAACTTTCACAATCAAAACATTTGATAGAAGAAGTATAACAAACTTCAAAGAATTGTGCAAGTATTTTTTTATTTTCCTGAAAATTTTGGTCTTCTCCTTTCAGAATGTGCTCGGACCCCTTCTTTAAAATCTTCAGTTAAAGATAAAGATTTTTGCAGTTTCAATTCCAATTCGGCATAATCTTGCCAATCCTTAAATTGACTTTCCCAAACCAATTTTTTAATCGCTGCGTATGAGTTTGCTGAACCTCGTCTTAATTTTTTCAGAACTTGCTCTCTTGTCTTTTCTAATTTATCAGCTTCACAAACACGGTATACCATGCCCCATTCCAGTGCTTTTTCTGCGGTCAAGGCTTCACCTGTCATAGCAAGTTGTGCAGCTCGTGTTACCCCGATACTACGACTCAAGAGATGAATCCCACCAGCGTCCGGCGCCAACCCAACTCCAACAAAGGCTTGGATGAATTTTGCCTTGTCAGTCGCCAAGCAAAAATCAACTGCTACTGCCATATTTGCCGCAGCACCTGCAACTGCTCCATCTACCTCCATCAAAACAGGCTTAGGAATTTGCTTGATTTTAAAAGAAATTGTATTGACTAATTCTGCAATCTTATTCAAAGAAGGGATATCATCTTCGTCTACTGCTCGTTTCATCTCAACCAAGTCTCCCCCAACTGAAAAGACCTTCCCATTAGCATTAATCAAGATGAACTGAACAGCTTGATCCTGCTCTGCTAGGGTCAAAGCTTCTAAAATCTCCTCACACATTGGGATATGGAAACCATTTGCCACTTCTGGACGATTCAAAGTAATAATAGCAAGATCATCTACGATCTGATATAAGATATGATTCATAGCTTCTCCTTTTCTTTTGTAAGGCAATGAAATTATTTCATTTTCAAAGTATACCTTTTTTTGGATAAAGAGGCAAGGAAAAACTAAGGGAAAGTGTTTCAGCTGATTATTTACCCATCATTTATGAGTGTGAGTGAAATTTGACTCTCTTACTTTTAAACTGTTGTCGCTTTTCAGAATAAGTTAGCATTTACTTCTATTGTAATAGGGAGTTGTTTTCTTCATTGAAAAATGCCCCTCTTTCTGCTATAATCGTATAAAATACTTACTTGAGGAGTCTTTATGAAGGTTGTAAAATTTGGTGGAAGTTCGCTTGCCTCTGCTGGTCAGTTAGAAAAAGTTTCAAACATCGTTAAAAGTGATAAGGAACGCCGTTTTGTAGTCGTTTCTGCACCCGGAAAACGCAATGCTGAAGATACTAAGGTAACTGATGCCTTGATTAAATACTATCGCGACTATGTGGCTGGTAATGACATCAGTGCTAGCCAAAGCTGGATCATTGACCGTTATGCCGCTATGGTTAATGAACTAGGGTTAAAACCTGCTGTTTTAGAAAAAATCTCTAAAAGTATTCGGGCCTTGGCAACTCTTCCTATAGAAGACAATGAATTTCTCTACGATACTTTCTTAGCAGCTGGAGAAAATAATAATGCCAAACTCATTGCAGCCTACTTTAACCAAAACGGCATTGATGCACGTTATGTTCACCCAAGAGAAGCTGGGATTGTTGTCACAAGTGAACCAGGAAACGCACGTATCATCCCATCTAGTTATGATAAGATTGAAGGCTTGACTGATAGCAACGAAGTCCTTGTCATCCCTGGTTTCTTTGGCGTGACTAAGGAAAATCAAATCTGTACCTTCTCACGTGGAGGTTCAGATATTACTGGTTCCATTATCGCAGCAGGTGTTAAGGCTGATCTCTATGAAAACTTTACGGACGTAGACGGTATCTTCGCTGCCCACCCTGGTATTATCCATCAACCACACTCCATTCCTGAATTAACCTACCGTGAAATGCGTGAGTTGGCTTACGCTGGATTTTCTGTCCTTCATGACGAAGCCCTTCTTCCTGCCTACCGCGGAAAAATTCCTCTTGTTATCAAGAATACCAACAACCCTGACCACCCAGGAACTCGTATCGTTCTAAAACACAGTAGCGATAAATTCCCAGTCGTTGGGATCGCTGGTGATTCTGGATTCGTCAGCATCAACATGTCAAAATACCTTATGAACCGCGAGGTTGGATTCGGTCGTAAGATTCTTCAGATCCTTGAAGATCTTAACATTGGTTGGGAACATATGCCAACAGGTATCGACGATCTTTCAATCATCCTTCGTTCCCGTGAATTGACTCCTATCAAGGAGGAAGAAATTCTGCGTCAGTTAGTTCAAAAAGCCGAAGTGGACCATGCTGAAATCGAACACGACCTTTCCATCATTATGATTGTCGGAGAAAAGATGAAGAGCCACATTGGTGTAACAGCTACTGCAACACGTGCTCTGTCTGAAAACAAGATCAACATCCAAATGATGTCCCAAGGCTCAAGTGAAGTTTCCATCATGTTTGTTGTCAATAAAGAGCAAGAAAAGGCAGCTATCAAGGCTCTCTATCATGCCTTTTTCGATGAAAGTAAGGAAGATTAATCATGGCCCAATCACTCAATAAAGTCATTGACCTACAAACCACTGGAACATCCTATCTCTCCATTTCTGGAAAAGTCGGAAAATTTCTAGTTGGGGATCAAGCCTTAGAGTTTTATCCTGATGTCAATGTCGAACAATATATCCAAATTCCCTGGTCCAGCATTCAGCAAATTGGAGCCAACGTAAGTGGTCGCAAAATCAGTCGCCACTTCGAAGTCTTCACCGATCAAGGAAAATTCCTTTTCGCTTCAAAAGACTCTGGAGCTATCCTAAAAATCGCTCGGGAAAAATTAGGAAACGAAAAGGTTGTGAAACTTCCTACTTTACTCCAGACCATTGGTCAAAAATTCAAAAATCTATTTGCAAAAAAGTAGAAACTTTAGTATAATCATAGCAACGGATAAGTAGGTTATCTCCTTCTTTCAGAAAGTCTGCGGGTGCTGCGAGCAGATAGGAGGGATAGATGAAATTCTACCGTTAGTAACAATTACATACACAATCAAGTGCACACCTGTGAAGTTGGATGGAACCGTGGCCCTGCCACTCCAACGCTTTGTCAGGTGTGTTTTTTTCATAAAGGAGTTCTTATGTTAGATATTAAACGTATTCGTACAGACTTTGATGCTGTCGCAGAAAAATTGGCTACACGTGGTGTAGATGCTGCTATCTTAAATGAGATGAAAGAAATCGATGCTAAACGTCGTGACATCTTGGTCAAGGTTGAAACTTTCAAAGCAGAACGTAACACAGTTTCAGCTGAGATTGCCCAAGCCAAGCGCAACAAGGAAAATGCCGATGACAAGATTGCTGCGATGCAAACCCTATCTGCTGAAGTCAAAGCCTTGGATGCTGAATTGGCGGACATCGATGCGAAATTGACAGAATTTACCACTACTCTTCCAAACATCCCCGCTGACAGTGTTCCTATCGGAGCTGACGAAGATGACAATGTGGAAGTCCGCCGTTGGGGTACTCCACGTGAGTTTGACTTCGAACCAAAAGCTCACTGGGATCTTGGTGAAGATCTTGGTATCCTTGACTGGGAACGTGGAGCAAAAGTTACTGGTGCTCGCTTCCTCTTCTATAAAGGGCTTGGTGCTCGTTTGGAACGTGCTATCTACAACTTTATGTTGGATGAGCATGGAAAAGAGGGCTATACTGAAGTCATCACACCATACATGGTTAACCATGATTCTATGTTTGGTACTGGTCAATATCCAAAATTCAAGGAAGATACTTTTGAATTGAAAGACACTAATTATGTCCTCATTCCTACAGCTGAAGTGCCTCTTACAAACTACTACCGTGATGAAATCCTTGACGGAAAGGACCTACCAATCTACTTCACTGCTATGAGCCCATCATTCCGTTCTGAGGCTGGTTCTGCTGGTCGTGATACTCGTGGTTTGATTCGTCTGCACCAATTCCACAAGGTTGAAATGGTCAAATTTGCCAAACCAGAAGAATCTTATGAAGAATTAGAAAAAATGACAGCCAACGCTGAAAATATTCTTCAAAAACTCAATCTTCCATACCGTGTCGTTGCCCTCTCTACTGGGGACATGGGCTTCTCAGCTGCTAAAACTTACGACTTGGAAGTTTGGATTCCAGCCCAAAATACCTACCGTGAAATCTCAAGCTGTTCAAATACAGAAGATTTCCAAGCCCGTCGTGCTCAAATCCGTTACCGCGATGAAGCCGATGGCAAGGTAAAACTCCTTCACACTTTGAACGGTTCTGGACTTGCAGTTGGACGTACAGTGGCTGCAATTCTTGAAAACTATCAAAACGCAGATGGTTCTGTAACTATTCCAGAAGCTCTTCGTCCATATATGGGTGGAGCTGAAGTTATCAAATCATAAAAATAAGGCCTAGCTATTTCTAGCTAGACCTTTTTTCGTAACCAAATCAGATAAGCACCCAAGACAAAGAATAAAATAGTGAGGCAAATAACGGTTTCAGCCAATACCAGATAATCCAGAAATGGAAGTTTCAAAATTCCCTGAGCCATCTTGAGCGAAGTAGCTGTGATAATGGTTGGAAAGGTGAGGGCTGAGAAGGCTGGTTGAAAGCCTTGTTTTAAAATATTGGGTAGGCGAGTTAAAACAAAGAAAAAGAAGGATTGAGATGCCAAAATCATGACAATCAAGAGCCAAGTCGGTAGGCTTGCTCCTCCAACTCGAACTAGAGAAGCCAAGAGGAGGGAAAAGGGAGCACAGTATATTCCTTCCTGTCCAAGCAAGGCCACTGGGAGTGGATCTTGCTTTAAATCCCTATAAATAAGGGGATAGAGATAGAAGGTCAAGACAAGACCAAAACTCAAGGTCGCATAGGCAATTTCAATGATACCGACAAGAGGATAGGTCAAGGCTGCTACTGTTATCCCCACATAGAGTACCGTCCAGCTAGGAGTCGCATTGACCCTCCGACCCGGATAGGCAAATTTGATAGTAAAAACAGCAATCAAGGTCAAATCCAAGAGAAATGAAAACCACCAGAGTCCTTGCGCAATCAAAAGGAAATGAGGGAAGACTCGAAAGACATAAGTTGATAAAATCATCCCAGCCATGGGAAAGGTCGTCATTCCTGACAAAAGAGGGGGCTTGGTCAACTCTTGCTTAGTTTCCTTCCAATTAAACAGATGAAAAATCAGAAAGTAAATCCACAAAATCAAACCAGTCAGACTCAATAGATGGGACAGAACCGGTAACGTATCTAACATAAGATTTCCAGCTCCTGCCAAACCTAACAAACAACCAGAAAATACCAAGGGGAGTTTTTTCATCCGAGCCTCCAATAATCATGTTATTATTAGTATAGCATAAAAGCGCTTAAAATAGCATAGAAAAATGAAGACTGGTTTACTCCGTCTTCATTTTTTTCTTTATGATTCCAACTAGGCATAGGGTTGCAATTCTGGGTTAATTGGGGTATTGGCTAGGTTGTTGGCATAGTTGCAAAGGCTGGCTAGGCTGACACCAAGAACTACATCCAAGACATTTTGTTGGGTGTAGCCAGCTTCTAGAAACTCAGTCAAGGCTTCATCTCCTACACGTCCCTTGGTATTGATAACCGCCAAGGTAAACTTAGCGAGGGTGTCCAATTTAGGATCTGTTTCAATTGGAGTACGATTGCGAAGAGCTTGCAAAAGGTCATCATTCATTTGGATTTGTTTGATCGAAAAAGCTGTGTGACCTGCGACGCAGAAGGCACAACCATTGGTCACGGCTGCCGTGATTTGCACCACTTCCCTCTCAACAGGTGTCAAGCTGTTGCGACGATTGATGGCTCCGACAGTTCTGTAGGCTTCTAAAGCGGTCGGTGCATTGGCCAAGAGACCGATTAGGTTAGGAATATAGCCATTGTTGTCTGTTTTCACTGTTTCAAGGACTTCTTTCACTTCTGCTGGTGCTGATTCGACTGTGTGGATGGTAAATCTTGTCATAAGGAACCTCTTTTCATTTTATTGTCATTTAGTCTATCATAGAATTTCTTTTTTGGATAATATATATTTTCAATTGCCATGATAGAAAATGTTTATGAAATGAAAAGAGGCTGGGACAAAAAGATTTTGATTTTAGGAATTCTTTATTATAAACTTTTAAAATCGATAGATTAGACAAAAAAAGTGAACAATACAGACTTCTGAGTGTCAGATAACTCCGTTTTGTTCGCTTTTCGCATTTAATTATAGATTTAAAGAGCTTAATAATTAAGATTTTTAAAAATTGAAATATTTTTGTCCCAAACTCTTTTTTGTAGCAAAGAGACTATTGTACCAGACTCTTTTACTCTATTATTTAGACTTACCAAAAGAAAAATTAACTTAACAGGTATTCTACTGCAACTTTTAATACATTCATTAACTACATTAGAAATAAGAGAAAGGCAATTCGAAACAGAGACAGGGCGAGCAAATGAAGGGGGTAAAACCAGTAAAATACTTTTCCAATATTGGCCCCTTTTTGACCGTTGTAGAAAGAGGTCACGAGGAGAAACAGAAGACAGGTGGCAGCCAGATCAGCCAGACCATCATAGGAGAAATTGAAGGCCAAAATTAGGATTTGCACACTGTTCAGTACCAAGACACCGCCAATTTTTCGGAAGATTGGGTCTTTAATCTTTGCAAAGGCATAGATACCAAAAACTCCTCCCGTCAGTCCGCCGTCAGCGATAATGGACAGAGTAAAACAGAGTAGAATAATTAGAACTTTTCTCCAGGTTGCTGTTTGCTGATCACTGTAATAAAGAGCACAGAGCCCCAAAAAGAGAGTAACAACCGTATTTTGCATGATAAAGCCAAGACCAGTAACCCAGCCCATCAGAGAGAAAGGGATGATACTGATAAGAGCCAGCAGCCCTAACCGTCTCATATACTTGCTCACATCATGACTGTGCCGATATCCTTCCGCGATACAAAAGGCAAAGACTGGAAAAGCCAGTCGGCCTATTATGTGCATACTATTGGCCGGCCAGTTAGGAGAGAGAATATTCATATTGGTAGCCAGTGGAAAAGATACCCAGGCGATATGGTCAATCAGCATGGCAAGCATAGCAAGCAGTTTCAAACTGCTATTGTCAATTATTTTTTTCATAGGATCCTCCTTTTTCCTTTCCTATGATACAAGAAAGAGGTTCTTTTTTCCATTTCTTTAGCTTACATTTCTCTCATTTTTCTTACAATTTTGTAAGATTGAAATATTTTTGTCCCGAACTCGGATTAGTTCTTAAAATACTTTTTAGTCTCAGCAATAACGACTGGAGATAAAACTAAGAGGGCAATCAAGTTTGGCAGAGCCATCAAGGCATTGACGATATCTGCAATAATCCAGACCATGTCCAACTCGATAAAACCTCCCAACAAGACCATGAGTACAAAAACCACACGGTAGAGCCAGATAAAGCGAACTCCAAAGAGAAATTCAAAGCAACGTTCTCCGTAGTAATTCCATCCGAGAATTGTCGTAAAGGCAAAGAGAACCAGAAACATGGTCAGAAGAGCAGGCCCAAAATGTGAAAAAACTGTTGAAAAGGCTGACTGAGTAAGCGCGACTCCATTCAAATCACCACTCCAAACCCCAGTTACCAAGATGGTCAAACCTGTCAGAGTACAGATAATGAGGGTGTCAATAAAGGTTCCTGTCATGGAAATCAAGCCTTGCTCGACAGGCTCATTAGTCTTAGCTGCAGCCGCCGCAATGGGAGCAGAACCAAGACCAGATTCGTTAGAAAAGACTCCTCTCGCCACACCATTCTGGATAGCCATCCGAATGCTGGCACCTGCAAAACCACCTACCGCAGCAGCTGGACTAAAGGCTGAAGTAAAAATCAGTGCAAGTGTGGCCGGGATTTTCTCGATATTAAAGAGAATAACTGTAAGAGTTCCCAGAATATAGACAATAGCCATAAAAGGAACCACTGCTGTCGAAACTTTTGATATGGATTTGAGGCCACCAAAGACGGCAATCCCTACAAAAATGGATAAAATCAAAGCAGTGATAGCTGGATCAACTTGAGCTGTATTTTGAATGGATTCTGTAATCGAATTGACTTGGGTAAAGGTACCAATCCCTAGAAGGGCTACCAATACACCCGCTAGAGCAAAGAAGATAGCAAGTGGACGCCACTTTTCTCCCATCCCCAAAAGGATGTAATGCATGGGTCCTCCAGCTACAGCTCCATTTGCATCCTTTGTGCGGTATTTGATGGCAAGTAAGCCTTCGGAATACTTGGTTGCCATCCCAAAGAAGGCCGCCATCCACATCCAAAAGAGGGCTCCTGGTCCCCCAACCTTAATGGCTGTTGCGACCCCGATGATATTTCCCGTACCAACTGTGGCTGCTAGAGCCGTACAGAGAGCAGCAAAGCTCGACACATCGCCTTGCCCCTTATCCTTGGTAAAGATCAACTGAAAGGCCTTAGGGAGACGAGCCACCTGCAAAAGGCCCAGTCGGATGGTCAAATAGATACCCGTTCCGACCAATAAGATCAAGAGGGGAGGCCCCCAAATAAAAGCATCAAGCGCTTTAAGCAATTCTAACATATCCTTCTCCTATCTTTCAACCCCAAAAGAAAGAGCACATGCAAGATACATGTACTCTGGAATGCTTAGATAAAAGCCAAAAAGCGGTCTATCCTAGCTCTGTCCTTTTACCTGAGAGTTTGAGCAGTTACCTGCCTTGCCCCTTCGGTGCCTTTACGGTCTCTCCAGAGTTCCGTCCATTTACAGTCATGGAAAACAAACCTTTTTCCACTTCTATTAAACTTCATTCGGTGTTGGTATTTTATTTTTTATTATTCTACAAGAAAAGTTAGCCTTTGTCAATATATTCTATGAAAATTTTTGACTTTTCACTTCTTTTTTCAGAAAGAGCGAATCCTTCTTCTCTCTATCCTTTAAAGGTCACAATAGTTGCACCACTGCCTCCAGCATTTTGTGGAGCATAGCCGAAACTCTTGACATGCTTGTTTCTTTGTAGGTATTTGGTGACGCCCTCACGAATGACACCTGTTCCGATACCATGGATGATGTCGACTTGCGCCATGTTATTGAGCAGGGCTTGGTCGATAAAGGCGTCCAGCTCATTCATGGCCTCTTCGTACCGTTTGCCACGAAGATCCAGTCTGGCTTGCGGACCACGACCAGAAGCTCGTTTGACGACATTGACTTGTTTTTTCTTGACTGGGGCTTCTTGCTGAGCCTGAACAAGGTCAAATTCTTTCTCTTCCAAGGTCATCTTGATCAAACCGACTTGGGCTTCCCAACGACCATCCTTGAGCTGATTGGTCAGGGTACCACGCTGACCATAACTGAGAACAATGATATCATCCCCAACCTTTGGAGCTCGTTTTTTCTTGGCCTTCTGAAGGACCTTGTTTTTAGACAAGTCGACTTTTTCAGGAGCCAATTTTTTCAGCTCAGCCTTAGCCTCAATGATTTCGTGGGGTTTGAGTTGAGACTTGCTATGGAGGTTCTTAAGAATCTGGTCACTCTCACTTAGAGCAAGTTCCACAATCTCAGCGGCTTGTTCACGCGCCTTGTTAAGCTCAGTTTCCTTTTCACGATTGAGTTCGTTGTAGAGCTTTTTAAGAGCTCGGTTCATCTTGAGGTTTTCTTGCTCCACCTCACGGATATTGTCCAAGCGTTTACGGCTTTCAAGCGTTTGCTCTTCTAATTGTTCAATGATGCGATTGACATCATTATCTTGATTGACCTGCTGACTGGCATCCCCGACGATGACATCTGACAGTCCTAGGCGTTTGGCAATTTCAAAGGCATTGCTTCGACCAGGAACTCCCTGCATAAAGCGATAGGTCGGACGCAGACTAGCTGTATCAAACTCCATGCTGGCATTCTGCACAAAGGCTGTCTCAATACCATAAGCCTTGAGTTCTGGATAGTGGGTCGTCGCCATGGTCTTGACCTGACGCAGACGAAGATCCTCCAGAATAGCCATAGCAAGGGCGGCTCCCTCTTGAGGATCAGTACCAGCCCCGAGCTCATCTAGCAATAAGAGCGAGTGCTGATTAACCTTGCCAAGAATATCTACGATATTGGTCATGTGGCTGGAGAAGGTAGACAAGCTTTGCTCAATAGACTGCTCATCCCCGATATCGGCAAAGATTTCTTCGAAAATACTGACACGGCTCCCCTTATCAGCTAAAATGGGCAAACCTGACTGGGCCATAAGTTGCGTCAAACCTAAGGTTTTGAGCATGATGGTCTTCCCACCAGTATTGGGACCAGTAATGACAATGGCCGTTAATTCCTTACCAAAGTGTACATCGTTTGCGACAGCATTTTTGACCAAAGGATGGCGAACATGAAGGAGTTGAATCTCCTGATTCTCTGAAAGTTGAGGAACAACTGCTTGTCTTTCTTGGATGAAACGTACCTTGGCACGAATCAGATCCAGATGACCGATGATCCAAGCGTCATTAGCAATCTCAGCAGCATGAGGACGAACCCGTTCCGATAGTTCCTGCAGGATGCGAATCATCTCATAGCGTTCGTCTGCTCGCAGACTGGCGATTTCTTCGCTCAGCTTGACCACCTCACGTGGCTCGATATAGACCGTATTCCCACTAGCAGAGATGTCATGGACAACACCTGCAATCTTATTGCGATAGGTATTCTTGACGGGTAAAACTTGACGGCCATTTCTGCTAGCGATTATCCCTTCCGTCAACATCTGCGCTTTTTGCTTGAGTAAGTCTTGCAAAACATCTCGAACTTGACTCTCGCTATCATGGATTTTCCGACGGATACGTGCTAGTTCTTCGCTGGCAAAATTCTCGATAAATCCTGCATCATTTAGGGCTTGAAGACCCCCTTGCAAGTGTGGAAAATCATGCAGTTTTTCAAACCATCTCGCCAACTGCTCCAAACGTACATTTTCAAGATTGGCATAAAAACCTTGCAACTCTCTGCTAGCAAGCAAGACTCGTTTGAGGAGCAGAAACTCCTCAATATTGAGGTCCGCTCCCATCTCCAGACGCTTGCAAACAGCTGATATCTCACGCGTCGCTAGGATGGTAAAGTGAGGTTGCTCCACAAATAGGGCTTGCATTTCCTCCATCTCTGTAAAGGCTTGCTTGATCTTATCCACCTTGGCAGTTGGAGCCAAGCCTTTTAGCTCCTCTAGTCCTTGTTCTGTCAAGAGATGCGGTTCAAACAAGGTTTTGATTTTATTGAATTCTAAGGTTTCTAGTATTTTTGTATTCATATTCTTTCCTTGTATGCTGGTTTACAAGATTATAGCAACTAGAGGTATTGACCTAGTCCTCCAATCTGTAAACAAAGGGCTAGGAAAAATCCCGCCCTTTTTATCCGATTAAATTTGTCACCCAGAGTTGTTTAATAAGGTTTGTCGTAAAAGGGACACTTTGGATGATCTGTTTGGCTACTGTACTTTTTTCGAGTGAATTTTGAATGACTGCCAGAGGCACCGTTGCAAGGATGGTCAGAGCCATTTGCAAGACAAATAAGGTTACCAATAGAGACAAAAGGCCTGATCCGATACGCAACCATTTGACATCGAGCTTTTTAGTTGGAATCAAGTGCAGGAACAAACCTATAAAACGTCCGATAGTGTAGCAAATCCCAAAAACTAGAAGATAGGCTAGGCCCGCATAAAAGACCTTATCTAGCTGAAACAGCTGGTCTGAAGGGAAGAAAAAGGTACCCTGTCCTTCCTGAGGATTGGCATAAGGGACAAGCAAGTGGAAATGATCGCCCAGTGATTTATAAAACTGTCCCGCAACAAAGGCTGAAATCACTGCCACGAGGAAATAATAAACTTGCAGGACCAAGCCTCTACGATAGCCGATGTAAAAGCCCCAAGCAAGAACCAATAAGAGTAGGATTGAAATCATAGGGAGTCCTCAATCTTGCTCTGTTCTTGTTTAACAGCAATCAACTTGTGGCGGAGTTCTAACAACTCTTGCTCCTTGTCATCAAATTCAATCTCACGGTTGAGTTGTGTAGACAGACAATTGACCGCCAAAAGAAGCGCAATAGTTTCATCATCCGCCCCAGGCATTTGTTCTTTAATTGCTTGGTATTTTTCAGTCGCAACCTTGGCAATTTCCTCCATAAAGAGGTTGTCATGCTCGGTTGTCAAGGTTAATGTCTTTTTCCCGAATGTAAACTTATATCGATTTAGATTTGCCATAAAATTCACCTCACGATATTATACCAAATTTCGCTAACTTTGTCAGTTTTTACCAATTCTCCTGCTTTTGTGGTACAATAGAGACTATGGCAAGTATCACACTCACACCAAGTGAACAGGAAATTCAGAGCTTTTTAAGTCAGTATCAGAAGGCTCTCAGTCCTAGTAAAAATCCTTATATTCGCTATTTTTTGAGATTGCCTCAGGCAACAGTTTCCATCTATACTTCTGGAAAAGTCCTCCTGCAAGGCGAAGCTGCTGAACACTACGCCAGTTTCTTTGGCTATCAAGTTGTAGAGGAAACCAGTGGACAAGATTTTCCTATGATTGGGACCGATGAGGTGGGAAATGGTTCCTACTTTGGTGGATTGGCTGTCGTGGCTTCCTTCGTGACACCTGACCAGCACGACTTCTTACGAAAACTCGGTGTGGGGGATTCCAAGACTCTGACAGACAAAAAGATTCGTCAGATTGCCCCTATCCTCAAGGAAAAAATCCAGCACCAAGCGCTCCTCCTTTCACCTAGCAAGTATAATGAAGTTATCGGTGAGCGTTACAATGCTGTTTCTGTAAAGGTTGCTCTTCACAATCAGGCTATCTTTCTCCTTCTAAAAAAAGGAGTCCAGCCAGAAAAAATCGTGATTGATGCTTTTACAAGTCCTAAAAACTATGACAAGTACTTGGCGCAAGAAGCCAACCGTTTTCCAAACAAAATTAGCTTAGAAGAAAAAGCTGAGGGAAAATACCTGGCTGTTGCAGTTAGCTCCATCATCGCGCGGGATCTCTTCCTCGAAAACTTGGAAAATCTTGGACGAGAACTAGGCTATCAACTGCCAAGTGGCGCTGGAACTGCATCTGATAAGGTTGCCAGTAAAATCCTTCAAGCCTATGGTATGAAGGGACTTCATTTCTGTGCCAAACTGCATTTTAAAAACACTGAAAAAGCCAAAACACTTCTAGAAAGGTGAATCATGAATTCGTTTAAAACATTTCTAAAAGAATGGGGAGTTTTCTTCCTGATTATCGCACTGGTCGGTCTTAGCCGTATCTTTCTTTGGAGCAATGTTCGTGTGGAAGGACACTCTATGGACCCTACCCTAGCCGACGGAGAAGTTCTCTTCGTTGTCAAACACCTCCCAATTGACCGCTTCGACATCGTGGTTGCGCACGAGGAAGACGGAAATAAAGACATTGTCAAAAGGGTTATCGGCATGCCTGGTGATACCATCCGCTACGAAAATGACAAACTCTTTATCAACGGTGAAGAAACGAATGAACCTTACCTAGCTGAATATCTCAACTTGTTCAAAACAGAAAAGTTACAAAACACCTATACTGGCAAAGGATTTGAAGGCAATAAGGGAGTTTACTTTAGAGAACTTGCTCAAAAGGCACAGGCTTTTACAGTTGATGTCAATTCCAATACCAGCTTCAGCTTTACTGTCCCTCAAGGTGAGTACCTTCTCCTTGGTGACGATCGTCTAGTCTCTAGCGACAGCCGCCACGTTGGTACCTTCAAGGCCAGCGATATAAAAGGTGAAGCAAAATTCCGTTTCTGGCCACTTAACCGTATCGGAACTTTTTAAGATAAGGAAGAGGCCGAGAATGCTAAGTCTCAGTCTCTTTTTCTATTGTGAGAATAAACCTTTTAGTCATCTAGTTTTTTCAAAGTTGCTAAGAGACCAATTCTCACGAACTCATGTAAAGGAAACCTATGGAAGTTTATTTTTCAGGCACCATTGAACGGATTATTTTTGAAAATCCCAGTAATTTTTATCGCATTCTCCTCCTAGATATCGAAGATACCAACGCAGAGGACTTTGACGATTTTGAAATCATCGTTACAGGAACCATGGCGGACGTGATTGAGGGTGAAGACTACACTTTTTGGGGGCAAATCGTTCAGCACTCCAAGTATGGGGAACAGCTTCAGATCAGCCGTTATGAGCGAGCCAAACCAACTAAAAATGGGCTGGTCAAGTACTTTTCCAGTAGCCATTTCAAGGGGATTGGTCTCAAAACGGCCCAAAAAATCGTTGATAGCTATGGTGAAAATACCATTGACGAAATTCTGGAACATCCTGAAAAGCTGGAAAGTATTGCTGGACTCTCTGCCAAAAACCGTGAGGCTTTTGTTTCCACCCTCCGTCTCAACTATGGGACAGAAATGGTCTTGGCAAAACTAGCTAACTACGGCATTCCCAATAAACTGGCCTTTCAGATTCAAGACTTTTACAAGGAAGAAACTCTTGATATGGTTGAAAACTATCCCTACCAACTGGTTGAAGATATCAAAGGATTGGGTTTTACCATTGCAGACCAATTGGCTGCCGAACTAGGCATCGAAAGTCAAGCTCCCGAGCGCTTCCGTGCTGGTCTTGTCCATAGTCTCTTTCAAGGTTGTATGGATACAGGCGATACCTATATGGAAGCTCGAGATTTGCTGGAACAAACCCTGACTCTCCTCGAGTCTTCCCGTCCTGTGGAACTAGACCCCAGTCAAGTAGCTCAGGAATTATCTCATTTGATCGAAGAAGACAAGGTTCAGCAGATTGATACCAAAATCTTTGATAACAGCCTCTTTTTCGCTGAAGAAGGCATTCGCAGTCACTTGGTTCGTATCCTCGAAAAAGGAAAACAGAAGAGCCAAGATCTAGAAACCATTCACAAGCATATCGCTACTGTCGAGCAAGAACTGGGGATTCAGTACGATGACATTCAAAAGCAGGCTATCTGTGACGCTACCCAGAACAAGGTCTTTATCCTAACAGGTGGACCTGGTACTGGTAAAACGACTGTTATCAATGGAATTATCGCTGTTCATGCCCTTTTAGAAGGGCTTGATCTCAGGAAGAAAAGCAACCTGCCGATTCTTCTCGCTGCTCCAACTGGTCGAGCGGCTCGGCGCATGAATGAATTAACAGGTTTGCCTAGCGCGACCATACACCGCCATTTGGGGATGACGGGAGACGATGATACCAGTCATCTAGAAGATTATCTAGATGCCGACTTCATCATCGTGGATGAGTTTTCTATGGTGGATACTTGGCTAGCCAACCAACTCTTCTCCAATATCTCCTCTAACAGTAAAATCCTCATCGTGGGAGACAGTGACCAGTTGCCTTCTGTTAGTCCCGGACAAGTCCTGGCTGACCTGCTCCAGATACCTCTGATTCCGCAGACTCGCTTGGAACGGATTTACCGTCAGAGCGAAGAATCAACTATCGTTACCTTGGCGAGTCAGATTCGACAAGGCATCTTGCCAGCCGACTTTACCCAGAAAAAAGCTGACCGTTCCTACTTTGAAATTGCTAGTGGCCATATCCCAGCTACGATTGAGAAAATCCTCGGTGTTGCCCTCAGAAGTGGCATTCCAGCTCGTGATATTCAGGTGTTAGCGCCTATGTATCGAGGAACTGCTGGCATTGACGCCATCAACCAACTCATGCAAGACCTGCTCAATCCTCAGCAAAAGGGGCAAGTTAGCTTTGAAGCAACTCAGTGTCACTATCGAACAGGGGACAAGGTCATTCACCTAGTCAACGATGCCGAAGTCAATGTCTTTAACGGAGACCTAGGCTACATCACAGACCTGATTCCTGGAAAATACACCGAGTCCAAACAAGACGAGATTGTCATTGATTTTGACGGCAATGAGGTCATCTATCCACGCAACGAATGGTACAAGATTCGACTAGCCTATGCCATGAGCATCCATAAGTCTCAGGGAAGTGAGTTTCCTGTTGTCATCCTGCCCATCACCAGTGCTAGCAAGCGCATGCTGGAGCGTAATCTCATCTACACAGCCATTACACGGGCCAAGAGCAAGCTCATCCTTCTTGGTGAATTACAGGCCTTTGACTATGCAGTCAAGCATATCGGGACTGCCCGCAAGACCTATCTGATTGAGCGTTTCAGTGATTTAATTAAAAATAATATTGAAGAAAGCAAACAAGCCTTCTCTGAAACTGCCACAGCAAGTGACTCTGAACAATCCTACATCCTCACCGAGCAAAACTGGTCTAGTATTCCCGCTATGATTGGGATTACAGACGCAGACCTCAAAGAGATTTTTGGAAAATAGACAAGCAGAAAGCCCACCTAGTCAGGTGGGCTTTTTCTCTTTTAAGATTATTTTACTGTTGCAGTGCTTGTGATCAATTCAACAGCTTTTTTGATAGTGATATCGTGTTTCAACATGTCAGCTGAAAGCAAGTTTTGAACTTGGGCCACTTCCATGTTGTAATCTGCAGCCAATTGCTCGATTTCTTTTTGGATTTCTTCTTCTGAAGCGTCAAATCCTTCAGCCTTCGCAACTGCTTCGATAACAAGGTTAGTCTTCGTACGTGACTCAGCTTCTGCTTCGTATTGTTTGTGAAGGTCTTCTTGAGTAGTTCCAGTGATTTGGAAGTACATGTCAGGGTTGATTCCTTGGCGTTGCAAGTTTCCAAGGAATTCATTTACTGAACGGTGAACTTCTTCGTGGATCATTTCTTCTGGAAGTTCTACGATTTCAGCGTTTTCTACAGCTTTATCAATTGCTGCGCCTTCAACGGCGTCTTTGTATGCTTCTTCTTTCGCAGCAGTCAATTCTTTGCGGTATTTTTCTTTCAATTCGTCAAGTGTTTCCACTTCTTCGTCGATGTCTTTTGCAAGTTCATCATCAAGAGCTGGAACTTCTTTAGCTTTTACTTCGTGAATAGTTGTCACGAATTTAGCTTCTTTACCTGCAAGGTCTTCTGCTTGGTAGTCTTCTGGGAATGTTACAACAACATCAACAGTTTCGCCAGCTGAGTGTCCAACCAATTGGTCTTCGAAACCAGGGATGAATTGACCTGATCCAAGTCCAAGTGAGAAGTTTTCACCTTTGCCACCGTCAAATTCAACACCGTCGATAGAACCAACGAAGTCAATCACAACAGTGTCGCCATTTTCAGCAGCGCCTTCTTTGATAACCAATTCAGCCAAGTTGTTGCGTTCGCGTTCGATACGTTCTTCAACGTCAGCGTCAGTTACTTCTTTTTCTACATCAACTGATACTTCAAGGTTTTTGTAGTCACCCAATTTTACTTCAGGTTTTGTCACGACTTCAGCTGTGATAACCCAGTCTTGACCTTTTTCCATTGAAGTCACATCGATTTTTGGTTGCGCAACCACTTCAAGACCAGCTTCTTTTACTGCAGCTTCATAAGCGTTTGGCAAAAGAGCGTTCATTGCATCTTGATAAAGAGCTTCTTCACCAAATTTTTGGTCGAAGATAGGGCGTGGAAGGTGACCTTTACGGAAACCAGGAACGTTAAGAGTTTTCTTTACTGAGTTAAATACACGGTCCAATTCTGGTTTGATTTGGTCTTGAGAGATTGTGAAAGTCAAGACACCACGGTTTGTTTCTTTGTTTTCAAATGATACAGACATTCTGTCATTTCTCCTTAAAATTTTTAATACAGTCCATTATACCATATAATAGCGACTTTTTTCAAGTAATGAATGCGCTTTTCAATAGTGCTAGAGGTACTTGCTCGCTTCCTTGATACTAAGTTCAGACATTCTCTTCTTATTTTTTTCAATAAAACGTGCTACCCATTCGGGATTGGTTTTAGAGTAGTCTCTTAGGGCCCAACCGATGGCTTTGTTGATAAAAAATTCTGTCTGGTCCAGATTGTTGAGCAGGATCTTTTCCATCAGTTGGACATTTGTTTTCTCTTTCCTTAACAACTGGTGGTCAATAGCGACTCGTCTCAGCCATATATTGTCTGATAGGCTCCATTTTAAAAGCACTTCTTCAAGTTCCGGATGGTTAGCCACCAAACTTCCTACTACTCGATCTAGGATATCTACCGTGTCCCACCAAGACTTGGTCACGACCAGACGCTCAAGCTTAGGCAAATCGTCCTTCTTTAGATAAGACTGCATGGTTTTCAAATAGTTGGCAGCCACATACTGGTATTCTCTAGGTTCCTTTTCCCAGCAGGTGTCTACAAAATCCCAATCAATCATCTTTGTTTTTTTCGCGCTTGGAAAATACTTTTTATAGAGGGCATTTCTTTCAGGACCTGCAATCCCTAGAAAGGGAAATTGATGGCGCATATAGTCTTCCATTGGGCCTGCTTTCTCAGGGTCTTTTCCCGCTTCTAGTTCCACAAGTAAATCTGTAAGATTCATCTAAAAATCCTCCTGCCCGACCAAGTGGTGTTGAAAGGCATAGACCACAGCCTGGGTGCGATCGCTGACCTCAAGCTTGGCTAGGATGTTGGACACATGGGTCTTGACCGTCTTTAGGGAGATAAAGAGTTCATCTGCAATGCGCTGATTTTCATAGCCCTTGGCGATGAGTTGAAGCACATCTCGCTCACGCGCAGTCAGATCCTCATGAAGTTCGATATGATTGCGGTGGTATTCGACCTTCTTGCTGACCTCTTGCTCAATAGCCAGCTCCCCAGCAGCCACCTTACGAACGGCATGGAGTAGCTCGTCTGCACTAGAAGTCTTTAGCATATATCCTTTGGCACCAGCATTCAAGACTGGCATGATTTTTTCATTGTCCAAGTAAGATGTGACAATCAATATCTTGGCTTCGGGCCATTCTTTGAGGATGGCCAAGGTAGCATCAATCCCATTCATCTCAGGCATGACAATATCCATGACAATGACATCTGGGCGCAGTTTCAAAGCTAAGTCAATACCTTGAGCCCCATTGGCCGCCTCGCCCACAACTTCCACATCGTCTTGGAGATCAAAATAGCTTTTCAAGCCCAATCGGACCATTTCATGGTCATCTACCAGTAAAATTTTCATCTCTACTCCTTTATGATTCCTTGTCTAGCAGGGGAATACGGATATCAATCGCCAGTCCTTGCTTTGGAGCTGTCAAAAGTTGAATCGTTCCTGCCATATCTTCAACCCGCTCCTTGATGTTTCGCAGTCCATAACTCAAGTCATCTAAACTCCCCAACTGGAAACCAATTCCATTGTCCACCACCTTCAGCTGCAATTCAACATCTGTCTGGTAAAGATAGACATCCAAACAAGATGCTTGGGCATGGCGAAGGGTATTGCTAATCAATTCCTGCAAAATACGGAAGATATGTTCTTCAATCTTCTTGGGCAATTTAGACACATTCTGCTTGAGACTAACCTTGAGATCACTCTTGTCCTCAAGCTCTTTTAAGAGGATTTGAATCCCCTCAACCAAACTCTTCTCTTCCAACTCAACTGGTCGCAAATGTAAGAGCAAGACTCTCAAGTCCTTCTGGGCTGTTTCAAGGATGGCTGCGACACTTTGCAACTGGATCTGCATCTTTTCTCTATCCAGCTTCAAAGCCTGCTGACTGACACCTGATAAAATCATATGGGCTGCAAACAACTCCTGACTAACCGTATCATGTAAGTCACGTGCTATCCGCTTCCGTTCTTTCTCGATAATTGTTTCTTCCTTGACCAGACCTTGATTTTCAGCCTTTTGAACAGCCTCTGTCAAAAGGTTGAGCTTGCCAGATAAGGACTTGAAACTCGCATCCAAGTCTGGATCTGCAAATGCAACCACCTCTTTTCCTGCTAGCAGTCGCTTGAGATTGAGCTGCATTTTTCTGCGAGAGACTTCTTCTATCACGCGCCAAAAGAGGACAAAAAAGAAGGTCATGGAAAGGCTAAAGACAAAGATCAAGAAGATTAACTTTTCCAGTTTTTCGATATCTTGTAGTAAATAGGACCAATCAAGATTAAGAATATCAAGTAGACTATTGGCCAAAAAGAGGATAAAGAGTAGAGAAGTCAGCCCGATTAACAGATAAGATTGCTTTTTCATCCTCTGACCACCTCCACATCACCAACCATAGTAGTTAGGAAAATCTTGACGCTCTTGTTACTCTTGAGATAGTCTCTGGTCTCCTGATGATAGTGTTCATTGCGAAGGGATTTCTTAGGTTGATGAAGGAAGGTAAGATCTCCATAGAGGCAGTTGACACTGAGGCTGATTTCCACATCTACAGGTACGATAATCCTAGTCGTTCCGACCATTTTTCTAAGGATAATGACATTGTCATGATTGGTTAGGATAACTCTTTCCAAATGAATGGTGTCCTTGCCCATGAGGCGAAAGAGGTTGATATCATCAAATTGGCAGGTCTGGTGGCTAGAAAAATGATGGAGATTGCCAAACCAAGGATTGCGTTCATTTTTCACCGTTACCACCTCTTCAAAGACCAAATCCGTCTCCTCTCTTTCTTGATTCATCATCGGATAGAGAAGAAAGAGACTATAGATGACCGCTACAAAGATGGCTAAAATCACAAAGGGATTGAGCATGACGATGAAAAAGAAAAGAATAGTCGCCACAAGGAGGAAAACGTTGTTGCCTTCTTTCCCTGTATAATAGCGGAACAAGAGCAAAAAGAGGAATAGAATCAGCAGAAAACGCGAAAAATGCTCTGATACCATCAAAATCAGAGCTCCCGTCAATAGACAGGCTTCAATAAATAAAAAGATTTGAAATTTTTTCATAGCTGCATCCTCTCCCTTCTATTTTATCACAATTCAAAAAAGTCACCTCGGTCTGAGGATGGAAAAAGGCGATGGGACAGAAATTGCTCTTAGAAGCTAGGTTTCATCAACCCACCACAGTTGACAAAAGGCTACAAAAAAAGGCGGGATTCTTGTCCCGACCTCTCTACATCTGATCTTTTGCTTCTTTTAGTTTACCATAAAGAATATAGTCTACGTTTTGCAGATCTGCTATAGTGGCACAGTTAAGGGCACACATAATCAAGCGTAAATCTGCTTTCCATCCTTGGACAATGCTAATCACTTCCTCTACCGAGTAGGTTTCAACCAATTCCAGAACGGTTCGTGACAATCCCACAGCCTTGGCACCAAAGACCAGGCACTTAACCATATCCAGCGGATTTCGAACGCCTCCGCTAACCAAAAGTTCGACCTTGTCTTTCCAGCCTTGGGCATTGAGAAGGGCTTGCATGGTGGATTGTCCCCATTGATTGAGGTAATCACGCTGGCCACTGCGACGGTTTTCGATATAAGCAAAGCTGGTACCACCACGACCTGACAGATCAACCGTTCGAACGCCCAGTTCATAGGCTCTTTCGATGGTCTTCACATCCATCCCAAATCCCACTTCCTTTAAAATGATTGGAACGGGGATGCGATTGCTATAATCTGCTAGATGCGATTGCCAACTTCTGAACTTTCTTTCTCCCTCGGGCATGAGTAATTCCTGCATGACATTAACATGCACTTGCAAAAGCAAAGGATTCATCGCTTCTACAGTCTGAAGTCCTAACTCAACAGGCTTGTCCAAGCCAATATTGGTTCCAAGGAGGAGATTTGGATGGCTAGATTTGACAGAAAAAGAGTCATCTGTTGGATCCTTGAGAGCTGCACTATAAGAGCCCGTCACAAACAAAATCCCACAAGCTTCTGCCACCTGAGCCAGTTTTTGATTGATTTCTTTACCTTTCTCGCTCCCACCCGTCATGGCATTGATATAAAAAGGAAAGTCCCACTTTCGACCAGCAAACTCTGTCGACAGATCAATTTCATCTAAATCATAAAGAGGTAAGGAAGAATGAATCAACTCCACCTCATCAAAGCTATTATAGGAACTTTTCTGCTCAAGGGCATAGCGGATATGCTCATCCTTACGATTTGTCGTCATGTCCTATCCTTTCTTGGTATAAGAGCTCAATCCCCAGATCGGCCCAACGATTTTTTAAGGTTTCGGTTGATTGCACATCAAAACTCAAGGCAATCCCACAGTCACCACCACCAGCGCCACTACTCTTGGCAACGGCTTGCAAACCTTGGCTGGCTTCTTTTAGCTGTCTGAGCGAAGGCGTATAAATATCTAAACTCAAGCCTTCTAAGAGCTGGCTGGCTGTTTCCACCTGCTCGATGATGTTTTCTGCATTCCCCTGCTCCAAGGCTTCTACCAAAGCAGATACCGTTGCTTTTGAGGAAGTTAAAAAGTTCTGGTCTATGTTTTGCTTGATTTGCTGGACCATGTCACTTGATACGGCCACTTCCTTGGTCCATCCCACTAGGAAATCACATTCTAGAGCTGGTTGCACTTGTGAGATAGAAAAGCCCCAATCACGCTCCAAAACTGTAGCCACGTTTTCTTCTTCCAACCAAGCAGCTATCTTCTTTCGATCAAAAGACTGGTAGAGAACCAAATCCTCTGCCACAATACAGGCAAGGTCTCCCATGGAGCCGTTATCGCCTCGCTTGAGCAAGACCGCGCTAGCCAGCTTGAACAAGAGTTCCTGATCAACCGTAATATCATACAGAGCCAGCAGAGCCTTGACAACCAAGACAACGACGCTACCACTAGAACCTAGACCAAACTTTTTCCCTTCCCGTTCCATTTTTCCACGGATTTCCAAGGAAAGAGGTCGCAAGGTTTGCCCACGATTAACGAGGAAATCTCCCACTAGAGAAATTGTTTCTTGAATCAAGCTGTAGGCAGGATTTGGCGTCAAGTCCACTGCAAAATTAAACATATCTGAGTAGATACGATAGCTGTCAGAAAAGGCAATCTCTGCCTTCATATAGATGGGGATAGCCTTTATCAAGGCTAACTGTCCTGGCTCTAGAATAGCATATTCACCTGCCCAATAGAGTTTTCCGCAAGTTTTAACAGCAATCATCTTGGCTCAAATCCTTTGTTTTTGACACAATCAAGCGATAATGTTGACCGAAGATTTCTGACAAATGCTCCAAGTCTTTCTCCTGACAGAGGACCTTGACATTGGGACCAGCATCCATGGTAAAGTAGCAGGCCTCTCCTTGCCTACGAAGCTGGCGAACAAAATCCATGGCTTCATAGCTTGCATCCGTCAGATAAGAAAAGGCTGGTGATGCTGTTTGGGTCGTAGCGTGCATAGCAAGGGCATTTTTCTCCGTTAATTCCCCAACCTTGGCAAAATCATTTTCCTTTAGATAGAGCAACATGTTCTGATAATCCTTCTCAGACTGACGCACCCAATCATCAAAGGTCGTCGAGGTTTCCACACAAAGTTTCATCCCATCACGGCTAGAGATTGGTTTTTTCTTATCCTCTAGCACCAACATGATCATAGCTAGTTTCAGGTCTGTCTCTATAGGGTAAATTTCCCCACTATCCTTATCCCAGGCACCCAGTGGTCCATAAAAACTACGAGAGGAAGAGCCTGAGGCAAACTTCGCTTCCTGCGCCAACTGGCTCCGATTCAAACCAAGCTGAAAATAAGCATTGCAAGCCTTGACCAAGGCGGACAAACCACTCGAACTAGAGGACAAGCCCGCTGCAGTAGGCATGTTGTTTTGGGTATCGATACGGACAAAGCCTTCCCCAGCTGGACGGTAACGGTCAATGATTTTGCTCATTTTGGCATGCTCAGCTTCATTTTGTAGCTGACCATTGATATAAAAGGCATCAGCCGTCGCATCCATTGGCAGAGGCGACAAGGTCGTCTCCGTATACATGTTTTCCAAAGTCAGAGAGATGCTGCTAGTAGCAGGAACCATCTCTTTCTCTTTTTTCTTTCCCCAATATTTAATAATGGCAATATTTGCGTAGGAACGTACTGTTACAGGCTTTCGATCCATGTCTGAACAGCTCCTTTCTCTTCTAGTCGTTTTGCTAGTTCTTGCGCTTGATCCAGATTAGCTACCAAGGCGATAATACAGCCTCCTAGTCCACCACCACTCATCTTGGCACCTAGAGCACCATGGCTAAGAGCCGTTTCAACGAGGGAGTCTGCCTCAGGGCTGCTGACACCAATTTCTTTTAAATGTAAATGCGCTTGACTGAGGATTTGTCCTAGTCCCTCAGCATCTTTTCGTCTAATCGCATCTTCTGCCTGCTGGGTCAATTCTCCCAAGGCATGCAAAAACGGTAGGGCATCCTTGCCCTTACTTTGAACCACTTGGATGGCTTCACGAGTGTGACCATAAACACCCGTATCTGCAATTACCAAATAGGCAGATAGGTTCATCTCAAGTTCTGTAAAACCAACATTCTTGATAAAGCGAATAGGTTGGTCACTGAGACAGGTCTTGGCATCCAAGCCACTCGGATTCATATGGGCAATCATCTCAGCCCGATTGACCAAGATTTCTAGTACATCATGAGGCAGGTCGGCTTGATAGTAGTCAAAAACCGCACGAATGGCCGCTATGCTGATAGCCGCTGACGAACCCATTCCCCGTTTTTCAGGGATAGCCGAGTCAATCACACATCGAATGCAGGCCTCTTTAATCTCTAAATATTCTAACGAAGCATAAACTGCCATGGACAAAGTATCCTCCCCATAAAGACGCCACGGACTCGCTGCAGGAACTACCTTACATGTCACCTCTACCTCTAAGAGAGGCAGGGAAATGGCTGGATAACCGTAAACGACAGCGTGCTCTCCTATTAAAATAATCTTACTATGTGCCTGACCGACACCAACTTTTTTTATCATGTTTTCCTTTAACCAGACGGAAAGACCGTCTTGCTTTTCATACAGTAGTATTTCCTCCTATCTATTTTATTATATTTTCACAAAAAAAGCGATTGTTTCCTTCACAATCGCCCCTTTCATTATTGGACCCATTCGCCATTATAGTTGACCGAATAGCCTTCTACGGTCGTATTCACTGCTAAAGCACCTGAGCTATAGGCATAGTACCAGTTGCCATTGACTTGGAACCAACCTGTCTTCATATCGCCATTACTTGCATTTAGGTAGTACCAAGTCGAACCTTCCTGATACCAACCGGTATCCATGGCTCCTGATGAACGGAGATAGTACCACTTGTTACCGACATAAGCCCAGCCTGTCTTCATATCTCCATTTTGGGCATCTAGATAATACCAAGTTGAACCATCTTGATACCAGCCAGTCTCCATAGCTCCTGATGAACGGAGGTAGTACCACTTATTACCCAGATATTGCCAACCAGTTTGCATAATCCCAGTTGTTGGATCTAAATAGTACCAAGTCGAATCATCGTTTATCCAACCCGCACGTCTTTCACCACCAAGGTAGTCTTTTCCTAAATGACCTGTTTTTGCTAAGTAATACCAGTTAGATTGATCGTAGAGCCAACCTGTTTTTAAAGAATGATCTTCATTAAAGTAATAATTTGCTAATTTAAGAACTTCTGGATCTTCAAAGCCTTCACCATGTTTTTTACCAACAGTTAATGAATCTTTAACCTCTAATTGTTGCCAGCCAACAAATTCTTGTAATACCCCATCTTGGTTAAAGTAGTACCACTCTGACATCGGGAAACCTTCTAATCTGATACCATTTGGGTAAGGACCAATTGTACTACCTTTAGATGGAAACGGAATATATTGCCAGCCGACAACCATTTCACCATTATAATCAAAATAATAGGTCTTCCCATCAATCACTCGCCAGTAGGTTTCTTTGAGGTCCCCCTTCTTGTAGTAAGTTCTACCATTTTCTTGGACAAATTGCCAGCCTTCCGAATCATCTGCAAATACTGTACTTGTCGCTAGCAAACCAAAGAAAAATGCTGTTAATCCAACTTGCAACATTTTTTTCAAAATTTTCATCTATATACCCTCCGATATTAAATCCACTCACCAGATGAAGCGAAATTATAAACTTTACCATCAATCGTCTGACTACCTGTGACCATAGCACCACTTGAATTGAGATAATACCATTCACCTGATACTTTTATCCATCCGGTTTTCATATCTCCATTAGAAGGATCTAGATAGTACCATGTTGAGCCATCTTTGTACCAACCAGTCTTCATGTCTCCATTGCTCTTATCTAAGTAATACCATTTGCCTCGGAGGTATTTCCACCCCGTTGCCATTTCACCAGAAGATTCAAAATAATACCACTCCCCGGATATTTTTTGCCAATCTGTGAGCATCTTACCAGAAGCATCTAGATAGTACCAAGTATCATTTATCTTTTGCCAACCTGTTTGTTTCGTACTATTCTTATAATAATACCAAGTACCACTAATCAACTTCCAACCATCAATAGAATGCCCTTGAATAACAGAGTAGATGAAAGATAGAGCTTTCTCATTTAACTTGACAGCATAATTCATTTGTTCAGGGTCACTCCCAGAAACATGAACTCCGACAACCCTATTGGTAGAATCATACACTGCTGAACCGCTCGCACCACCCTTTGTATCTATTTGGTAGAATAAAAAATCCCCTGTGTCTTTAAGAATATTCTTAAAGCCTGTATACATCTGCTCGTCTTCACTAATGGCTGGATAACCAGTAATCGTAGCTCCTATACCTTTGAGATTTTCAATATTATTCGGAAGTCCTAACGTCCCTAATTGAGCGCCAATCGGTTCTTCCAAAATTAAAACTGCTAAATCATAGGTAGTAAGCTCATCTGGAGCAGTATTTCGAAATTCTTTTAAATAGCGAGCTTCTTTTACTTTTATCCGACCAAACGGCACACTATTTGGAGTACGAGCAGGAGTAACATATAGTTCTTCTGCATCTTTACCAAACTCATGTTTATAAATATTATGAGCAGCAGTAATAAGGACATTATCCTTTATAAAATTGGCACTCCCTCGATAAGTTACATCTTTACCATTTTTCACACCACGAAATTCTGACTCTACATAAGCTGATGTAGAATAAGGATATTGTAAAGTATTTTTTACCTTAACTAAATCATTTTTACCAATAATGACTTCTGACTGATTTGTATAATATTGACCATAAGTTGGTGAAACATTCGGAAGTGAAAAATTATTATTTCCTGGACTCTCTTGTAATGTTTCACTTACCTCATATTCTTCACCTGTACTAGAAATAACAGTCAAAGCAGATACTGCCGGTAGCTGACTAGCCAACAAAGTACTAGCAACAATTGAAATCCCCAATTTTTTATAAAAAGTTTTCTTCATTAATTGATCCTCCTGAAAAAATTGTAACACACCTGTTCGTTCCTGTCAATACAAAGAAAAAAAACGAACAGACATCCCTTTCTCCATTTGAAAAAAGCAGTTACATAACTGCAACTGCTTTTCTATTCTTGCATGGTGTAACCAACACCACGCACGGTTTTAATGTAGCTTTTTTGACCTTTTACATCAAGCTTGCTACGTAGATAACGGATATAAACATCCACGATATTAGTCTCTGTCGCACTTTCGTACTTCCAAACACTTTCCAACAACTGCTCACGAGTCAAGACCTTCTTACTTCCCATGAGAGTGGCCAAAAGGTCATACTCACGGCGCGTCAGAGCAATCATCTCCTCGCCACGATAAACGGTATGATGTTCTACATCCATACGTAAATTGCGGTAAGACGTTGGGACCTTCATCTGGCTACAGTGTTGGTCGATAAAGTCCCGACCTCGGAAAATCGCTGAAATACGAGCCACCAGCTGATCAATAATCACTGGCTTATAGATGTAAGAAACGGCGAAGCGCTGGATTGTCTCAATCTGGTCTTGCAATTCTTCGCGATGGTCCAAGACCATGATCACTGAGGCAGGTTTTGTCCGACTTAGCCTCTCTGCAAAATCCTGGGCTGTCATATCCCCCAGACGAGCATTCAGTAAAATCAAGTCATAATCTGTCTGGAGAGCCATGGAGAGGGCTTTTTGCCCCTCCTCTACAAGATCAACACGGTATTGCTCTTTTTGGAGTTCCAGACTGAGAAAATGAGCGAGATTTCGTTCTTTCTCAAGTAATAAAATCCGTTTCCCCATGGCAGACCTACTTATTTCTCGTCATACCAAGAGTAGTGGAAGATTCCTTCTTTGTCTTTACGTTGGTAAGTGTGGGCACCAAAGTAGTCACGTTGTGCTTGGATCAAGTTAGCAGGAAGGTCTGCTGAACGATAGCTATCAAAGTAGGTAATAGCTGCTGAGAAGGTTGGCACTGGTACACCAGCTTGAACAGCAAGAGCTACGATATCACGCACTGCTTGTTGGTACTTGGCAGTGACATCCAAGAAGTACTCATCCAAGAGAAGGTTTGCAAGGTCTGCATCACGGTTATAGGCATCTGTAATCTTTTGCAAGAAACGAGAACGGATGATACAGCCATCACGCCAGATAGATGCGATATCCGCAAATGGCAAGTTCCAGTTATTTTCTTTAGAAGCCACACGCAATTGGGCAAAACCTTGTGCGTATGAAATGATTTTTGAGAAGTAAAGGGCTTGACGGATCTTTTCAATCAACTCAGCCTTGTCACCTTCAAATTTGAAGGCAGCTGGCTTTGGAAGGACCTTGCTAGCATGTACACGCTCTTCTTTGTATGTAGAGATGTAGCGAGCAAATACTGACTCAGTGATAAGTGACAATGGCACACCAAGGTCAAGTGCTGATTGGCTAGTCCATTTACCAGTTCCCTTGTTACCTGCAGCATCAAGGATGTAGTCTACGATTGGTCCATCTTGACCTTCATCATCTTTACGGCTCAAGATATCAGCTGTAATTTCAATCAAGTAGCTGTCCAATTCACCCTTGTTCCACTCAGTAAAGATTTCAGCCATGTCTTCTGTAGAAAGGCCAAGCAAGTGTTGCATCAAGTCATAGCTTTCTGCGATCAATTGCATGTCACCATACTCGATACCGTTGTGGACCATTTTCACATAGTGACCAGCCCCATCAGGACCGATGTAAGTCACACATGGTTTGCCATCTTCTGGTGCTTTAGCTGAGATTTCTTCGAGAACGTCCGCAACCAATTCGTAGGCTTCTTTTTGTCCACCAGGCATGATAGAAGGACCTTCAAGGGCACCTTTTTCACCACCAGAAACTCCAGTACCGATAAAGTTGATACCTGAGTTTGCCAATTCTTCATTACGACGGATGGTATCTTTGTAGAAAGTGTTTCCTCCGTCGATCAAGATATCACCCTTGTCGAGGTGGGGAAGAAGAGCTTGGATAGTTGCATCTGTACCAGGCCCAGCTTGAACCATCAGCATGATACGACGAGGTTTTTCGATTGAGTTTACAAAGCTTTCAACGTCATAGCTTGGCACAAAGTTCTTTTCAGGATGGCAGGCAATTACGTCTTCTGTTTTTTCTTTACTACGGTTGTAAATGGCAACTGTATAACCACGAGATTCGATATTTAGGGCAAGGTTACGACCCATTACGGCCATACCTACAACACCAAAGTTAGCTTTTGTCATGTGACACTCCTCTTATTTCATTTGTTTTATTTTATCATTTTTACCTATGAAAGGAAAGAATTTTGTAACGGACTCCTAATAGTCCAAGTCATCTGCATGGCCAGAACCATTCCCTACAAAGTAACCCGTCTTACAGTTGAGGGTGAAGAGGTAGGTTCCATCTGGTTTGTAGAGGTTGTAATAGCCGTTTCCGTTTACAATATTGACACGTTCGAGAATGTATTGGTTGCCAGTGATATAGCCACGAGCACGTGAGGTTGCTAGGATTTGTTCCAATACACCATCTGCAAACGTCCAAGCAGGGTTATTGCTATCGTCTACAGCTGATTGGTTATAGGGTACACGACTAGCACTTCTTTGAAGATTAACCCCATCGTCAGACAAACCACCATTTGTGTCTCTAGCTGGTGCCGTGGTGCTTGTTGAAGGCGTCGTACTGCTTGCATTGTTTTCTGTAGCGGAACTTGAACTTGCTTGACTTGAGCTGGAAGCACTGGTTTGTTGGCTCTTACCAAGGCTAATCGCCTGAGCTAACAGTTTATCAAGCTCTGTATTTCCCGTTTTAACTTCCGTGAACTTAGCATCCGCCTTGGCTTTAGCATTGGTATCCAAGACACCATCAGTAATAGCTGGACTTTCAAAGAGGGCATTGATATCTTGAATGGCCTTGATTTGAGTTGCTAGGCTATCGTATTTTGACTTAGCTAGTGTATAATCACGGCTACCTTCTAACTTATCTAGCAAGGTTTTTAGCTGGTTCAACTTATCGAACTGGCTATTTTTTAAAGCAGTCTTATTGGCATCCGTATAGAAGGCATCATAAAGCGTATTGAACTCTTGCAAGTCGGTTTGCGATTCTTGATTTCCTGAAGATGATTGAGAAGACTGGATTTCTTGGTTTGAACGAGATACCTGACGGTAGACATAATACGTCCCAGCAAGAACAAGAATCGCAGCTACCACAGAAACGATAGTAATCAGACGTTTCTTTTTAGAGCCTGTTTCAGGTTCCGTCTGTACTGATCGTGATAGGGAAGTATAGGTTTCTTCTTGTTCCTCATTTTCCTCATTCATTTCCTTGGATGCTGTTTCTGTTAAAACGAGAGGCTCTATTTCAGTACTTTCTTCATCTTGAAGTGGAGGAACAAACTGAGTAGTTTCTTCATTGTCTATCTCTTCAATAGATTCCTCGGAAACCACATCTGAACCTTCTACCTCTCCAGAAAGTTCACTTGTTTCACGAACTTCTTGGATTAATTCCTCTAAGTTTCGAGTAGAAGCCAACTCTTCTTTTTCAAACTGATGAGTTTCAAACTTATCTGCCTCGATCTCTTCGCGATGCTGTTTGATGTATTTGTCCAAGATATTGTCTTCAGGCAATACTCCAGCCTCAACCTCTTCATTCTTACGAATTGCTTGACCAACAGTCAAATCTTTTGCTTCGTCAAAGTCGAATTGTGGCTCTTGCTGTTCTTTTTTATGACGATCATGTCTTTTCTTGCTCATGAGTTTACCTTTCTATTTTACCTCTTGGCGTTTCACACGCTGACCAAAGTATTGATACAAATCCACTTTCAAGGTCCCGTTATAGAGTTTTCGTTTTTTATCTGCTGGACTTCCGTACTTACTTTCAAAAGCTTCGTCACTCGTCAGGATAAACTTACTCCAGGTTTTCAGTGGTGCAAAGGCCTGTCCCATCTCAGCATAAAGTTTCGTAACTCCTGCATCATCGGACAAGCGTTCACCATATGGTGGATTGGAAATGATAACGCCATTGATCTTGTCTGTGCGCAAGTCCTGTACCCGCATTTGCTTAAAGGTGATATCTCCTGCAACACCTGCTGCTTGGGCATTTGCCTTGGCAATTTCTACCATACGAGCATCAATATCACAGCCCATAATGTCCAGCTCAAGTTCACGATCAATTTGCTTAGCCGCCTCAGTACGGACCTCTTGGATTAACCGATCGCTGACCCAGTTCCATTCCTCAAAAGCAAAGGAACGGCGAAGGCCTGGTGCCATCTTTCTAGCAATCATAGCCGCCTCGATACAGAAAGTTCCTGAACCACAGGTCGGATCAATCAAGGGCTTGTCTGGATACCAGTTAGATAGTTGTAAAATGGCCGCTGCCATATTTTCCTTGATAGGAGCTCCACCCTTTTCCGTACGATATCCACGTTTAAAGAGGCTAGAACCTGTCGTGTCAATCATAACAGTTGCCACATCCTTAAGGATGGACACCTCAATCTTAAACTCAGGACCAGTTTCCATCAAAGGAATTCCTTCCGGGCGGGCATAGTGTTTTTGTAATTTCTTCACAACAGCTTTCTTAGAAATGGCCTGAACACTAGGCTCGTTATGAAGTTTAGACTTCACACATTTTGCCTTTGATATCGGGAAACGCGCCCCAAGCGGGAGATAGTTTTCCCAATCTAGAGCAAAAACACCTTGAAAAAGCTCTTCAAAGGTCTTAGCTGGAAAGCTTCCGACTACAATCTTGATGCGATCCGCTGCACGAAGCCAAAGATTGGTCTCAATGATTGCCTTCACATCTCCTTGGAAGCGGACACGCCCATTTTCAACCTGGCAATCATAACCAAGTTCTCGCACCTCACGTCCAACGACAGCCTCAAGACCCGCCGCAGCAGTTGCGATTAAATTAAATTGTTCTTTCATTTCTAGTCTTGCAAGACCTTTCTCTTGTTCACTTTAAAAAATGAGGTTGAGAAAGATTTCTCAGCCCCAACCTATATGCAATTTTCTATAAGCCATGTTTTGTTCCAGAAGTGACTAGGACCACTTCCTTCGATAATCATCTGTCTACCGCTAGCAGCATAAATCTGCTAGCAGTCAGAGTACTACGTTCGTTTCCGTGCACTCCATGCCCCGACCAAAATTTGGGTTGCTAGCTTGAGGGGTTTACCGCGTTCCACTCTCTCTGTTTCCAGAAAGACTCCGTCACTGTGGCACTTTCAAGCCTATTCTGACCTATCCGAAGACTTAGCCATTTCGACTGCCGTAACGATCACTCGTCCCTAGGCTTATGGATTCGCCTAGCACAAACACTACAGGCATCACAGCCTGTGCTAGCATGGACTTTCCTCATGAAAAGAGAACCTCTTCACGCGATTATCCAAAAATTGCACTCATCCCTTACTCAATATCAATCTTGATTGTCTAAAATTTGCTTACCAAATACTTCTTTTTCGAGACGATTTAAGCGTTTCAAAATATCAAAATTTGTCATTGAAGTAGAAGCTGTTACTTCAATAGAGTCTGGTTGAGTTGGAGCCGCCTGTGGTTTACGAGACAACTCCTCCTTCAAATCGGCAATTTCTTGGCGAAGGGATTTAACCAAAGCTGCGTAAGTTTCATAATCCTTAATCACATCATCAAGGAATTCATCCACCTCTGCTCTGCTATATCCACGCACTTCGCGTCCAAACTCTTGTTCAAAAATATCTTTTGCTGAAAATATAATACTTGCCATGTCTCTCTCCATTCTGGGTTACTAGTATTATTATATAAAAAAAGACAAGTAAAAATCAAGGTCAAAGGGTTACTTTTCAGAAAAATTTTCTGCTAGTTCATTTAACTCATCAAATGTTAATTGCCTTGTAACATAGTCCGCTTGATTTTTCATCATTTGGTAAAAATATTGTAACTTAGTTTTGTTTTCTTCATCATAAAAAAGATAGCAAATATCTGTGTTCTCCAGTAAAAATTTCTGATAATCACGTAGTTGTCCCTTGTGTTCATATTGTGGATAGGCATATTTAACAAAATCAACTTGCTTGAATTCGCTCAACTTCACTTGATTGGCTTCATTCCAATTACTGCCATGGGTTTCAAAATCAAAAATGGTCGCCAGCTGAAATCCATAGTCTCTTTTCATGTCTTTCGCCACCTGAAGCACCCAGTACTCAAAGCCCAAAGCCCCAGTAAAGACAAGCCAGGTCACCCCTTCCTCTGCTAGGCGCTCTAAGTCCCTCCGAATAGCTGTTTTGATAATATCAACGCGAATATCCTTGTCATTAAAGAGACCAAGGTCGAAGGCAGAATAACCTGAAATCAAGGCTGTTGTCATTTTTAACCCTTTCTTTGTAAATTTATGATATAATAGAGTGATGTTATTGTACCAATAAGGAGAATTATGGTCAACTATCCACATAAAATTTCATCACAGAAGAGACAAGCTCCCCCGTCACAAACTAAAAATTTCGCAAATCGGGGAATGTCTTTTGAAAAGATGATCAATGCTACGAACGACTACTATTTGTCGCATGGGTTAGCAGTGATTCACAAGAAACCGACTCCCATCCAAATCGTACGTGTCGATTATCCCCAACGAAGTCGTGCCAAGATTGTTGAAGCCTACTTTAGACAAGCTTCAACTACTGACTATTCAGGGGTTTATGATGGATATTACATCGACTTTGAAGCAAAGGAAACTAGGCAAAAACATGCGATTCCGATGAAGAATTTCCATCACCATCAAATTCAGCATATGGAACAGGTCCTTGCCCAGCGAGGAATCTGCTTTGTACTCCTTCACTTTGCTTCTCAGCAAGAAACTTATTTATTGCCGGCTGTTGACCTGATTCGTTTCTATCATCAAGATAAGGGACAAAAGTCAATGCCACTTGGATATATTCGAGAAAATGGATATAGGATTGAGCTGGGTGCCTTTCCCCAGATTCCCTATCTCGATATTATCAAAGAACATTTACTAGGTGGTAAAACAAGATGAACAAACAAACTATCCTGCGAATAGCTAAATATATCAGTATCTGCTTCTTAACTGTATTTATCGCAGCTATTATGCTGGGCGGAGGTCTCTTTCTCTACTATGTTAGCAAGACTCCAGCCCTATCTGAAAGTAAACTAGTCGCTACAACGTCTAGTAAAATTTATGACAATAACGATGAACTCATCGCTGATCTTGGATCAGAACGTCGGGTCAATGCTCAAGCAAACGAAATCCCGACCGATTTGGTCAACGCTATTGTTTCGATTGAAGACCATCGCTTCTTTAATCACCGAGGAATTGATACTATCCGTATCCTAGGTGCCACCCTACGAAATCTTCGTGGTGGCGGAGGCCTTCAAGGAGCTTCAACTTTGACGCAGCAGTTGATCAAGTTAACCTATTTCTCTACGTCAACTTCTGACCAAACCCTTTCTCGTAAGGCTCAGGAAGCATGGCTTGCCGTTCAACTAGAACAAAAGGCGACTAAACAAGAGATCTTGACCTACTACATCAACAAGGTTTACATGTCAAACGGAAACTACGGAATGCAGACGGCTGCTCAAAGTTACTATGGCAAAGACCTTAAAGATTTGAGCATCCCTCAATTGGCCCTCCTTGCCGGAATGCCTCAGGCTCCAAACCAATATGATCCATACTCGCATCCAGAAGCTGCCCAAGAACGTCGTAATCTCGTCCTCTCTGAGATGAAGGGGCAAGGCTACATTACAGCCGAACAATACGAAAAAGCGATTAATACTCCGATTACAGATGGACTTCAAAGCCTAAAATCAGCTAACAGTTATCCTCCTTACATGGATAATTACCTCAAAGAGGTGATTGACCAAGTCGAACAAGAAACAGGCTACAATCTCTTAACGACGGGTATGGAAGTCTACACAAACGTTGATTCTAAGGTCCAACAACGTCTCTGGGATATTTACAATACGGACGAGTATGTCAACTATCCAGATGATGAGTTACAGGTAGCCTCTACTATCGTTGATGTCACAAACGGGAAAGTCATTGCCCAATTAGGTGCTCGCCACCAATCAAGTAACGTTTCCTTTGGAATAAACCAAGCTGTAGAAACTAACCGTGACTGGGGTTCTACCATGAAGCCTATTACAGACTATGCTCCTGCTTTGGAATACGGCGTTTATGATTCAACTGCTGCGATTGTTCACGATAGTCCTTATAATTACCCTGGAACCTCTACCCCTGTCTATAACTGGGATAAGAGTTACTTTGGAAACATAACACTCCAGTATGCTCTCCAGCAATCACGGAATGTGCCGGCTGTAGAAACACTAGAGAAAGTAGGACTTGATCGTGCCAAGACGTTTCTAAATGGACTCGGTATTGACTACCCAAGCATACACTATGCTAATGCTATTTCAAGTAATACAACTGAATCTGACAAAAAGTATGGAGCAAGCAGCGAGAAGATGGCTGCGGCTTACGCTGCTTTTGCCAATGGCGGTATCTACCGTAAACCTATGTATATCAACAAGATTGTCTTTAGTGATGGTAGTTCAAAAGAATTCTCTGATTCTGGTACACGTGCTATGAAAGAAACGACAGCCTATATGATGACAGATATGATGAAAACCGTCTTGGCATACGGAACTGGTCGAGGAGCCTACCTCTCTTGGCTACCACAAGCTGGTAAAACTGGTACGTCAAACTATACAGATGATGAGATTGAAAACTACATTAAAAATACGGGTTATGTAGCTCCAGACGAAATGTTCGTTGGCTATACTCGTAAATATTCAATGGCAGTTTGGACAGGTTACTCAAATCGTCTTACTCCTATCGTTGGTGATGGCTTCTATGTTGCTGCGAAGGTCTACCGTTCAATGATGACTTATCTCTCTGAAGATGATCATCCTGGTGACTGGACTATGCCTGAGGGTCTCTACAGAAGTGGAGAATTCGTATTTAAAAATGGTGCTCGTTCTACATGGACTACACCTGCTCCACAGCAAGCCCCATCAACTGAGAGTCCAAGCTCATCATCAGAAAGCTCAACTTCACAGTCTAGCACAACTACTCCAAGCACAAATAATAGTACGACTACCAATCCTAACAATAATACGCAACAATCAAATACAATCCCTGGCCAACAAAACCAGAACCAGAACCAAAATCCTCAACCAGCTCAACCATAACATTTATTCAACCCACTTTTAAACCTCACTCCAAAAGTTAAATTTTTCTACCTTTTGGGATGAGGTTTAAATCTAATCGTTTTTGATATAACAACAGAGTAAATTGTAGTCGGAAAAGTCATACCAAAATTGAATAAAACTTTTAAAGAGTAGGTAATGAATTTATATGTCTGGATTTGAAATCAAGAAAAAGCAATACAACAAAAACCTAATGTATAGAGTTTGGAAATTTACCTTTCACACGCTACTTATAGTAGTTGTGAAAAATACGGGACTTCCAAGAAGCCTTCTTATCTCCTCTTACAGCACAAATCCCTTGCAAAAATTAAATATAAATTATTTTTTATTCTATGTACATATTTAAAATAAGGAGAAAATATTTTGAAAAATACAACGAATAAACAGGATGATTTTAAACTCACCACTTGGCCAGTTGGCATATTTATTACTTTGATATTTTGTTTTCCGATTATAGTTAAGGCGGTTAGGTACTCCGCTTATCACGGTGCTACAATTCCTCCAGAACCTTGGAAGTTAGCATTGAACGTTGTAGTTGAAAATTTTTCTTTTTATTCAACTGCACTGAGTATTTCTTTCACAGTATTTATATTTGTCAGTAATGAAAGGAATAGACACCGTGATGAAAGAAAAGAACGTGAAAAAGAACGTGAAAGAAATGCAAAAGAAAAAGAAAAAGAATTAGAACAATACAAAGATTGTTATCGGCCTAGTTTTGTAGTTAATGATGCCAAAGGCATTATTCTAATAATGAGAGAAGATAATTTATATATAGAGAATATAAAGTATTATGATTCTAGCGACAATACGAAAAATTGTATTAGCAAAGTATCTTTAAAGTCGGGAGAAGTTGTTTCTGAAAAGATACCACGTTCATTTTATATTACTGCTACAACAATAATTGGGGAGGAAATTCTTTTTGGATATCTTAATGGAGGTATAAAGATTTATAAATATTTAAAATCGAAGGGGAATGCATTATATCCTGGTATTGGAAATTATAGTGATATATCATCTTCTAAAGATTGGGGAGACTACAACAATATTAGTGTGCCGACTAATTCAATGTTCTCTGAAATCTTCTTTTATAACACATACGAAATTAGAGAAAAAATTTTTCTGAATGCAAATAAAGTTAAAGATATTATAGAGTCAAGGAATTTCAATAAACTTTTACATTCCTTATTCATGTTCTTTTCATATGAAATTGAAGCAAATACAGTGGAACTTTCCAGTGTGTATTCGGTATTGCAAGATGTGTTAAATACTGTAAAATACAACACAGATTGTTTTAATGAAATTAAAAAATTTAATTTTAGATTAGAATACATATTAGATAAAGAATTTTATATTATCAATAATTTACCAACAGAAATTGGTTATTTTGATTCATTGGATGATATTAATAATTTTTTTATGATGGACTTTATTGACCATATACAACGTAATCTTTGTTTATTAAAAACTGAAGAGAAGATTGACAAGTCTACTGAAAAATTTGTTTTGAGGGACATTTTAGCGATATTACTGGAGGTTTTCGATAATACAGATGTACCTAGTCTAGGTAATATTCTTTTAATTGATTTTAAGGCAAGAATCTTTAATAATATTCACTTTAAAAACTACTGATAAAGTATTTTTGAGTAGTTGTGAGAATTTTTTGTAATAAAATAGACAGGAAGAAAAATCATGATTCAGAATACGGGAATAAAACTTGTAATAAGAGTTTATTATTCAGAAACGCATACCCATTTTATGCAAATTGGGTATATGGGATTCAATAGCAAGAGGAAACTACAGGATTATGCTGGCATAACTTGCGACAATAAAATTGTTGAGAAATTTAATTTATGGAAACTGGCAGAATCCGCTGCAACTTCCTATATATACTAATAAATTTAATAGTTTCCATGATATAAGGTATATTCCAATGCGGGAAGATGATGCTAGTTGGTTAGATGTGAATGAGGATATATTTTAAAAAATAAAATAGGAAAAATTTTAACATATAATAAAATTTGTAAGTTATCTTGAGTCTTAAAAAGTTAAATAATGTATGTGTGAACATTTATTGAATTTAAAAAATTATTTTCTGTAAAAAGACTATTAAAATAGATCACTCTGGGTGATTTTTTCATAGCACTATTGCATTTATGTGCTTAATAAAAGCCTGAGAAGACATCTTCTCAGGCTTTTTCTGTACTATAAACCTCATTGGGAAAGATAGGAAACGGATTTCGTAATCTTGTTAAGAGGTTTTACTAAATACTAGTCTTTCTTTGTTTTTGCTACAAAGAGAGCAGATAGGGCTAGGCTAACACCTGCTAGGAAGAGGGCTGTGTCAGATTGGCTCTCACCTGTTGCTGGCAAGCTTTGTTCAGCTGTTTCTGGTCTAGCACTTTCTTGTTTTAGTTCCGGTGCCTTACCTTCATCTGAAGCAAGTGAGCTAAGTTTAAACTCAGATTTCTCTACTGTTGGAGCAGCTTGATCACCTACTGTTGCTAGCGGGCCTGTGTATTCTGGCAATTCATGCACTAGAGCCATCACTGCATTGACACCACCCTTGAACTCAGGTTTCTCTACTGTTGGAGCAGCTTGGTCTCCTACTGTTGCTAGCGGGCCTGTGTATTCTGGCAATTCATGCACTAGAGCCATCACTGCATTGACACCGCCCTTGAACTCAGGTTTCTCTACTGTTGGAGCAGCTTGGTCTCCTACTGTTGAGATTGGGCCTGTGTACTCTGGTACTTCATGTACCAAGGCCTCAGTTGCATTGACACCACCCGTGAATTCAGGAACCTCAAGAACGGGTACTGGTTCTTCGCCCTTGCTTGATTGAACCGATTCTTCTGTTAATTCTTGATGGAAGCTTGCCAATTCATAAAACTCAGCCTTGCCGCCCTCCCAGACTAACTTGACATCTAGAAGAGAGCCGCCATTTCGGATAGCAAAAGTTTGGAGACTAGATGTAATGGCACCGAGGTCTAGCCAACTGTCTTGACCATCCTTGAGTGTTCTAGCAAGAATACGTGCTTTCACTCCTTCAGGAAGACTGGAGACAAGACGAAGATGGTTGGCATTAGTTGGCTCAGACAAGTGATACACCAATTCACCCTTGTCTTTTTCAGACTTGTAGCTGGTCAAGACTTTGCCGTCTACAAGATTATTATAAAGATTGCCTTGGCTTTCTCCACCGTTTCCTTCTACTGTTGGATCATTGATTGGTTTGACAAATTCACCGTCGTTGATGACCAATTCCGTAAATCCTACAAAACGGGCATCATAATCCGCTGTATAGAGGACACGGAGATAATTGGCTTTGACCGGTGTCGTCAATTCGCCCTCGATGTAGCGATTTCCTGGCATCTTAGAATCATGTGTCCAACCATCTGTCAATGAATCATCGTGTGTGCTATTGCCCACACCATCTCCTACTGTAACGACATCAGTCCAAGTTTTACCGTCTTGGCTGACTTGAATCTTACCATCACGAAGATAGTTTTGAGTTCCGTCTTGGATGTAGGCTCTGATCTTCTTGATGGTACGTTCGCTACCAAGCTTCAAGGTTACGTGACCATCTTTATGGGCGTAGTCTGAAAACTCAACGAAGTTGTTGTAAACACCATCAAACAATTGATCTAGGTTGTTTAGTTTACGAACATCATTGCTTCCGTATGTTGGATGAATGCCCATTGAAGTTGATTCCAATTTGGTTGGTTGCACTTCTTTGGTTGTCACAAGGAGAGAAGTGGCTGTCACAGCTTGTTCCTGATCTGTTTTATTGACCAGACGAACATAACGTACCAAGTGACTCACTACAGATCTGTCTGTCAACTGGCTAGCTGGCGTCCACTCTTGCGCATTTGCAGAGTACTCAAGGCTAAGAGCAGGGTTGGCCTGACCTTGGAGCTGGATGCTCTTGATTTGATGGATACGGTCAAGCTTCATTCCTAGATAGCTATGAGCAGGGAGTTTGGTTCCAGATGGAATTTGAAGCTCATAACTGCCCAAGCTATCCACTACCGGCGTTTCCTTCAAGGATTCCACGTTGGTGTCTGTTAACTCGCTATTTCCAGAGCGTGTCTCAACAGAGAAGTCCTGGATACGCCACCATAGGTCGAGGGCCTTGGTATTGCGTACTCGGATGTAACGAGCATTGATTGCTCTAGTCACTTCCTTGGTTTGTTCTCCTGATAGGCGATCCAACTCTTGCCATGCAGTGCCGTCTGTAGAATACTCAAGCACACCTGCGGCAAGTTTATCACCTGTTCCTTGACGAAGGCGAACTTTAGTGACTGACTTGACTTCACCGAGGTCAAGTTGTGCCCAGGCATCTACTGGAGTGGTATTGCTACCGTCAGCGTTTGCCATCATGGCTTCTGTATTGTCCTTGCCATCAGTGATTTGACGAGCTGAGGTATTTAGTTTGTAAACTAAGTTTGAGCTTAGACTGACTGTCGTTGCTTGTTGGCTACGAGCTTTTTCAACTGGACGGTTGACTGCAATTTCCTGAACTGCAAACCAAGTATTCTCGCGATCTGCTGTCGCAATCATGCGAACTGCCTTGGCCTTGATAGTGAGATTGTCAAACTTAAGAAGGGATTCATTTCCGACATAGCTTGGCTCTTTCAAGGTTACCCAGTTATCGTTTTCATCTTGATACTGCACTTCTGCCTTACTAAAGGTATCACGTGGATTTGCCTGCGTTCCCATAGCAAAGGTCAAGATTTGGATATCTACCGGCTTGTTAAACTTCATACCAATATAATCACCTGTCTTGATGCTATTTGGTGATTTAATAATCGCATGAGTTGCCAAATCGCCATCCGTCACTTCTGCTAAACCACCTTCTACACCTGTTCGATTGGTGATAAAGGTGCTGATGATTTGGTCTGGATGCAAGACTTTTTGAACTTCAGACGCTAGAACTTCTTTCAAGGATAGGATAAATGGACGAATATGTTGAACACCCAATTCAGCTTTTTCCATATGATCTACATAATGGAAGGTGTGAGTTTGAGACTGTTCGTAGAACTTCAAGCCTTTATAGTAGCTGTCCCAAAGCTTGGCTGCATCGTTTGTAGCCATAGCTTCTGTTCCTGTAAGGAAGGCATCGAGAGCATTCATTTGGTCGATTGCATTATCCAACCAATAGTGGATTTGCGCAACCATCTTTTTATCGCCTGATGCTTTGTAAAGTTCGGCTGCTTCTTTAATCTTGGCAAATTCTGCACGCAAGGCTGCACGTTCAGCAGTCACATCCTGACCTGCTTTGAGCTTGGTCATGAAGTCTGTTAATTTTGGAGCCAAGTCTACAGATTCTTCTAGTTTGACGACACGAGTATCCATGTTTTGATTGATCATGTGCTTACCAAGTTCGCGGAAGGCTGCCGATACCTTGCTATCTTCAAAATGACCATTTTCTACAAAGTTGAAGGCAATGTCATTGATTTTCTTAGCTTCTTCTGATTTCCACTGTTTCCATGAGTATTGAGCTCCTGAAAAGAGGGCAATCTTAGATGGTTCAGACTGTTGCATTGGGTTCAACATGATACCAGATAGCAAGCTTGGATCCACATTTGGATGAAGGAATTTCTCACCACCACCTAGAATCAAGTGTTGTTTCGAGTTATCTGTTACTGGCCAGTTAATCCAAAGTGAAACTGGGCGATAGGTCTTGCCACCTGCGGATAGATTGTTCTTGAGAGTTGAAAGGAAGCTTTCAGAGGCTTCACCCCAAATCTTACCACCCGTCAAGGTCATGGTTGTTGATCTTGGGAGATTTTCATTGAGGGATTTCAACTCATCCTCACGTCCATTACCCCAATACTGGCCAGGAACAAAGATCATTTCTTTACGAAGACCGCTGTAAGTTCCCTGCATTTCAGTCAACCACTTGGTCATATCTTGCATCAAGCGGTTATAGCTATTGTAGCCACCGACTGGGCTTGGAGCATCATCTGCAAGGATACCAAATTCACGGACACCCACTTTCATCAACTGGGTAAATTTAGCCTTGATGGTTGCCAAATCTTCTTGGTAATGCGCTTCATTGCCAAAGCGGATGCGGTTGTTCATGAATGGATGGATAGTCCAGACATAGCGAGTTTTACTTTGATTTCCGACACGAGCAAGTTCACGAATTTCTGCTAGTTTTTCTTCTGGATAGAGTTCACGCCATTTCTTGTTGTGGTATGGATCGTCTTTTGGTGCAAAGAAGTATTGGTTCAATTTCAAATCGCCACCATAACGCATGAGCTCTGCTCGATCGGCATTCGACCATGGATTTCCATAGTAACCTTCGATGAAACCACGGTTCTTGAGCTCTGCGTAATCTTCTACTGTCACATTACGAAGGACTGGCACTTGGCTTTCCTTGAGCATGTGTTTCAAAGTTGTCAAACCATAGAAGACTGCATCTGTGTCTTTTCCGACGATGGAAATCGAATTATCCTTGATGCTCAAGACATAGGCGTCGATCTTGTCAAAGAGACCTGCTGAAACATTGGACAAGTTTTGCTCTGCTTGTGAACCTTGTCCATGCACTCCAAGATAGATATTGGTTGCGCCAGCGATTGCTGACTTACCAGTTGTATAAGATACTTGATTATCCTGCAAGACACTCTTCAAGCGATTGCGAGTATAGATATCGAGTTGATCGCCCATGACCAGATTGACTTGCTTACGAAGGGCTGTGACTCCTTCTCCATAAGTCACTTTTTGTGGAGTTGGGAAGACCTTGTACTCTTTCTTGAGATAGTCTGCGCTCTTGCTGGCAGCTGCAATGCTGTCTTCGCTAGCTGGTTTACTTGCAGTGAATTGATCTGCCAATTCAACTGTTCCATCACCGGTTTGGTCTACTTTTGGTTTTTCAGGTGTAGTTGGTTTTTCAGGTGTAGTTGGTTTTTCTGGTTGACTTGGTGCAGGCGTTTCTTGCTCTTCTTTAACAGGTTTCAATAGATGAACTTCAGCTGCACTTGCAAAACCACCAACGCCTTCCAATACTTTCAACTCAATCTTGTTGGTATCTACCGCCGCAAAGTTGACTGTTTTTTCTTGGGCGTTGTTGTCCCAGCTTCCTTCTGAAACCTTGACCATTTGGCCATCTTTTTGTGCGTAGATTTCGTAGCGCGTCACGACACCATTTCCACCACCTGGACGTGGGAGATACGTCAAGCCATTGACTTTTTCTGCTTCTTTCAAGGTCATAGTAAGGGTGTATGGCGCAGTGTCACCAGTCCACTTAGTATGCCAGAAGGTATTTGGATCATTGTCAAAGGCCTTTTCAACAGCGCCTTCAGTCGCGTTTCCTGGAAGTTGCTGACTGCTTGCGGTTGCTGTAATCTTATCATTTGAAATCAAACGAGGATTTACAAATGGTTTATCCGACAACTCTGCACTATGCAAGATTCCTTTGAAACCACCGATGCTTTCAAGCGGTAGTACCAAGCTATTGTGGGCAAAGCGAGGATGGGCTGGATTTGCTATACGCTCAATCTTTTCACCATCCACATAGACTTCTGTAGATTGTGGTTTGGTTACGATAGAGATTTGATAACGTTTGTTCTTTTCAAGTTTTTTATTGAATTGGATATGGAACTGTTCAAACTGGTAAGCAAGGTAGCCGTCTTTATCAGCTAGATAGATCCGATTGTCCCCACTAGTTGAGAAGGTTTGTTCTCCGTCTCCAGTGACAGTTACATCAAACTTCAAGACGTGACTTGGACCAACATCACCTGCCAAGCCTTCGATACTGCTGCCTTTCTCAAAAGCCAATCCCTGCTCGCTTGTCTTCACTTTCTTGCTTGCATAGTTCTTGACTGTTTCAGGATTGATGGTAAACAAGTCGCTTTGATCAATCTCTTTATCAGGATTTGACTGTGGCGCATAAGGGCTCGTTGGTAGGGTGCGTTCTGCAAAGGTCGCAGCTGCACGGTCAGATCCCCAGGTGCGTTCTGCAGTGGTTTGCATGCTCTTGAAGAAGCGTTTAAAGATATCATAAGAGGTCAAACCGGTCTCATGAAGGTCGATATTATCATTCCAAACTGCGTGACCACCACCAAGGATACTTGGATGAGAAGCTGGTAGAAGTGGACCTCCACCTGTTCTAAAATCATTCGGTGTCCAGCTATTGTACTGACGTTCGTAGTTAGCATAGTCCCCGTAAGCTGCTTGACTATTGCTTCCACTTGGCACACTATAGGTCGGTACATCTGTGATGTTGATAATCTTAGCTCCCTGAGCAATGGCTTCATTTGGTCGTTGCCATCCGATACTCCAGATATCAACCTCTACTCCGTTCCAATCAACCGCTGTTTTACCTCGTTTCGCACTGAGTGAGCCCCAGATGCGAGGGGTATAACCTTTTCCTTTAATGTATTTGATAAGGTCATTGACATAGCGACGATAGCTTTCTCTGCTACCATAGTATTCATCCGTTCCAATATGAACAGTGGATACCCCATGAAGTGGTGCATCTGGACCATCGAGGAGTTTGTCATAAACTGATTTGACAAAAGCTAGCGTTTCATCGTATTTATTATCTAGGTCTAGCATGGCAACACGCTCAACATTGTGCTTGCCTGCATAATCGCTCAGACTACCTTGATACATGAGGTCGGGACGAACTTTAACAAATGAAAGTGCGTGTCCTGGTGTGTCAATTTCTGGTACTAGGTTGATATGAAGAGCCTTGGCCAATTTAATCAGATTTTGCATTTCTTCCTTGGTATAATGCTCATCTGATGTTAATTTTTGACCATTCTTACCGACAATATCTGTCTCTAAACGGAAACCAGTCTTAGCATGTTCAAGTACATACTTGAGTTGTTCTTCTGGACTTAAATTCTTACCTGCCAAGTGTTCCTTAAGGAAGATATAGTTATCATTAAGGTGCAACTGCAAGTCGTTCATCTTGTAGTAGGCCATGTTTAGCATGATGTCTACAAGGGTGTCATAAGGGATAAATTTACGACCTGTATCCAGCATAAAGCCACGGTGGCTGAAACTTGGGAAATCACGAATTTCTCCATTTTGGAGATTGCTTTCCCCCATTTGAAGAAGAGTCCGAGTGGCGTAGAAGGCTCCTGTGTTCGTTGCAGCTTCGATGGTAATCACATCACCTTGGATAGTGATGCCATAGCCTTCCTTACCGTACCCCTTGTTTTCAACCTTTTTAAACTCGATTCGTTTTTGAGCCTGTTTGTCACCTATTGCAAGTTCCAATCCACGGCTTGCAAGGTCTGACTGGTAGAAGCTTGCAGCCTGATCAAAGCCTGAATCTCCTGTTGCAAGGACTGTATCTGAAGTGATAGAAGATTGGCCTTCTTTCCCATACCATTGTTGAACAGCTGGTGCTACTTTTGGTTTCACACCCACACCTTCGTCCTGATGTAGACCCTTGATGACTACTTCAAACTCTTTGGTAAAGGTATGACTGTCTCTGATTTGTTGGACCATGACCTTGACGCGTTGATCTGTCAAAGGTTTATAGATACGATTTTGAAGGTCAATTACACCTTGTTTATTGCTTCCGATAAGACTGACTTTTCCTGGTAAAGTTGGCAAGACAAGAGATTGTCCGTCTTCTGCTACTGTTAGTTCGGTTACTTGGCGGATATCCGTTACCTTACTATGGTCCGGAACGTTAGAATAAGCTCGAATTTCTTGGATTCCAACGTTTCTCCAGTTCATTGTTCCCGCTTGGTAATCATTGACCTCAAGTTTGAGATACTTAGCTTTGATACTTTCAGCTAGATCTACTTTCTCATCTAAAACAGGATCTCCAGTTTTGGTATGAGCGAGTTTCCATTGTTTTTCTCCGTTAGCGCCCACGTCTTCTTGACCTGCGTAGTAGAGACTCCAAGATTTGATATTGGGGTCATTTTGCCCATTACGAAGACGACGATCCCAGTCAATTTCTACATGCTTGATGAGGGTAGTTTTTGGAAGAGTTAATTCGAAGGTTGGTTTTGGTACATCTTTGTCCGTAGCCCAACGGGTATTGTCATCTCCATCAATAGCTTTATCTGCAGTAAAGTTGGTTCCAGTCTCATGGTTGCTTGCCTGGGCAGTAGCACCCTCGAGATGGTTGACATCTTCTCTATCTTCGATTGTCTCTTCAGCTGGTTTTACTGCTGGTGTAGTGGTTCCCGCAGGTTGATTATCCACCTTTGGTGTTTCAACCGATTTCGGCGTTTCTGCTGGCTTGGGACTTGCAGGACTTGTCTCTGGTTTTGCCTCTTCACTTGCTGGAGGATTGCTTCCTTCGTCAATCGCTGGAGTTTCTTCATGACTTGCTTCTGTTGCAGCTTCTGCATCTGCTTTTTCAAGCGCAGCAGCTAAATCATCGGGTAACTTATCCAGCGCTTCAACATGAGTGATGCTTCCCTCTGTTTCTGAAGGTGTTGCTGTTTCTGCCGCCTGAACCATATTGGCGCCAAAGATACTAGCACCAATCATAACGGAGGCTGCACCGATTGCAAATTTTCTTATACTATAGTGACAGCGTTTCTCAAAAAAATGTCTATCCATCTTTCTCCTATTCCTTTCATCCGCATACATGAGTAAGCGGTATCATTTCTCCTTTGAAAAAGGAGAGAACCAAGAGGTCCTCTCCGGCTGTTTAATCCTATTTGATTCTAGTTGCTTTGAACTGCTAAAACCAAATCTGTTTAGTCTTCTTTACGTTTTGTCGCAAGGACTGCAACAGATAAAGCGATGCTCACACTTGCTAAGAAGAGGGCCACTTCTGAGCTGTGTTCTCCTGTAGCAGGAAGTTTCTCTTCATCTTTAGCTCCTGGAGTTTTGGTAGTAGCTACTGCACTTGGAGTGAGCGGGTACTCAGGTTTTTCAACTGTTGGAGCTACTTGATCTCCAGCAGTAGCCAATACACCTGTGTAGGCAGGCTTTTCATTTACCAAGGCCTCAACTGCATTGACTCCACCCTTAAACTCAGGGACTTCATTTGCAGCTGCTTCTACTGCATTGACCCCACCCTTGAACTCAGGGACTTCATGAACAGCTGCTTCTGCTGCATTAACGCCGCCCTTGAACTCAGGGACCTCATGTACAGCTGCTTCTACTGCATTGACACCGCCCTTGAACTCTGGGACTTCATGTACAGCTGCTTCTGCCGCATTGACGCCACCTTTGAACTCAGGTACATCAAGAACTGGCGGTTGCTCTTCACCCTTGCTGCTTGTAGGAGCGTCTGGTTTAGCTGTTTGATCTTGTAATTGATTGAGATAGTCTGCGAAGTACTCGACCATTCTTTCCGTCAAGAGATGGTTATCCGTCGCATATTTCATGCTCGCCTGAACTCCAGCCACTTCCTCTTGATTGTCTTTGTCTGTCAATTTATGCGCCTTAGCTAAAGCTGCTTCATAACCTGATAAGTCAAGAGGTGTTTCTGCTACCTGTGGACGACTAAAGATAAACTCAGCAGCGGATTGGTATTTATCTCCACCATCTCCGTAAGTCTTAGTACCTGTAAGGACAATTTTCTTAGCCTTAATTGTCTTGCCAAAGTCAATGTCTTTTGGCTTGTTGTTATCTGGCCAATCTGTCACTGTGAAGGTATGTTCTTTACCAGACTCATCTGTGACAACCAGTTTCACATCACGCAAGTTACCATTTGAACCTGATCCACGTGGAACGTAGCGAAGTCCTGTGATTTCAGTTGGTTCTTTCAAGACCATGGTTGCAGGCTTGCCTACATCTCCACCATTCCAAGATGTATGCCATAGACTAGATACATTACCATCAAAGGCATTCTCTAGACCTTCGCCTGGTTGAGCTGGCGCATCCAAACTTTCAAAGTCTTCTGCTACCAGAGCTGTTTTCTTCTGAACCAAAGCATTCTTCAAAGCTTCAATCTTGGCAATCTCTGCACGCGCTTCTTCAACACTGATATCATCATCTGCCTGACTGAGGTTAAAGACCGCCTCTTTCAAAGCATCCATAGACTCTTTGGTGTAATTAGTCATGGCTACAGTTGGCAAGTAATTCTTCAGTGCATTTTCTGTCAGCATCTTACCAGTTAGGGTAATTTCTTCGATTTGAAGATTATCCATCATGAAGTCGTTATAACCACGGAAGTTGGCATTTCCGCCAGCATCTCCATGAGTATTGCTTGCGTTTCCAGTTGAGTAGATACCTACCCAAGTATCGCCTGTTTCTGCACCTGTCACGAGGAAGGTTACTTTCTTAGCTTTCTTAGAATCCGTCCAAGTATTTGGCAATTCATGCATTTCCAAGTTGCTTGCTTGAGTACCACGACGACCTGACTGGAATTCTCCCTTACCGACTACAAAGGCATAGGTATTGTCTGATCCTGCTTCATATTCAAAGGTTACGCGATAAGTCTTACCTGCCTCAAAGCGGAAGTTTTGCGGAATCGTTTGGTAAACCAAGTTACGACGGCTCACTAGTCCATTTGTCTTCAATGACCAATTTCCTTCGATAACATCATCAACTTTCTTACCGTTCCAACCACGCTGTGTATATGGATCGTGTTTTTCAGACAAGTGAGTGCGGTTGTCTTCGACACCTTCGACACCACCTACTACAAATGGGAAGATACCTTGAGCTACATTTTCAAAGTCTTGTTTGAAGGTTCCTTGACCTGTATCATGATTATCTCCGTACATGCTTGAATTGTTTTCAAAGGTACGAATTTCATCAAAGTAAGTTGCTTCATCACCAGCTTCACGACTCAATGTCAGAGTGACATTTGATACGTCAGATCCAGTTGTAAAGAAGGCGTACATATTTTGGAAGTAACTTGTATCGTCAACTGTAGCATTGTCACGACGATTGTTATGAGCATAAGCTTTGATATAGTTGAGAGCGAGTGACTTATTGGTATAAGTAGTCACTTCTTTCTCACCAGTATTCACTGTGATACTTGCCTTAGCATTACTACGGTTATCGACACCAACATAAACCGCATACTTGGTATTTGGTTTCAAGCCAGTCAGTTTCTGAGTAAGACTGACCTTGCTCTTATTACCTTGGATACGAAGCATTTCATTTGCACCCTGTGATTTGACAATTTCTGCCTTGGAAGCATCACCAGAAATGGTCCAGTGTTTCAAGGTTCCACTGTTAAATCCTTGGTCATAGATATGCATGCCTTCGCTCCATGACATTTCAGGATTGGTTTGTTTTGAACGGTAGAGAACGTATGGTTGATTTGCTAGAAGGTCTAGGGTAATCTTGCCATCTTTTACAGTTAGTTCTTGCTCTTCTGTCTTACCTTGGTCAGTTAGCTTGTAAAGGTAAACCTTGCTATTTGCCCAATCACTAGGAAGGGTCCAAGTTGTTGCACCGGCTTGCGTATTGAAGTAGTACATTTTTTCCTTATCAGTAGGAAGCTTCTTACCATTCGCATCCCAGTTCCAAGGAGTCAAGTAAGCTGAACCATCTTGGATGACACGTCCGTTGAGCGTTACTGTACGTTCACGGTATTGTGGGCTATTGACATCATTTGACTTACGAGTCACAACAACCTTGTTACCTGCTGCATCGACTAGCTCAACCTTCATTTCTGGAGTCCATTTATAGGTGCTACCGTTATCAGACATGGTAACTGGTGTTCCATTTTCCCATTTGCTTACAGTGAAGTGTTGGAAGTACTTGGTCATGACATCATGGGCAAACAAGTTGGTTACATAGCCATTGTAGTCGCTTCTTCCTTGCCAACCTTCAAAGTCTTTCATGCTGTAGCCACCTAGAAGTGGGTAGTTGGCTGCACCACCGTAACTTCTGTAGTCCCCAACCCAAGAATCTTTTTGGTGGTTGCGGATAAAGCGTGTGATGGCGCTGTTGATACCTTTATTAGTATAGCCACCATAGGTCAAGTCAGCTGCCCAGTGTTGGAAGGTAGAGTCGTATTCACCACCATGGCCCCACTCGATCGCAAAGCGCCAGCCTTGTTTGTTAATTTCTTTAGCAAGAACGTGGGTAGCCCAGGCACCGTTATCACCTGATTGACCATTGCCCCAAACGTCCACATAGATAAAGTCGAGACCTTCACCAAGTTTTTTCTTCAAGTCTTCCCAGCGAGCCAAGCGTCCATGCGCCAAATCATAAGCAGCATCAATGTTGATCCCTTGGTCTAGCCAGTTCCAGCCGTAGCTGTAGCTGCCATCTGGATTCTTACGAAGAATATTTTCATTAAAGTATTTAGACTCAGGATAGGTTTCAGAAGCGTTAACGTGGATACCTAGATGTGCTCCATATTTCTTCGCTTTTTCGATCAAGGTCTTGAAGTCTTCGACACCACCAATACGTTTACCAATATCAGCATAGTTCAAGTGGCCTGAGTCATGACCTTCACTACCATATCCTTTAAGGAGAACACCTTGCCCAAGACCATCTGTGTGGAGATTGATCTTCTTGATACCATCCAAGGTCATGAGGAATGGGTTTTGTGCTTGAGAACCAAAGTTCATCGCGATACGGTAAGCTGTGATATCCTTGACTTTTTCCCAACCTTGAGGGTTGTTCATAATGCTACGATAAGCAATGGCACCATCTTGCCAGTCGACTTTGTTGTCAGCATTGGCATCTTCGGTGATAACAACCTTGGCACTTGGAAGTTCCTTCGTGTATTCTGGGAAGACAATGCCCTTATAAGCTTTTTCCCATTGCCATTCAGAGCTATGAATTCCGACATAGTTGGCATTTCCAACTGTTTCTTTATAGGCTGTCAAACGAGTCCAATCATACGAACCACCACCGTAGCTGTTTTGAGAGTTGCTCCAAACACCTGCAGCAAGCTTATCTGTAGAAACAAATCCATACATGTAACCCTTAGCCAAATCCTTCATTGGATTGGTTACATCGATATGATCATCTCCGCTAACATGGGTATTGTTTGACATGGTTGCCCCATCAAACTTAGCACCAGCTTGATCACTTGAAACAGAGACTAAAGCATTGCCAAGGAAACTAATAGAAGAAAGCAGTTTTCTTTCATCATCAATCTTTTGACCTGGAGTGACTTGATTGTGGTTGACAATCTTGGTCACATCAAAGTGCAATTGATTGTCCACAACTTGCAAGCGTACTGTCATTTCCGCATTGATAAGATTAGCATCATCGCGAAGCTTCATCACGTACTCTGCTGTTGTCTCATTGATTTTTTTGTAGGTAACTTCAGGGGTGACTTCGTGTTTGTTGATAAATACTTTATTGAACTGTTGCACCTGTCCTGGCAAGGTATGCCCGTTCAAACTATATTCTTTAATACGTGGGAAGGCTTGGTCGATTACTGCCTTGAGGACCTTAGACTGGATCGTATCATAAGTCACCTTGCTATCGTCAACGGCCGGACCTGTTTCTTTCTGGGCAGGAGTATCATCTGCTTTTACACCTTCTTGATTGTCTGTTTTAACGCTGACAACTGTTCGCTCATTGCCATAGGAACCAGCTTTTAGGACGATTTTCTTCTCATTTTTGAGAGTTTCATTAACAGTTGCTGGCAAAGTGACCGTATCAAAGAGTTTCTCATCATTATTCGTTGCATTGAGTTGTCCATCTGACTTGAGGGTAATTGATAGGCGGTTAATTGTTCCTGTCTCAGGCGCTGCTACACGTCCCCCCTTATACCAGGTGCTATCGGTTGGAGATTTATACTCCCAGAACCAGCCATCTTTGTCATAACCAACAAAAACATTGTTCTTGGTATCTTTAAATTTCAAGAAGACACCAAAGCGTGATTTGCCCTTTTCAGAATCATCTTTGAAGGTTAAATCAACCGTTGCATTTCCATTAGCATCAACTGTCAATCCTTGTTTTTCAAACAAGGCTGGTTTATCGCCATTGTCGTTCTGTGCAGTTGAAGACAATTGATTGTAGCGGACACCTTTTTCTTCACGAACCGTAACTGTTCCCTGCTGTTCTTTTTTTGCTACCGTTTGCCATTCAGGGGTTACTGTCTTAGGGGTTTCAGGTTTAGCAGCTGCAGGTTTATCCTCTTTTGGTTTTTCTTCAGCCGGTTTCTCTTTCTCTTCCAAGTCTGCTGGTTTCACACTTGAAATTCCCTGTATGTGGTCTTGGATCCATTTTAGTTGAGCTGGTGAGAAGAGAATGCCACCACTACGTTTTCCAACTACACCATTTTGGTGAACACCGACTAGTTTGCCTTCTGTATCAAAGATACCGCCACCACTAGCACCCGGTTTGCCTCCTTGGTAACCAATCCCTTGGACACCTTCTCCGTATGGTTCCACAAAATCAACTGTAGTATTGACAATCGGATTCAATTTCCCTTCTGGATAACCAAAGACATGAAGTTTATCTCCGATTTTCTTAACTACTGGCTTTTTGGTTACTTCAACAGGCGTATTTTCGAGAACTGTACGCAATCTCACTAGGGCCAAATCATTTTTGAAGCCCTTCAGGTAGCCTTCACGATCCCAATGAATAATATCCTTCTTGCTAAACTTGACATCTGGCAATCCTGGATATGAGATGCTATAGATATCTCCATCCCCTTGATCATTGTCCACAACCTTACGGATATTGCCGTCTTGGCTGTCCTTGATAAAGTTATGAGAAACCGTCAAGACAAGGTCTTTAGCAACGACAATACCGCTACCTTCTCCTGATGGCGTCTTGATCTTAACAGTCGCGCCGTAGTTTAATTCCCCATTGGTAGTCTTAGCCACATCTTCTGGGACGAGTTTCCCAGTATCTTGGGCCAATTGATCCTTGTCAACTTCACGCCCATTGTCTTCAGCTTTCTCCAACTTACCTTCTAATTCTTTTGGCAAATTGCTTGGCTTTTCAGACTTTTCTTTTTCTTGAGCCAACAACTCTTCTTCTGTTTGAGGGCCTTCAGTAGTCTCAGCTGAACCAGGATTCTGAGCGGCAGCTTCCTTGTCAAAATCGTGCCCCTCATCACTAGCCTTCTTATCCAAATCAGCCAGTTCACTTGGCAAATTATCTGTTGAACCAACCCTTGCTTGATCAGCCAAAACTGGGGCAGCAGCAAAGAAAGTCGCTCCAATCATCACCGAAGCTACCCCAAGCGTAAACTTACGAATACTAAACTTACAGCGTTTTTCAAAAAATCGTTTATCCATAAACTCCTTAATCCTTTCACTTCACAGTAAGCGTTTACATTTCTTTTTTAAAAAATACTCCTTTCTCTGAAAGTACCGTGCTTAACTGTCATAAATAAAAAAATAATTATACTTTTAATATAACAAATAATATCTAAGAAAGCAATAGGAAAAAGGAAAATTCGCAAAAATTTCTCAAGACATCCCAAATTTAAAAGCTCGCTTTAAAGATATAAAAAGGACTTAGCATCCAAGAGGAATACTAAATCCTTTCTCATATCCTGCAAAATTATTTCACATGGTTTGCGAGGTCTTCTTGAGCCTTCTTATTAGACTCTTCTTTTTCTTTCAACCAGTTTTCTTGAGCTTTTTGGTACTCTTCTGTTGTTACCGCCTTGTCTTGTACATCTAGGTATTTATACAAGAGGGCTTCGCTCATACCCTTGTTACCAGAGTATGCAAACGGAAGTGTAAATGGTACCATCTTAGACAACATTGGACGACCAGTTTGAGAAGTTGTTGGGATGAGTAAGGCACTGTCTGTCAACCAAGCTTGGGCAGCAGCATATTTTTCATAACGTTTTGAAACGTCAGTAGTTTCTTCCCCAGCTTCCACAACCATTTTTTCGTAGTCTTCCAAACCAACTTGCTTGGCAGCAGCATTGTTTGTTCCAGAATCAAATCCTAGATAGGTCTTTGTATTTTCCCCTACAGAAGGCTTGATAATATCAAGGTAGGTAGAAGGGTCTGCAAAGTCTGGAGACCAACCCACGTTATCTGAAATATCCCAGTCTTCTCCAGCCGCAGTTTCAGCGAAGTAGGTAATGTTTTGAACATCATCTTTTTGAAGCTGTTGGATATCAATAACCACATTATCTGATCCTAGATTTTCTTCAACTGACTGTTTAAAAGATTGGACACGTTGAACTTTTGTTGTATTGGTTTGGTCTACAGGCATGTCCAAGTGGATTGGGAATTTCACACCCTCCGCTTGAAGAGCTGTCTTAGCTTTAGCAAATTCTGCTTTGGCCTTATCTGGGTTGTAGAGTCCATCTTGAGCATCATCCAAGTTCACGTTGCTCCACTCGTCACCATAAGTCACCAATTTGTCTTTGACCATTTCGCCAAAGTTCTTTCCATCTGCCTGTACAAATGTAGGAGGAACAAACAAGTTACGAAGCAGTTTAGTTGCCCCACTTGCACCATTCACTTGAGAAGCATAAGCCGTTCTATCGAAACCAAAAGCAAGAGCTTGACGGAAGTCCTTGTTTAGAAGAGCTTTCTTGGTTGATGTTTTTTCTTCATCCGTTGTCTTAGAAGTGTACTTATAAGACTGACGATCGATATTCGTACCTACCAAATAAGTAGTAGAGTCTTGTTGTGTATAAACGATATTGTCTTTAAATGCCTTTTCAGTCTCTGTGTAGCTAGCGCTTGTTGGGAAGAGACGAGCCATTGTAAAGCTACCGTCTTTGAAAGCTTCAGTTGGTTTGTTGGTATCTTGTCCATCCCAGAATGATAATTTAACCTTATCGATATGGACATTGTCCTTATCCCAGTAGTTAGGATTTTTCGCAAATTCGACAGAAGATTTAGCAACAATTGATTTAAGTAAGAATGGACCATTGTAGAGAATACTGCTTGAATCAGTTCCCTTAGCGAAGTCATCCCCTTTGGAGTTCAAGAACTCTTCATTTACTGGAGCCAAAACTCCCATCGTTGTCTTAGAATTCCAGAAGCTTTCTGGCTTGTTCAATGTGTACTGAACTGTATAATCATCAAGGGCCTTGATTCCTACTTGAGAGAAGTCTGTAATTTCTCCTTTCACATAGGCGTCCAATCCTTTGATTGATTCTTGAACTAAATAAAGACCATCAGATTTTTTATCAGCAGCATATTTAAGTCCTGTTACAAAGTCTTGAGCTTTGACTTCTGCGTATTCCTCACCTTCAGAGGTATACCATTTTGCATCCTTACGAAGCGTATATGTGTAAGTCAAGCCGTCCTTAGATACAGACCAATCCTCAGCCATAGATGGCACAAAGTTACCATAGCGGTCATTTTCGAGCAAGCCATCGATAACGTTGCTCGTAATATTTGATGTAGCTGCCTTACCAGTTGTCAAATAGTTTAGGTTATCAGGATCCGTTTCATAAATGTATGAGAATGTCTTCTCACCTTTAGCACTTGAACTTGATCCAGAGCACGCAGCCAGAGTACCAGCTGCCAATAATGTCACACCCGCAAGGGCAAGTAATTTTGAACTTTTCATCATTTTCTCCTTTAAAATTTACATTCCATTATAGACCCTTTTCAGAAAGTTGTCAACAGAATTTTCAGAATTGTATGCGGTAGAATTTTTTAGAACGCCTAAATTCATACATTTTTTAGGAGAACATCACCGAGTTTTAAAAAAAGACTGAACAAATTTCTTGCTCAGTCTTGACATTGATACACTTATCAGGTATCATTAATTAAAGACTGAGTAAGAAGGACGAGTTCTTACTCGGTAAGGCGAGAAGTGTTAGCGCACTTTTCGTCTTTTTTTATTCGATTAATTTAAGTAAATTATAACACATTTTTACATACCGTGCAAGCATTTTATGCTTGATTGTAGCACAAAAAGACCTTTTTTTACAAAGGTTTTTGTTATATAACTTTTTATATACTTTATTATGTACCTCTATTGTTTTCGGAAGTAAGATAATCTTTTACTATCAGGGTAACATTGATATCTAGATGTATTTTCTTTATCCGTTTTACTCATTCTTTTTTTAATGGTATAAGCAGAAACTTCCTCTAAAGAAATAAATTTTTCATAATCTTCTCTCCAGTTGCCAAAGAATAGATCCCTCAAAGAATCTTCATAATTCAAAACAATTATCCTACTCATCGTCTCAGCTCCAGCAAGTGTCCAGTACATTCCTCTTTTTTTCATTCTATAAGTAACCTTACGATGCTGACTCTCCATTATCCCGATTCCTGCATGGCTGAAGCCTCTTTGTTCAGCTGGTTTAGTATATTGAAAATTTCTCAATATTTTACTCTTGAACTTCTCAAATAACTCTTGTTCTTCTTCTGTCTCGATATAACTTTCGGTTGTATCTAGGACTGTTCTCATTAACTGCTTATCATGTTGCTTAATCGCCTGGAAAGCTCTCTCTAATAGATCTTCAGAGTAAAATTTTAAATAATTCTTCAACTCCTTATTTACATGGTACTCATCCCAAAAATGTTCGTGTCGTTTAATTCGCAAAACCTTCGCTATTTCTTTGAAAACATAGGGTGTATATCCATGACCCCCATCAGAGTTCGTAATCAATAAAGTCTGATCCGTAACTTCGTAATTATTGAATAGATAATCGATTACCTGCTCCCTCACTAAGCGATTGTCAAGGCCAATAAATTCTTTTTTGTCCTGGAGTTCAAATCGATTGCTGCCAACTTTCTGGCTTCCCGTATGGACTACAAAATGGGATAAATCATAATGTTTATTATCCTTCTGTGTGTCACGTGCTTTAACCATCACACCATCACCCTCAATATAAATAACCTGGGCTTTTCTTTTGCTAACCTCTTTATTCTCTTCATAATATCGATAGCCTTCTCTTTCCTCCAACAACTTCTCGCAGATTTTTACAGCTTTTACTACAATTGGCTTTGTGATAGAGATGTGATAAGTCAATTGGATCACCTGAGTTACTTTATCATATGGCATTAAAGTAGATAATTTGGCCACCTGATACATAAATTCCCAGGAGAAGCGGACGTTCTTTTGAAGCCCTAACTTTTCATCTACTGGAATGACCCAATGATCTCCCTTTTTCCAACGTCTTCTTCTGAAAGTAAACTCTCCAAATGTAAAAGCGACGGTTCGCTCCATTGAATGAATACAGGTATAGCCCTTTGCTTTCATAACTGGAATCATCTCCTCATCATACCTAGAAACAAAGTTATAAAATTCTTTTGCATTTTGAAACAGCAATTGATTTTTTAATTCTCTCTCATCAAAGAAAGCCATTCAGAATCCTCCCTTATTAAAATTACGCCTATTTTAATAAATTTTGACCTGAATGTTCAAATAATCCTTTGTTCTGACAAAAAAAGAGCCTATCTTTTCAGATAAACTCTTACTTGTCATACCAGGGTTTCTCTTTCTTACTCAAATAGGATTTGCTCATTTCAATAGTAGCTATCCCCATAGGAATCAAAATAATACTCCATAAAACCGTCACAATTCCATCTGCAATAAAGGAAAAACCACCTGTAAAGTGAAGTCCCAAATACAGTAATAATACAACTGGAAGGAAAGCTGGAGCGAATCTTAAAACGGCCAATCCTAAAACAATTATAAACACCATACTAAGCCCAAATGTTTTATAGAACACATAGATTGCTATAGCTCCGATAAAAATAAAGAACAGCTGAACAAGTCTTTTAATATCAATGAAAATCATCATAGATTCCTCCTACTTCATCAGTAATATTTTAAAATCTCATCTGTTAGGTAAATTCTATTGGGTAGATTGGATCCTTGGCGTACTTCTTCAATTAAACCATGATTCTTTAGCTTCTTTTTCAAAGAAATCACTTTACTTTTACCTGATTGAAGAGACTCCATTAGCTCCTCTATAGGGTAACATACAAAAGTATTTCCATTTTCATCATATCCTTTTAATTCAAAGTCAACTGCAGCTCTTAAACGATTTAATAAAAGCATGTAGAGAAAAATTCCACTACTCTTCAAATCATTGAACTGTGGGTTGTCTATTATTGGACGAGGGATGACAATTTGTCCTGAATCTATTGCTGCTGAAGAAAATTCAGGAATATCTGATAGATTTGATAAGTATTTCATTGCTGCATTTCCTTTCTTATGGAACGCTATTTTTTCTTTCGCTCCATCTTTTCCCATTCTCTTATAATCAGATTCTCGAGATAAGATGAAGCTGATTTTTCACCGTGATACTCTACTAAAGCATCTAACATATCGTATCGAACATTATGATGTAAAGAGAATGGATATCTTTGCTTTTTGTTATAGCTTTCAGGAGACTTTCTAGCCTCCTGATTTTGTTTCCTCGACGAAGGGGTCTTCTCTCTCTTTGGTGTACTTTGGAATGTTTGTTTTACTTGTGCGAATCGATTCTCTGTCATGCTACCTCTCCTTCTAACACACTCAAAATATTTTCATATACATAGTTTATATTATCATAAAACTTTTTATGTGTCTCTTGTTGGTTAGCTGTCATCTCTTCATGCTGCTCAAAAACACTCTGACTAATCACAAGACTCTTGGCCATGAGCTCTTTCTCCTGGATAGATCCCAGATAAGCCTGATCTTCTTCAACAACTTCTAAAAATTGTTTACAAGTGTCTGTTACATTGTTTCCAACGTACTTGATCTTATTTCCAATAAGATAAGGTTCTGCTTTAACATAGCTTTTCTTAGTAATCACTTCGATAGCTTCGCTCTTAATGAAATCTACAAAATTTTTCAAAGATAACCAGGCACGAAAACCATTAAGAGAGGCATCAGAAACAGCCAAGACAATATCTGATACAGCTATAAAATTTGCTGTAACTAAACTCTCATCATTGTGCGTATCAATCAGAATGACATCAAATTGTGCTTCTAACTCTTCGTAATGTTCGCTAAACCACATAAACAACTGGAGATACTTGTTGTTTCGACTGGCAAGATCTAACTGCTCATCTGTCAAACGCTCATCACCACAAATCAAACTGAGATTTTCTGATATTGGAACAATCTCATACTCTCCAGTCGTAAATATATCATAGACAGTTTTCTCGCATTTTACATCAAATGTTCTTGTCAAATTACATTCCCAAGCTCCATCAATGAGTAGTGTTCTAAGCCCCTTAACACGTGCCAACCAATCCCCTTCATTAAAGGTATCTGTAGTCTTACCACCGCCACCTTTTCCTAAGTTTGTAGTCTGAATCTTCATGATTCCCTCCTTGGATAATTGTATATTTTGTTATATAACTTTTTATATACTTAATTATAACTAAAACAACTTTGTTTGTCAATATAAAAGCACAAAAAGTTATATAACTTTTTGTGCAACTTATTATCCGTATGTACCACCTATATTTCCGCCAACATAGGCTTTTAGCTGGATTTGTTGAACCGTAGTATTGAAATTTCCAACGAAATAGCTGTTCTCTTCTCCATTTTTAGTTAGAACAACCAAAAATTGAATCACATCATCTGATTCAGTTGGCATCACTTCCAATTGTTTAGGTTGAAAATCATACTGATTCGTCAGAAGAGCCATCGCAAAGGTTTGAACCATCGCATTCTGCGTCATAGATAAATGATTCTCAATTGTTCCCTTTACATTTGGCAGAAAATTCGTCTTTTTTATATCTGCTACTGCTTCTTCAAAGGCTTTTAACACTTCTTTTTTGTCTTCTGAGCTTGCCTCTGCATAGGGGCGTTCTAGTTTTAGCTTAGCTGTCCGATAATTCTTCTCATCTGCTGTTTCCTCTTTGGAAGACGGTTCGTTTTGTGCGGTTCCTGAAGAACTCACCTGAGCCGTTTCTTCTATTTTAGTTTGTTGAGATGGCCTGAAACTCGATACAATCCCTATTCCTGCCAAAACCAATAGAATACCTACTACAATCGATACAACCATATTCTCCTTTATCCAATCAATCATCTTATATCCTCCTTTTAATTTGAACTTAATTTAGCTTCTCTGTCATCTGGATAAGCAAAAGAGATTACCTGTTCTTGTTGTTGTGATTTAGTCCAAATACGATAATTCCATGTATATGGAGTTTTGAACTGATCCCAACCACTCAGAGGTGTATTTTGTTCTACAAATAAGATAGAGCCATTCTCGAAAACATGACATACAATTCCAGTATGACCATATCCTCCGCCTCCTACCTGTGAAGAAAAAATAGCGCCTCTTTTGGGTGTAGTCTTAACCGAATTTCCAAATATTGCAGCCCATGCCGCCGCTTGATCTTTCCCATCGCCCTGTACGGAGCCAGAATGACCCCATAAGTGATTTCCCATGCTAATTGTAAGATTCACACATTGTCCAGCATACTCGTCACTTCCAGGATTATACCATCCTGTAGACTTAGCATAATCCATGCCTAGGCTCTTAGGATCAATAATGAATGGTTTCAAGCTATCTGGTAAGTCTTCTGGTTTATACCCCCATGCAGTCGCATCTGAAGGGACAGTTCCCGTTCCATCGGTGCTGCTACCTGACTCTCCACATCCACTTCTTTCAGCTGAAGAAGACACTGCACTATCTGAAGAACTGACATCTTGTGTACTGGATCCTTCATAAGGTTTCTCGCCATGAGCAGCAATAGCTTCCTTATCAAGCCACTGATACTTCGTACCTAGTTTTTGGTACATATCAGTTAGTTTACTCTTATAAGTGCCATCTGTGGCCCATCCACCATCTGCTATAGCAGATAGGCTAGCAATACCATTTGTATTGTTTATAGCCCCTTTATAGAGTGTCTGGTGAGCCATAAACTCAGCTTTCCCTACGATCCCTGCATCGTAGCTAGAGAACCAAGTATAAGCTCCTCCTGTACCGTCTCCGACATTCGCTCCAGGCTTTGTCCCACTTAAATCAACACTATCTTCACCATACGTCGCAAGAGTAACTGGAAAATTACTTTTACTAGAGGTTTTAACACCTCCCATATTGTGAGCTTTCCAGAAGGAAGTACCATTAGGATTCGTAAAATTGAAGCCATTCTCTATCATTGTTTGAGTGATAGAAGCTGAAGGTAGGAAACCTCCTGCCTTCCAAGACAGGATATAGGCTTCCTTGTGCTTTTTTACAAATTCATCGATGGAACCATCCGCTGAAGAAACTGTGGAGTCGCCAGTTGAAGATGTTGTTTCTACAGCACCACAATCATTTCTTCCATTATTGGTTACAGCTCCCATTATCCCAACTAACATGGTTATCCCAACATTGATAATTAATAGGAGAGCCACAAAAGGAATGAGGATCTTCAGTTTAAATATTTTTTTCATGGATACCTCGCTTATTTACCACAATCCTAATATTGTTCGCAAAATTCCATAAAAAACTAAAAATACAATAAATCCTATTCCAATCTTCTTGAGACCGTTCAAAAACTCCTTATCTCGTTCTTTTTGTGCTTCCAGGCGTTTTGGATCAGATTCTCCCTCTGAAGCGAAATAATCTCTTTCTTGTTGCATGCGATATTTACGAATCAATACGTATTGATCAAATCTCTGCTTAGTCCTGGCAATCATTCCTAGTTTATTTTTGGCCATTCTGGTTTACCTTCCTTTCTTACTCAATACCGCCATAGCGCTCAACTTCAGGGGCTAACAGCTGTTGGTTAAAGACCAGATTTCCTACCCCTGCAATATTCATGAATAACTGTCCTTTCTTCAGACGAGGCAAAGTCTCTAGTTCAGACTGGTTCATTGATCCAGATAAGGCGTTAGCTAGTAGAGGAACACTGGTTTCGTCCGTCTGAGCAAAAACTCTATATTGCATCAGACCAAAAATCCTCTGGACTGCCGTTACGTACGGATCCTTATGAGTGCCAATCCCCGTCTCAAACAGAATCCCTCGCAGTGAATTAACAGACAATACAACACCAGCAAAGTTTTCGCCCATTGTATCAATCATATCAGCCAGAAGGTTGACACTACTTTCATGCTTAGGGTCAATGAGTGTCTGTGCCCCACTAATATTGACAATATAGTGCTGCATATCCATCTCCGTTAAGTCAGGACGTCTCTTCAGTAATTGCTTACAGCGTTTTCCGTTATTGACAATATCAGCCGAGACAAGTGAAAGAACAGAGAATATTTGAACATTTAACAAATGAGGGGCGTTCTTCAAACCTGAGAAGTCAAATGTCACAACTTGCTCTGAAGAAATATCTTGAAATTTGGTTGTCCCCTCGAAAATTTCTGCGTTTGTTGTCAATAGTTCGTTAAACGTGTTGTAAATACGCTTAACAGCCTTGTGTTCGGCTTTATCCGTACTAGTTTGTTCCAGTCGACGTTTGTAGGCATCAACAAACAAAATAAAATCAGACAGAATAGGATACTCTTCCTTCACAATATCCGTCGCTTTCAGTTTTTCTGGATTCAATGAAGGATTTCGAGCCCACATATTTCCCTCAATATAAAACTCATTCAGGAGAGTTCCAAATGTGATTAAATCGTCTCCTGTCACTTCATTATTCAGGAGTTTATAGATACTCTTCAGTTTCTCGATATGAAGGTTGTAGGATTTCTTCTTATCGATTTCAGTTCCTGCTTCATTGGTCACTGTTGGAAATACCTGGAAGATATTGATACGGTTAGCCTCACCTGATAAATCAAGAATCAATCCATGTTGTTTTCGTGTCTGATCAAGAAACTGGCCAGTAGCATCAAAGTTACGAATATAATGCCCCTTCGCATAGAGACCGTCTGTGTGTTTCATAAGAAAAGATCGTTGTCCCATCTTTGGATTTCCAGATAGGATCATAAAGGATCGTGTTCTTTTCTCGTCACGTTCTAGAAAATTGAAATTTACCGCTCCGTTAGTTGGAGTCCATCCAAGATAGAAGCCTTTCTCATCTTCTAGCTTCGTATGATTAAAGAAATATCCACCAGCTATTGAGTGAGCTGGAGTCGGTATCCCTCTTCGATGATTGGGCAAATCAATCTGATATTCGGCTGGAATAAATGGAGCATGGTATTCAAAATCTAATTCTCCAGACAGAATAGTGGATTTGAATTTCGACGTTTTGTCTTTGACTTCTTCAACCTTCTTGAATAACTCTTCTTTGATTGATGCAAACACAAAGACACGAATATACATCCCATACATAGCTATATTCCGCTTATCAATTTCACGGCTTAGTTTATTAAGATTGTCAATCTCATCTAGTTCTTTCCGATTATTGGTTAGTTTGCTATTGTTTGTAATCCGTGTTGACTTCTCTTCAATAGAGTCCTCAATCTCTTTTTGAAGCTGTCTATTATCCTCCTTGTACAGTGACAGGAAGGAACGTGTTCCAGGAAGCAACAACAATTCAGAAAGCCAAAAACGATCCATTCCTTCAGTTGGATACTCATAATAGTGTAAGACCGTATGGCATCCATCTCCACTTATCCAGAAACGATCATCCTTTTTAAAATCAATATTTCCTTGCGGTTGAATCTGGCTAAGGAAAGCAAGGTCATATCCTTCATTCTTTAATTGTCTTTGTCTACGTTTTGATAAATCAGGCATGCTATCTCTCCTACACTTTCTCATTCATATTGTTGTATTGCTTTATAATCTGAATTTTCTTCCTGTAGCTGATATCTTGTGGAACAAAATCATTATTTCCATAGGTTTTAGCCTTACGAACCAATTCGTCCAATTCGGTTGTTGTGGGCGCAAATAGCCACAGTATGAACTCTGTATTATAGACTTCTTGTCGGATGCTTTCTTCAACTTTAATTTGGCTTTGAAGCCAAATTTCACGATCCTTGAGTTGTAAAAAACGTCTATCATTTATTGATAACTTAGACATTTCTTGTCGCACTAAATCCAAATGATGGCGCAAGTCAGAAATTTGCGTATCTGTATTTGTTGGTAAAGTTGTCGTCTCCACTTGGATATTCGATCCAAATCGAGTCAACCAGGTTTCAAAATTTTCAATGGTTCTCATAACCTCGTTATAAGACATCGATCCTAAATCTTTACCTGGTATCTCCATCAGCTGCAAGTAGCCATAATCAACTAACTGAATATAAGCCTGGCTGTTTGGAATGATTGATTTTACATCTAACAACTCAACGCAAGAATGCAAATCAAAATATTCCTGCGTTTGTCTCTTCGTTTCTTGAATACGCCCCAGCGGACGTTTCTCATTTTTGGGGGATTTAATTTGTTTAATCGCCATTATGGTTTTCTCCTTCTGATGTAATTTAAGCTGATATAACGTTTTCTTCTTCGTCTGAAGAACAGAAACATGCTGTGCCAATTCTTTTTGCCACCGTTAGCTGGTAACACCAGATACAAACTCAGAACTGGTGTTAAAAAAATGAATGCGAACATCTGTATCCATTGGCTTTTAGGAAAGATTTTTAAGCCAACGCTCAAAGCGATTACTCCAGTAATTCCTACAAAAGCAATATCTATGATAAGAAGGCCTATGATCTTGATTTTGGCATAGATATCTCTAGGTACACCGTATTTTTCATCGTACATGAATTTCTCCTTTATATTTGTTTTGACACTCACATTATAATGAATAATCGAAAATATCTTTTAAAGGGACAATAGCATTTTCCCCATCATCCTTCAGGAATGAATTGTATAAAAAGTTATATACTTTTTTGTACAATAAAAGAAGCCTCAATCTTGAGACTTCTTGACTAAATCAAAGAATGATTCTTCTGAAAGGAAAGTGATGGATTGACCGTCTGATATTCGTCTAAGCGCTTCATCATGCTTTTTAGACCTTTTATCTAGATCAAAAAGATTCAACTGCTTGTGTCCTAAAACCAATATATCTGTCCTAGAAGATATATAGTTTTGAACGACAGCTCCTTTACTTTCTAAAAATCGTATGGCTTCTTCTCGAGTTAGAGGACGTAGGCTTCCTGTGATAACAATGTTCTTTCCTGTTAAATCCATAGTTCAGCCTATTCTTCTTCGTCCTCACTCTCAGCACCTGTGATATGACGACCTCCCTGCATACGCTGTCCTGCTTGTTGCATTTGTTGGTTCATGTAATTCATTTGATTCATGCTCTTTTGAAATTTTTGTTGAGAAGAATCAGGCTGTGCTGGTGGTTGTGATTCTGAAACTGGTGCATCTGCAGGTGGATTTGGATCTTGAATTGGGGACTCCATTTCTTCAGCTGGAGGAGTTGGATCGACAATAGGTGCATCGGTTGTTCCTGGATCAATTGGAGGCTCAGGAATATCAACTGGTCCAGGCTGATTAATACCAGGAACTGCATCGTTTTTCAATGCGTTATAGGTCGCATTTTGAGCAGAGGCAGCCTTATCATCCAGTTTATCTAAAACTTTTCCAACTGCCCCTTTCCCATTTTGCATGGCTTCAAAAGCTTTCCATTCTGCCAAATCAACCATATTACTTACACCACCTTTGGCCGCATTCATCAAGCCCTGGTCTTTTACAGAGTTCAAAGCACCTTGAATACCACCTCCAGTTCTGGCAAGGCTATTTCCCAGAATCTGACTTCCTTTAGATAGGGCATCTGGAGCTTTTTGTGCCATATCCATACCAAATTGACCAAGTGCCATACCACCATTAAAGAGGCCGCCTGCTCCAGCCGCAAAAGCATTACCCATCATCATAGCACCCAGCAATTGTTGAGCTGTTTCACTATGACCTGTTGAAACTCCAAGCCAGCGCTCGATCATGGCTACTCCTTGCATGGCTGCAAAGAATACTCCAACATAGACAAAGGCAGCTGCGAGACACTGTTCCCACATATTGAGTCCATCAAAGAATCCGCCAGAAAGCTTAGATACAGCTGAAACAGAAAGGATTGGTAAATCTCTGAAAATCTCAAGCGTTACACGCATAATGATGACTTCAAAGAAGATTCCTGCTAAAGCACCGCCAATCGTTCTTAGCAGCTCCTTATATTTCTTTGAGTTTGATAGAGAACTATATCCAAGAATTGGAGAAATCATTGCTTCAATCAGAATATCAAAGATTGATTTAACGAGCTTAATGATCATGCTGACCAAAAGAACAATCAGGATAATATACTGGAGGAACATCCCTATCCAGTTGACTTTATAGCGCATGTAAACTGATTCAAAAGCACTCAATTGATTAATGACTCGGTGTTCTGTGATGCTTTCAACTCCAGTATTATTGGAATTCAACTTATGTAGGAACAAGCCTTTAATCCCTGGTATTTTATCATGTTTCTCTATATCCTGTATCATTTTTGGATTCGTTGTACCATAGTTTGCCCCAAAATCAATCTTGGTCGCAAAATCAGTCGTGTCCCGCTGTTCAGGACTATCCGTGATATTATTGACAGGGGTAGATCCCTCTTGAACAGGCTTGATAAAGCCATAATCATCCATTGGAAACAACTCCGTAGAAAAATCCTTGTAGATCAAGACTTTTAAGTCTACCACATTATTTTTCATGGGCTGCAGAGCCAAGGAGGAAGTCGGTTGACTGCCAGATGGCGCTTCACTGGAGACTGTCTGGATAGACATGGCATCCTGTGCTACTGCTGTTGATATAGTGGTCAAAGCTAGTGGCAATACGGCAGTTACAGCCGTTACCAAAAGGAAATTCGTGATGACTCCTTTGTATTTGACTGGCTTTGTAAAAACTCCTGCGACGGCCGATACGACCAAAATCAGGGTGAACAAGGACGTCCCCAATAGCTGAAACCAGTAAAAGAACTGGCCTATAATCGTCTTCTGGTCGCCTAGATAACCGAAGAGACCAAAGAGCTTGAACATATTATTAAAAACATGTTCTAGGCTGGAAGTGATTTGATAAAGAGCCTTGGCAATCCCTCCTGGTAAATAGGTGAGAAATGCCATAAATGCAGGAGTCGGTTCTAAATAGTTATTCCAATAGGAATAAAACTCTGCCAGCTTTTTTGCATTCTCGCCTGTAATCTCACCATCAAGATTCTTGATCTCATTCACCAAATCTGAAAAGGTTTGATAGTGCACTAAAGATACCTTCTTTCTTTTTAAGATACCCCTATCATATTCGATAATGGCAAAATCGTTTTTAAAGGGACAATGAAATTCTGACAACAAAAAAAGCCTCAAGTAATTGAGACTTTTGTAAGTTAATCTGCGGTTCCGTTGAAATCATAGAAAGCATTGTCTTCTTTATAGCCACGGCGGAGTTCAATGATTCGGATTTTTTTACCACCCTCGGTCAAGACGACTTGATAATAAGAGCGAGCTTCTTCAGGTTTATCTATATCTTTATAATCAACAGCGATTGTAAAGTTATCCTTTCCTTTCAGCTGACTCTCTAGACTAACTAGAGTGCCTCTGAAATCAGCTGGGATTCTCTTCACTTGTTCTTCTGAAAGAACACTATAATTGATGCTTTCACCGTCGTTATTTGAGATGGTTCGTTTTTCTTTATCAAACTTTAAGGTAGTTCCTACTCCACCCTTAAAATCACTACTCTCATAACCATGTTCTGGTGAAAAGCCCGTATAGCTATCTTTTAACACATTTTTAGAGAGACTTTCAGGTGATTTTTGACCACATGCCCCTAGTAAAATCAAGGCTAACCCTACTAAAACAATTCTTAAAAAGTGCTTTGCTTTCATCATTTTTTCTCCTAATCATTATTTACCTCATTATAACAAACATCATTTTTTCTTGCAAGTGTTTATATAACTTATTGTATATCTTTTTAGATAACTTCATCCGCAAAGAAGTCGTCTCCGTCATCATAATAATCATAGTCACCGTGAATAACACTAGCTGCAGCTGCCTGGAATAATTCATCTGTGGAAGTAAAGGATTGGGATTGTACCTTTTGCCCTTTACTGTGACGGCCTGATAGTTTAGGAGTTTCGCCATTGTTGCTGAGGAGTGGCATGGTCAAACGTTGCCTCCAGTCGATGATGTTGTTGAAGGCTGTACCTGCATCAACTGCTATTTCTTGAAGCTCTAGCTCACGGTGTGCACTTTCGACTGGAATATCCGCAAGAGTCATCGATGTATCAAACTCCTCTTGTAAGAACATGTATTTGTAAGGGAAGCTGTTCTTATCATGTGCGAAGATTGGATCCGTTGTGACCTTACGTCCAACATTATCCCGTCCCTTGACCCCACGTAAGATAACCGCTTCTCCTTCCTGAAGCTTGGCCAATTGCGTTGGTGTCAACAACTCTTGTTTTGGATTCTCGACAGCTACATTTGGATTGGCTTCGTCCAGGATATTGCTGGATCTTCGTCTTCTGGTAATGGTACGTGTCCCCAACTCACCACTAAATCTCTTATTGGTATCTGGAGACGTCGTTTTGACGTAAACTTTCAATGAACAGTTATCCAGAATCGTTTGCGCAACATTTTGACCATAGACATTAACCAATTGTTCCAAGTTTTGAATCCAAAGATAATAGAGAATGTTTTGCCCCAATCCAATGGAGATTTTCGTATCCATGTGAGGAATAGCTGGCATGTTTGTAAACTCATCCAAGATATGGAGAATGCGATTGATACATTTCCGACCATTTGTTAATGCAAGCTCATAGTTGGCATTGTATAACTGATCTAAGAACAAAGAGACAATCCCATTGTACTCTGTGCGGTTTGGCGGTGTTACCAGATAGATGATTTTCGGTTTATCTGAATAGACCAGTTCAATATCCGACTCCTGAAGAAGATTTTGGGTGTCTTCTTTATTCTTAAGGACGGTTATATCGATATGATCTAAAATCGGCTTCTTAGTGTACTCATCTAGTTCTAGGCTATCTCCAGCTTTTCGATAGACTTTTTCAGCTGAAAATTGGAAGATTTGATTTCGAACAGGGGAATAACCATTGTTCTTATGGTTGAAATCAATCGTTACCGTAAACTGATCTGGAAGTTTAGGCTCGATGGCATAGGTCAGATAGCCTTCCCCATCGACTAAAGCCGTTGCTTGCTTTACATAATCGACTTTCTTTTTGACTTTCCCCCACTTCTTCAATCCTGTAATCGTTACTTTAGCAGTTTTGTGCTTGAACTCATTTTTAAGTTGACTATTGGTACTTGATCTCAACTTGACAGACAATCGACGTGGGAAACCAAAAGACTCTAAATCAATAGAGTTTTTAGAAGTCAGTTTAGCCACGTTGTCTTGCAAGAACAGGTTGATACCTGTCATCATGCTAGAGTAGACATTCCCTTTAGTCTCATCACCACCAAAGTCTGAAGCACGAAATTCGATATCCGCCATTTGTCTAAATTTTGAGAATTGTTTTTGATTGACTTGTCTCAAATTATCAAAATAGACTGTGATTTTTGATTTCTTGGATACTTGTTGTTCTCTAGTTGGATTTTCGACGATTTCACCAGCACTATCTACAAAGACTTCTTCAGACCCCATTGTCGCCAAGAATTTCGCAACGTTAGGGATCGTAATGGTATCCCAGGCATCATCTTCACCATTTTGATAGGTTTCATTAGCCCGATCCATCAAAGCCATTGTCAGAGCGTTAAATAGGGATATAGAAGACTTACGGAAGTATTCCGCATTTCCCTTCTCTCCACCTTTTTGTTTCGGATAAATGGATTCTGCGACTGCGTTGACATAGGTTTGAGTCTTCTCATAGTAGCCCTTCTTTGCGGCTGCTATGGCCAAAGCTAGAGAATTGTAGGACATGGACCAATCCATATTTTGGAAAGAAAGAACATTGACATCATAGTCACGTTGCCTCATGAGTTTGTAGGAGGCTTGATAATGCTCCCCTTTCGGATCTGCTATAACCATCGATGGTTTCAACTCCGCACGGCTATTGATTTCAATTGCTGGAGTGATATGACCCTCACCCTTACCTGAACGAGTCATACCAATTCCTAACAAGTTAGTAGGCTTATCTTCAATGTAGTAGTAACCTGAAGGAAAAGCTAGCATACCTAAAATCCGCTCTGCATTGGTCACATATCGACTGATTTTCCTATTTTGCCATAACATTTGGGTTCTCAGTGTTTGTCCTGCTAAATCATGAGTCAGTTCATGAAATACAGGAGCCCCACCCTCACCTGGATAAGTTAAAGCTTTATTAGGGATCTTTTTGTATTGACGACGAATTTCATCAATCGTCACAAAGCGGTCATCTCCTTCTTCATTGTTGTTATAGTCTCGAAACTGCTCAAAGTTTATCCAGGCAGATTTCCAGGCGATAACTAATCCCAGTAAAAAGATTGGAAATGCTAAAATCGGTGCTATCAAGAAGACTTTAGCGTTCAATAAACTTTGAAATAAGAGGCTGTTTAAGTCAAAGTTTACGGCCTTGCTAGCATCTTTAAACGACCAAATACTAAAGTAGAGAAAGCGGATTGTAGCCCTCAAAACAGTAACCAGGTAATTGGTTAAGATAAAAGCAATAAAGCTAAAACCTAATCCCATATAAACGAAGCTGCGATAACTTTTAAAATAAAGAATCGGTTTCATTTCTTTATCAAAACGTTTCCGTTCTCGTTTAACAAAAGGGAGGGTATAGAATATCCTGAAGAAAACATTCCAAAGAATGAGAGAGACAAGCGCAAAGATTTTAGGTAAGAATGACTTCATCCCATTGAGCAGCCCTCTAACTGATTGTCTCCAAACTTGTTTCCAATCAATTCCTTTACGATTTTTCCAACCTATTTTTATTGCCTGGCTTAGACTACTCTTTCCTGCTAATAACCTTTGATAGCTTCTTAAAAAATACGGCTGGAAGAGTTTAAATAGGTAATAGCCTGCCACCCCTAGAAAAAGGAAGGCAGTGAGCCAACTGGCTCGAATCGCTTGGATAAGGGTATAAAATACTACTTCAAATAACTCAAACAAACGACTACCCCCTTACACCTTCCAAAAACCATTCCATTTTTCGAGTATAGAAGCTCGAAAAGAGAAATATGTGAAACTGTAGCCTTGGAGAGGCTTTCTCATAACGGTGAAAGTAACTTTCTAACCATTTCTCTCCATCCAACTGAAGAACATTCAATCGACTGGATCGACTTTGTTCTAAGTAATTGGTCACCTGAAGAGATTCCGCAATCAATTCATCAGACAGATAATTGTATTTTTGTCTTTCCATTGTTGCACTCCTTTCTTATTATCTCTTAATTCCCCTCTATTCTAAAGGATAATATCAAATTCTTTGTTAAAGGGACAAAAGATATTGTTGTGCCATAAGTTATATAACTTTTTATACAATAAATAAACAACAGAAAAAGCACACAAGTGTTCTTGTATGCTTTCAATCCCTTTAGAATGGGGAATCCGCATCCATTGGTTCAGGATAGGATGTAGGAATAGAACTTTGTGTCGGCTGAGAAAAGCCTTGTTGTTCCTGCTTACGTCGGTTTGATGCTTCCTTATTTTCAAGGAAAGTGATTCCTCCTTGTTGGTTTGGGGAAATAAACTGATACGTCCGACGTTGACCTTGTTCATCGTTATATGGTCGTTGGATAATTTCTCCTTTTAAGAGGATTGGAGAGCCTTTTGATAGACTCTGAGCCATCAATTCTGCTTGTTTTCCGTATACTTGCACATGGAAGAAACTAGAAATTGGTTTATTTGTATCATCATTCATACTCGAATCACAAACAAACTCAAATTTGAAACTGGCATGACCATTTTTAGTTTGACCTACTGCATCACTTGGGATGAATGCAACACGTCCAGTAGCGATAAATACTTGCATTTTTTTCTCCTTTCAATAAAGACCACAAGAGAGTTATACCCCAGCTTGTGGTCATCCTTTCATTTTAGTTCGTCAAATTAGTTTTCTTTCGACTTACGAAGACCTGCAAGACTCAACAATCCCAAAATCATTCCCACAACTGGAAGCATGCTTGCTGATGTTCCAGTGTTTGGAAGTGATGGCTGCGGTTGTGGCTTACCTGGTTCTTTAGGTTCTGGTTTCGGAGGCTCTGGCGTTGTTGTTGTAACTTTTGCCGTCATCTCTTGTAAATTGACTATATTGATAAAGGTATTTTCAACCTTTCCGGCTGCGATGCGTTCGACTTCTAGATAGAAGTCTGCATCGAACGTGCCTTTTACACCTAATGAGTTTAAGAAGTCCTGATTAATAACATACGACCATTTGCCTTCCTTTTCGTTCCATTTAACGGTCACAATTTTCTTAAGGAAGTTAGGATCCGTATCTTGGTTCACTTCAAATAAGAAGGCATAAGTTGTACCTTTGGCGATCTTGTCGCCAGCTTTGACTACTTTTCCATCCTTCAGGATGACATCATAAGTCAAGATAAGGTCCTTCTCAGCTGTGTACTCTGTACCCTTGAAAATACCTTCCCACTTACCTGTGAATCGATCATGAACCACATCCAACTGATCACTACCATCATATTGGAAGAGGCTATCATGTTTAGTAGGCACGGTTACGCCATCAAGTAGATAGCGGATGTATTGACCAATCTGTACTTCTTGGCCGTCCAAGACTTTTTTATTATCCTTTTGATCCAAGGCGTGTTTCTCTGGATTCACATCAGGAACCGAGATAGTGACAAGGTTTGATTGATAGCCATTGCCAAAGTCGATTTGTTTAAGATCGTTTTCGACTTTCTCCCCTGCTTTAACCAGGAGCTTAGCTGGGAGATCAATCGTCACCTTTTTATTTTGCTTCACATAGTTGTAATAAAAACTCTTAGAATCCTTCGCTACCCAAAGATAAAACTCACCTTTAGGATTTAAGTTCAATTCTTTCAGAATCTTATTGATTGCATCTGTACGCCCTTTGTCTGAAAGGACGTGATACATGTCAAACAAGTCTTTTACATCTTTACCTGCAGCAGTCATCTTGATCTTACTGTGGTCAACTGTGAAGGCTTTGTCTTGAACATCATCAAAGATTCCAAACTTCTTACCAATCGCTTGCGCTGAAGCAAGGGTTTTGGTGTAAGAGCTATAGTCTGTCATCAAGCGGAAAGTCACGGTGCGATCAAATGTTGTCGCCCCATTGATATCCTTACCAGAGCGATCCAGAACGGCTTTGACTGGTTTTGGTGGCTTCGGTGTGTAGTTCGTAACAGTGTTTGAGAAAACCTCATAGTTATTCACTAGCACTTTATAAGTGTTATCATAGAAACCTTTGTCATAGATTGGCTTCCAGGTAATCACTGGGGCATCTAGGCGCTTCCCTTCGTAGGTTGCAGTAAAGGTATACGTATTCTTTCCTGCATCATAGGCAACGCCCCATCCTGCTTTCTCTGCAGCTGCCTTTGTGACAGCCACATCAGGAACTGCTCCAGCTTCGAGTGGATCGATGATGGTAATCTTGTCCCCTTTTTTAAGGTTCGCATAGATATTGTCATGATTCAATGTGTAGAGCTGCACAGCGTTTTTAGCAACTGTTTGACCGTTTGTATTGGTCTTGTCTGTATCTGCTACAGATTTGCTGACAACTGGTTTATAATGCAATTTATAGCCGTGATAGTTTGCTGATAACTTCTGATTTTTCGTCTCAGAAAGTGTTTTAAGAGCCAAGGTTGGCTTAACTGGATTTTTCGCTTTAACCAATTCAGCTGATACAGGTTCAGTCTGAACTGGCTTCACGGTTGTTTTTGTGATAGTTGCAGTAGCTGGAACTTCAACGACTGGCGCTACAACCTTTGTATTCAAAGCAAACCAATAGGTTTGGCCATTTGGACTTTCTGGTCCATCCCATTGAATAAATTCGGTTGTGAAGGCTGTCCCTTCCTTAAAGACTCCAAGAGCGGCACCCTTGTACTGATATGCTGAAGAGGAAGTATCCCAAAGATGACCTACCTCTTCCTCACGGTTATAGTCTTCTGCATAAACATAGCCATAATCCTTGTTTTGAGTAACAGTTGATCCATTAATTTCAACATGTGTCCCATTGATGGCTTTTGCGCCTTCCCACCCGATAGGGTTGTGGTTTAGAGACGAGTAGGTCAAGGCTGCAGGTGTCTTTTTAGATGCCTTGAAAGCTACTTCTTGGCCGTCCTCATTGTAGTAGTAGGTATCTGTAACCAGGAAGTTCATGTAGTCCGCAGCTCCACCTGTTCCATCATTTCGAGCTACTACAAAGCCTTCTGTTGGATCATTCAAGACATAGACATCGTTTAGGCCCGTTTTACCTTGGTTTACAATTTGAAATTTTCGATGGATACGAGAAATATTGTGTTGTTTCCCATCCTCGGTTGTGACTGTTAAGCCGTTTAACCCAGTATAATCAATTTCTGTTGTCCAACCATTGCCCACATCTTTGTATTTCAAGACTTTGGTTGAGTCTAGAACACGAGAGTACCCAGATCTGCCACTTGATGAGGCGATATAATCCGTAGTCAGTTCTTCTGCTCCTGAAGCTGTAGACTTCACAGTTGCTTCAGGATTAGCGGTCGAAAGACTTAGAGCTTGTAGTACAACTTCTTTTGTGTATCCTTCAGTGCTTGTTTTAGACTGAAGATCGTTGTACTTCTTCTGCCATTCAGCTTGGGCCTGCTTAGCTTGATTATAAGCTGCCTGGTTTTGTTTGGCAATTTGGTTAGCCTCATCTACTGAGGAAACTTCTTGGGTTTTAGAACTGAGAAGTACACCTGATTTTTTCAATTCAGCGAACTTACGGTCAGCATCTTGATTGACTTGTTCACTAGCATTCTTCTTCTCTGTATAGGCAGCCATGAGGGCTTTGTTAAGCTCCACTTTACCTTTTGCAGTCGCAATAGCCTGGTCATTTTGTTTCTTCAATGCTTCGACTTCTGCGACTGAAGAGACCGTACGTGTAACGACTTTAACATCAACCTTTTCTTTCTTCAGCTGTTCAGATGCGCTTTCTACCGATTTGTTTAGAGCAGTAGCTTGTTCAACAGTAGCATCATACTTAGCTTTTTCACCCAGGTATTTTGTTACTGCTTGTTGGTTATCTGACAAGACCTGTTTAGCTGTTTGAGTAGCTTTCTTGTTTTGGTCTGCTGAACCATCTGTGGCAGTTGAACCGTCATTCGTTACTGTGACAGTTGTTGCTCCTTCATGCTTGGCTTTTTCATCCGCTACAAATTGATTGTTAGCGTGAATAGCTTCTTGCGCCTCCTGGAAGGCTTCATTGTTTTTGACTTGTTTTGTAGTCGTTTCTTCCAGTTCCTTGACCTGCTTGCTCTGATCTTGTTTAATCTCAGACTTAGACTGTTCAAGTTTTGGAGCAGTGGTATCTGTCCCCTTATCAACGCTTGGTGTTTCAGATACAACTACTCCAGCTTTTTTAGCATTGTCAGCAGCCTTTGTGACTGCTCCATTATCAATCGCTACAGGCTGGCTTCCTGTTGCTTTACCAGCTTGTGTAGCGTACATGTTATTGTCATTTTTGCTTTCAGGTTGTACTGCTTCATCCGCAAATGCTGAACCTGCAGAGAAGGCTACAAAACTTGCGATTGCAATACCTGATGCTAAACCTTTAGCCCATTTTTTCTTACGGAAATATCCGTGTCCTTGTGTTTTTTCTGTCATTTAATTGTTTCCCTTTCCATTTCACCTTAAAACATTTTCTTCTTGTAGACATAGCTGACTGCCGTCAACAACATAGCCCCAATAGCACCCAGAATGCTTTCTGCCGTTCCTGTATTTGGAAGGGTTTTGAGCTTCCCATCTTTGTCAGTAACAGAGATAGTCTTATCTTCGTTAACTGTTCCACCAACCTCTTCAGGAGCAACCACTGAGCCATCTGAAAGGACTACGTTTCCGCTTTGGGTGCTAACAATTGACGCACCTGTATTTGTTTCAACAGGCTCTTTTGTCACATCATGAACTACTTGACCTGTTGAGGTTGAAGTGGTTCCAATTTGTGACTTCCCTTGCTGGTTCGCTTGATCAGTAGTTTTTGGCTTTTCATCCGGAACACCATCTAAACTACCTGCATTATCCTTGTCTTGTGGCTTATCTGAAGGTGCTGGTTTATCAGCTGGCACCCCGTCAAGACTTCCTGCGTTGTCTTTGTCTTGTGGTTTATCTGATGGTGTTGGAACACCATCGAGACTACCTGCATTATCCTTGTCTTGTGGCTTATCTGAAGGTGCTGGTTTATCAGCTGGCACTCCGTCAAGGCTACCTGCGTTATCCTTGTCTGAGGGAGCTGTTGGGTCAACTGGAGTAACTGAAGGCTCTGTTGGCTGAACTGCTGGAGCCTCTGTTTCTGTTGAAGCGCTTGGCGCTGTTGGCGTAACTACTTCTGTTGTTGGTGCTGAAGAGTCAATTGGTGTTACTTCATCAGCTGATACAAATCCAGCTTGTGCAAGTGCGATAGTTGAAAGTGCTAATGTAGCTAATACTTGTTTCTTGTTCATTGTGATTTTTCCTTTTCTAATTTTTAAGATAATTTGATTCTTTTGGTTCTGTTTCTACAACAAATCCATATTTTGAAGAATCAGAAGCTTTTACATCAAAAGTTAATCTAACGCTAGATGATTTATCCCCTCTTTTGACAGACAGGATATAGGAAACCGTATATCTTTGAGTTTCTGAATCATAATTCAATTTCTCTAAAATAACGGACTGTAAAATTCCTTCTTTCGGTTTGGTAAATTTTGCATCACCTTCAGAAAGAAAATCTACTAGGTTTTCTTTTTTGCCCGAGTAATAAGAAGGTAAGAAATAACGGCTAAATACATCAACCTCATTTTTCGTTGAAATGATAAGTTGAGTATTTTTTTGTTCCTGGTATAAGAAATTTACTTTTTCGGACTGGCTTGATAGTTGAGCGAAAGCAAAAAATACGCAAATGATATTTATTACTGACAACACTCCCAAACCACCTAAAAATAGATAAATTTTCTTCAGGGAAACTGACTGCTTTTGAACAATAGGAGGGGCAACAGTTATTTGACCTCCTGCTTTTAGATCATGTGATGGACGATTTGGTTGTGAAACAGCCATCGTCTCACCTTCAGCTGGGAAAAGAGGAAGAGAAGAATTGGACAATCCCATACTTTGTTTATATACAGGATAAATCTGGTTCTCAAAATACTCCCTTTTTTCTTGATAGCTGTAATTTGCAAATTCAGAGCGAGTAAGTATCGCTTGAATGAGGGGAAGCAAGAGGTTTTCATAGTCTTCTGTAATGAGGAAGGGACTAGCGTAAACCTCTCCTTCTGTCACCACGCTTTTCCCTTCCAGATGGGCGATTGCTACTTTTTTCAGCTGAAACTGACCATACGCCTGTTTTAACTCTTTAAATAACAATTCGGCTTGTTGAAATGTTAGGTAGGGTAAACTTTTTGAAATCGGCTGAGAAAAATCAGAAAGATGATCCAATCCCTCAATGATATCAAGTAATTCACTATCATCTTCTGGACCTCTTCCATCTTCCCAGGAGATTTCTAAAAATAGATCGTCTGTAATCGTACAGCAACCTTTATTAAAGAGTGAAAAAGCCATAAATCACCACCCCTTAACTTTTCACGAAATCAAAAATCCATTCAATAATACTTGGTCCCGCTGAAACACCAATAATTGCAATTGCAATAGACACCCAATTTTTTTTCATTGAGGCTTTTAACTCCCGTCCACCAAACGCATAAATGAGCGAAGTGACAACGGCAGCTAGACCAAATAGCGCAACACTGACTAGCTGAACTTTTGTAATTCCTTGTCTTGCCAAGTTATCCGACTTAGCAAATGGATCGTCCGCATAGACTGTAGATCCTGTTAGGAATAGGGAAAGGCTCAATAAAAACATCTGTGATTTTGTTTTTACTTGCTGAAGTTGTCTTGTCAAATAGTTTTTCATAGAAATCCTCCTTTGTTTTTTTGACAACGTTAGTATAATAGATAATTGAAAAAAATTTTTTAAAGGGACAATCATTTTTTTAAGGTGAATTTTAAGAAAATAATGCTTCACCAAATGACGTTTTTTCAGCTTCGACGTCGAATAATATTTTTCTTTTGTCTTCACGGTGATACTCATCTGGTGCATCACCTTCTACCCAAAGATGAAAATGATACTCTTGGTTGTGATCAGATAAGTTCAGAAACTCTTTAGAAATTAAAGGGAGAACCTTATGTTTAATCACTCTTTCCAGTGGCCGTGCACCATCTTTTATATTTGTTCCTACATCCAATAAATAAGTAACCAAACTTTCTTCATAAGAGAGAGTCAACCTTTGATTCTTCATTCTTTCTTTAATTTCTGATAGATGTTTGACAATAATTTCCTTATTCACTTCCTCGTCTAACATGTTGAAAATCAATTTATATTCAATTCGATTGAGAAATTCTGGTCTGAACCTAGTTTCTAACTCCAACGTCATGCTCTTTTCAAACTGAACCTTATCCCTGTCGGTTAGCTTTTTAAAATTCCCTTTTAATTCGTACTGCTTAATAATTTTTTGAGAACCAATATTCGTAGTAATAATAATAATCGTATTCTTAAAACTCACTTGCCTTCCAGTTGAATCAGTCAAACGTCCTGCATCAAGCACCTGCAAAAATAAATCTACAACTTCTGAGTGTGCTTTCTCCACTTCATCGATCAGGATAACGCTATAAGGTTTTTGTTTAACCTTCTCAGTCAATTGACCTTTCGTTCTCGTTTGACGATCGCCAATCAGCTTTGTAATATCTCCTTTTTGCTTATACTCAGACATATCAAAACGAATGATTGCCTCCTCATCATCAAACATCCCCTCTGCCAATGCCAGGGCAAGCTCTGTTTTCCCAACTCCTGAAGTGCCTAAAAACATGAAGGAAGATAGGGGCTTTCTTTGATCCTGTAAACCAGCTTGTGCAACAGTTATAGCGTTCACAACAGCATCTACAGCCTCATCTTGGCCTTTAACACGTCGTGATAGCTTTTCTTTTAAACCATCTAGCCTTTCCTTGTCACCTTTCAAAATCGTCGTGACAGGAATACCTGTTTTATTTTTCAGCACCTCTGCAATTTCTTGCTTCCCGACATGGGCTAATCCATTTGTAGAACAAATTGTCGCTGCTTCATCTATTAAGTCGAAGGCTTTATCAGGTAAAAATTGATCTGGTATGTAACGAACAGATAAAAGTACAGCTTGTTTTACAGCTTCAGAACTAATAGATACCTGGTGAAAGTTTTCATAAATAGCTTTAGCTTGTTCAAGAATTTCAATCGCTTGAATAGTTGTTGGCTCATCAACCATAATCGGTTGCATCCTTCGCTCTAGCGCTCGATCCTGTTCGACATACTCATGAAATTCATCCAATGTAGTTGCACCAATCAATTGCATCTCACCACGTGACAAAACTGGTTTAATAATATTTCCAGCATCCAAAGCGCCCTTATCTGAACCACCAGCACCAACAATCGTATGAATTTCATCAATAAAGAGAAGATTCTCTCCTTTGGTTTCTACCATCTCCTCAATAATTTTCTTGAACTTAACAATAAATCCTCCATCCTCATCTGACATTAAACTAGATAATTCCAGAGAGCGTACGGTCAAGTTTTTTAATTTTGGAGATACCTGGTTTCGTAAAATGGCTAAAGCAAATCCTTCAACAATGGCTGTTTTCCCAACTCCAGCTTCTCCTACCAAAATAGGATTATTCTTAGTTCGTCTGAGAAGAGTGGTCTGAACAGCTTCTACTTCTTTATCACGTCCGTACACCTGATAATCTTCTGCTTTTTTTGAAACTTTTTCTGTCAAATTATCTGTATAACGATCTAAATAGGGTGTTTTTTTCTTTTCTTCAGTAGTCACACTTAATCACCTCTCTCTTTTACTTCCTTGATTTGAAGAGTAAGCTTATCTTTTATCGCATCCACAAATTCTCGTGGATTGATTGTCCCTTCTCCTATCTGAGATAGAAACATTTCCCAGCCTCCTGTTGTCTCTGGATCAGAAAACTCATTGTCATAGAGATAATTGATCAGTAAATAGGCCTTGTTGGTAGGAGTTAGTTGACCTGTTTTTTTATCTTTAACAACATAGCCCTTGCTCTGAATTTTTTTAATGATTTCTCCTCTAGTGGCTTGAGTTCCCAAGCCATATTTAGGAAATATTTGGCCAATCAATTGGCTTTCAGTTAATCGTTTAGGTGGTTTTGTTTCACCCCCTACAATCTGAACCTGCGTATCAATTTCATCTCCCACTTGATAATCAGGAACTTCAACAGGACCTCGTACCTTTCGTGAACTCCATTTAGCCCATCCTAATTTATGAAGCGTTCTACCCTTTGTTTTAAAAACAAGACCATTATTCTTTACTTCAATTGTTTTGGTCGAATAATAACAATCATCTGCAAACATCAAGATTGCCTGCTTCACAACCGCTTCATAAATCAGTCGTTGGTCAGTCTTTAAATTTGAAAGATTTGGAATTCTTTCAGTCGGAATCAAGGCTGAATGGCTCGTACCAGATACTTTTTCATCATTGACATAATCTTCCCTAGGCTCCAAAAACGCTGGCTGAAAATGACAATTAATAGCCTTTTGATAGGCAGATAGATTTTCTTTTAAATCGTCAAATTCAAAGCGACTGATGTATTCTGAGTCCGGACGTGGATAGGAGAGAAATCCTTTCAAATACAGTCCTTCAACAATACTCTCTGTTTTGCTTGAGTCAAATTTCCAGGCGCTTGCTGCAAAACTTTGTAATGCAGACAAGGTAAATAGCTGTGGAGCGGATTTCTGATGATTTTCTATCTCAACTGAAGAAATAATAGAGGTGGTTGATAACCCCCTTGAAGAGGCTAAAATAGCCTCACTATCCTTAGTTTTGTCTTTTGTTGTGAAGAATACCCCATTTTTCTTATCCTCCAGCTGAAGCTTCCAATATTTTTCTGGAGTAAAGTTACGAATCGCTAAATCATTTTCACAGACTATTCTAATTGCAGGTGTCTGAACTCGACCAACCGATAGATGGCTACCTTTTGTTCGAGGGAGTTGTCCTCTTGCTTGAAGATCAAGTGTAGCAAGAGGTGATAAATTCATACCTACCAACCAGTCACTTTGTGCACGTGCTTCAGCTTCCAAGTAGTAATTATAGGTCTCTGAAGGTTCCTTCAATTCCTGAAAAGCTTTTTGAAGAGCTTTCTTGGTCAAAGAGCTTGCCCAAAGCCGTTTCCAAATTTTCTCCTTGCCTCCTGGTATGTGCGACAAAATAGAGTACGCAATCCGCTCCCCTTCTCTATCAGCATCCGTCCCAATAATCACTTGATCCGCTGTTACCACTTCATCATAAATTCTCTTAAATTTTTCTCTTGAATTCTTATCCTCTTTGAGATGTTGCTTAAATGAAACATTTGTCAGAGGTAATTTATCAAGTGACCAGTTGTCTGGTTCACTATATTCAAATAGGTGCCCTTCAGCAGCCACCACATGAACTTCAGCTGGAAAATAGAGTGATTGCCTGATAACATAGACACCTTTCGTTTTACTAAATTGTCCCAAAGCTGTAGCATAAGCTTCTGCCTGTTTCTCTTTTTCAGCCAGAATAACTATAACCATATCATTCTCCTTCTACTTCTACTTCATTTTCTGTCATTGTAATCTATAATTAAAAAATCTTTTGTAAAGGGACATTGACACAGAGTAGAACGAGTTCATATCAAAGAACGACACAAAAAGTTATATAACTTTTTACACAAAAAAGAGGCTCACAAAGAGCACTCTTTCTATACTTTAAGCCCCTTCTTTGGGCTTTGGATAAAATTTTGATTTTGTCCCACCTGTCTATTCAACTGATAAGGCTTTGTATGTTGTTCAACACTTTTTACAATCTTAGATACTGTTCCATGAATCCGTTTCATAGATTGCGCTAGTTGTTGATCGTCAAGAGAGGTCAAATTATCAGTCCAAATTGCCATATAGCGAATGGCTTTTTCAGAGGTATCTAACCCAAAATGATTAGAAACGAGATAACTTGTCATCTCAGCTTCAAGTTCTCTACGATCTTTTGAGACATCTTCCTTATACGAGTTAGCAAATTTAGGGTTATGTAGACTAGCATGAGCCAACTCGTGAATAGTAGTGGCAACGACTTCTCCAGGAGTATTATCTGGATTCAAAAGTATCTTTTGTTCATCTGGATAAAAAGATCCTTTCGCACTTCTCAACTCTTTTGCATCGTCTTGATAGATTGTTACTCCAATATTCTTAGCATAGTCGGAAAGTCCTTCAAGCACCTCTTTTGTACGAATATGATCCATATTAAAGTCATAGTGACGATTTGGCATCGCTTTGGGATAAAATTCAGGTTTCAAGGTTGTTTGAGACAGCTCAAATACTTTATACGTAGCGAATTTAGCTAAACCTGTATTTGAATCTCTTTCCTGGAAGAAGCGAGATTTCAATTTTCCTTCCTTCTTTAACGCCTTTTCTTCAGGTGTCGCTTCAGAAAGTCTTTTATATTTTGGATTGCCTTTTCCATTTTTTACCTGATTTCCATTTTCATCCAATACAGGAATCATTTCAACCATCATAGGTCTAAACAAGGTAATATGTGATTTTTCTCCTGTCTTAACCGAAAGATTGTTATGGACAACTTCTCTTGTTCGACCTGTTTTTTTATTGGTATAGGTATTTCTAGTTTCAAATACCTGTTCTGAAGTAATTCCAAGAACTTCCCCCATTGATTGCCATTGATTATAGGTTGCGACTGCACTCGCTCCTGGCCACTGTTCCTGAATCAAAGCGACATTTCTAGGTGAGAGCTCTGGAAACTTACTCATAAAATTCAGATACTCTTCTAACCGTTCTGGTGTTTCTGTGTACTCTCTCACTTTTTGGAAAGCAACCTCACTCAATTCATGAGGCGTTAAAGCAGCATAATCAATACTACTTGAGTTTACTTCAGGGATCTCCAAATCCGAAATAGGTTCCTCTTTCAGGATCTCCTCTACACGCTGAAGCAAATTGGTTTTAGTTTCTTGCTTAGAAGATTGAAAAGCTACCGTTTCTCTTGTATCAGGAGTTTGACCTTCTCCTTCTTCTGTCAATCGAGCCGATTCATTTGCTTCCTGGGAAATTTCCTTATTCACCTCTCTATTTTCCAGCTGAGAAAGAATTTCTTCATCCATTGATGCTAGTACAGATTGACCGTTGAGTCGACGATATCCTAATCCTAGCATTTGTGAAATTGGTGTAGTCTCATCTCCAATATCATATCGAATTCCCTCTTTGATCATTTCACCCCCTGGAGCATAAACATCAAACTTAATTTTGGTAGGAGGGATGTAACCTTCAGTATTGCCTGCTGTTACTTGTTTCATTCCTTCTTGATGAATTGGATAAAAGTCCTGATTGGCCTTGTATAGCTCTTTAGCAAAGTCTTGATAAGATATAAGCTCTGTCTCTTTAAACGGCAATTTCGGGCCATCTGGGCGATCCTCGGACCATTGAAGACGAATATGATAGTCATCTTTATAAATATGATCTTGATGCCAGTCTCTATAAAAGTCGGAATTTTTATCCAGAAGATTATCTTCTCCAGCTGCAGCAACAATCTGATCAAATTTATCATTGTGCTGTTTCGCATAGTCAAGATACTGATTCCAGGCTTGATGAAATTCTTCTGGAGTTTTTGAGATGTCACCTGGCACACCTAAATTATAGACAGTATCTAAGACTTGAGTAAACGTAGCCGAATCAAGTAGGGGGCTATTCAGTGTGTTCTCTAGCATTGTTTGTTCAATTTCTTTAGAAACTTCTTCAAACTGCTTATTCTTCAAAACTGATAGCATTTCTGCACCATTGTCTTTAACATATTCCTCATTAATTGACAGTTGCTCAATGTGACCATCTCTTTCTCTATAGACACCGAGAATGATCTTTTCATCCAACAATTTAACACTAGTTGCAAGCTCTCCTTTGAGTTTCATAAGAGAGGCTGGAATTTTTTCATCTCCGATATCTTTAAACAGTAGTAAGAAATCTTCATCTTTTGCTTTAATAGCTTCACTCATATTGAGATTGTGAAGCTTTTCAACACTGCTCAAATCATCCAGAACAAAGGATTGTGGCTCTAAAATATCCTGAAGCATTGGAAGAACCTGCAATTTATCCTTAATTGAATTACTAATCAACATACCGTCATAATGACCTCGACCAGCCGCAAAATCTTCTAAGAAATCAGCAGCACCTTTTCCTTCTTCAAAAGGTCTAATCCCTGAAAGATGGATAAAGTTTTCTTTTTGGAAAGTTACTTGAAGAACATTCTCTTCTCCATGATCCGCATAAACAAAACTTATTTTACTGCCAGCCATTTCACTTAAATACCAGGACGCTGTACTTTGAATGGAGGGCGCATATTGGTTCAAACGTCTTAAATCGGCAGGTGTAATTGGGTGATAATTCCCCACTCGCCGTTGCACTTTATCATAATTTGTGCTAAAATGAAGGTACGGATAGGATGATGTCGGGTGACTGGTAACAGTTTGCTCAAAGGTACTTGTTTCAAGTACAGGTGAGGTACTGCCTTCAGCTTTAGGCTGTAAAGAACCCGTGCCACCACTGGTCCTATCATTCATTTGCTCCTGAGAACTCTCAGGAGCTTTTTCTTCTGATTCAACTGACTCTGTTTGAACATTCTCCTCAGCTGAAATCTGTGATTGATAATCATGATCTGCTTTTTGTGCCTGTTCTAAATAAGGAGTTGGAAGAGTTTCTCCCAATTGCGTTGAAAGGTCACTGTCTTCACTACCAATATCATATCGAAAATCATCTGTCAGACGACTCCCCTTTTCATCTTGCAATGCAAAATAAGTTTTATCATATCCCAGGCTAAGCATTCTCAAATTATTCTCTTCATACAATTGAGCTATAAAATCCTTATATGGAATCACATCTCCTGATGAGAATTTCTGAGATAGATTTGGATTTTCTGTAAAATCAAAGGCTACAAATAATTCTGGAGGCACTGAACTTCGCTCTTCCTGTATCATTGGTTTTACTCCAATATTTCCTTGCGCTTGTTTGGCAAGTAATTCATCCACCTTCAGTCTTTCCTCATCTGTTTTCGGATGATACTTAGTTTGTGAAGATAATTGAAACTCTCCTTCTTCAGTCAACTCCAGGGCAACTCTTCGTAACCCTTTTACAAAATACGTATTTGGTTGTTTTTGCCACTGATTCACTAGACCTTCATCAATTAAGGCTTGAGTTGCTGGCTGAATACTCGTTTTGTCCATTTGTTCAGATATAGCTTCAAGTCTAGTCAACTCTTCTTGATAGCGTTTGAGAGTAGCTTTAGTAAAGAACGACTCCCCACGCTTAGCTTTTTCTAACTCTTCACGGATTCTAGGTATATTTTGAACACTCATCTCCAGACCACTTCCCTGACGATTCAACCCCATTTCTTTCAAATGTTGTTGGTGCTCCAGGCGCTCTACTCGTTCTTCCTGTTGCCTAATTTCATCCATCTTTGAGAAAACTTGACCTTCTATTTGTTCTTGCTTACGCATAAAACTAGCACCACCTCGCTTATCATTCATGGGTTGCCCATTTGTTAGCGCTTGGTGGGAATAAGCTCTTGAAATAGCCTCATCTTGTTCACCTTTAAGTCGTTCCAATTTTCGACGTGCCTGGGCAAGACGACTGTTATCAGATTTTTCTTCCTGTTGATTCTTTAGAACATCATTCCAGTCTGTCTTCTCCTGACTTTGTTCAGGGGCTTTTTCTATGTACTCCAGTATTTGTGCATCTAAACGATCAATTTCTTTTCTGATAGACGTCGTACTATCCGCAAAATAAGCATCCCTTTCCAATCTAGTACGTTTTGCGAATAACTTGTCTAAATCAGTCGTTATAAATCGTGACATTTCTTTTTCAAATTGCCATGCCTGTAGTTCATAGTTAATGCCTAAATCTTCCCGAATTTTTTCTGCTAATTCATCTTTCCATTTTCCATGTAATTCCCAAACTAGCTCTAATGGATTATTAAAGGATTTTTCATTTTCTACCGATACAGCTGATAAATCAACTGATGACTGTTGATTCTGGGTTCTCAAGGCATCATTCCAGTCTGTCTTCTCCTGACTTTGTTCGGGGGCTTTTTCTATGTACTCCAATATTTGTGCATCTAAACGATCAATTTCTTTTCTGATAGACGTCGTACTATCCGCAAAATAAGCATCCCTTTCCAATCTAGTACGTTTTGCGAATAACTTGTCTAAATCAGTCGTTATAAATCGTGACATTTCTTTTTCAAATTGCCATGCCTGTAGTTCATAGTTAATGCCTAAATCTTCCCGAATTTTTTCTGCTAATTCGTCTTCCCATTTACTATGCAATTCCCAAACTAGCTCTAATGGATTATTAAAAGATTTTTCATTTTCTACCGATACAGCTGATAAATTAACTAATGACTGTTGATTCTGGGTTCTCAAGGCATCATTCCAGTCCGTTTTATCTTGTCCTGGTTTTAGTTCTGGTAGATCTGAATTGATAACAGCCCCTTTTGCCTCCAATTCTTGAATGAATGTTCTACCTGCTTTATCATTATCTAATGCTAGAGTAATCAAATCCGCATTTTTCCCATCTTCAAAAAAGTGATGATCAATAGCTACTTGAAGTCCGTCCGCTAATTGTTCAGGTGTCCATCTTAGCGGTTTTCCTGATATTTCAGCTTGAATTTGAGATAGATGACGGCCTATAGTCGATTCTTTCAAACCATCCATAGAAACTAATCTGACGTCCTGAAGACTATCTTTGTGCAATTCATAGTAAGACATTAAATCAATCGGACTCTCAGTGAAAATCAATCGTTTTGGACTGCCAATATCAACATGAATACCTGTCATAGGATCGGAGTTTTTCATAATCACTTTAGCATATCCATGTTTTGGCCACTTCTCCCAATTCTCTTGGATTCCTTGTAAAGAGGCTCCAACAACTTCACCTGAAGAAGAAAGGGACTTGAATACAATAACTGGCTCAATCGCATTTGTTGTAACTCCACCAGTGCCTTCCGCAAAGTAGTCAAGTTTGGCGTTAGCTTGGGCTAAAACACCCTGTTCCAAAAAATAATCAATCGTTTCATCCGATAACCCACGTTGATTCCGTAAGTAATCTCTTCCAGCTGAAAACGGCTGCTCGTATTTCTCAAGATAGTATTTAAAATCTTCTTGAGGTCTTTCAACCATTTGAAACTCTTTAAAGTTTCCATCATTCAAAAAATCTACAGATTGGTTAAAACTTACTTCCTTTATCGTCTCAACCAAAGAAATCGCATCTCCACCTGTATTTCTAGAGAACCATTTCCATAAATTTTTATCAGGTGAAATAACTAGGCTATCATGTTCTTTCCATCGATAGTCTCGTCCAGATCGAACCAGCTCCATCTGAAGCTCGTTTGCAACATCCAAAATATCTCTAGAACGTGCAAATTCAACACGTTCTCTACGACTTTTCCCACGTCTTGATTCTTGTTCTGTCATATAAAATCTCCTTAAAATCCTTCATACTGTGGTTTGTACGGCTCTTTCTCTGCTTGTAGAAATGTTTCTGGATCTAAGTGAACCAATTCCCCTACTGAAAAAGATTCAAATAGCTCAGAATTCTCCTTAAAATCTAGAACCATTTCTAAATCAGAATTTCTTCCTTGACCCTCAAAATGCACCTGCTTGCTATCAGCATTCATTGCCGTAATTAACCATTCGGCTGAGAAATCAAAGTCTTCAACTGCGACATCTGGAAATAATAGCTTCATTTTTCTTCTCCTTTCTCTTTTTATCCTTCTATTCTATTCAATAACCAAAAAATCCCATTTAAAGGGACAATATAATTCCATTTTTCAACAAAAAAGTCACTGCTTTTACAATGACTCTTATATACTTTGTCCGTTTTCTTCAAATTCTTGTCTCTCATCACTTCTCTCACGTTCCATGAGGGCTTTTTTATTTGCACGTTGTGCCCTCTGAAGAGAGTTAGTCAGATTTCTCATGAAATCTGTATTGATGATTGCTTTACCTTTTGATAGGCAGATAGATTTTCTTTGCAAGACCTTTCTTTCTTGCATTTTCTGTGAAACAGCTTGAGCTAACTGACTTTTCTGATTACTTTCCTCCTCTGGCAACAATTTTTGATAGAGTAATTTGAGTTCAGAAAATCCCTTTGAATTCTCCTGTTTTAATTTTTGAACAGTTGCTTGATCAGTCGTTTGTGAAATTTCCTTGTTTCGACTGTAAATCTGATGTTTCAACTGAAAAATAGAGATATGTGTCTGTAACTCTTCTATGTAGCTATCTTTCGTAATAGGATAGCCTTTTAGAATGGTCAAAACTCCTTCATCTTGAAGAGGTTGAATTGTAGCTAATTCCTCCTTCAAACGTTTAATAGGTGCTTGAATTGTTAATGAGTCAGCCTTTTCTACTGAAAATGAAACACTATCTTCAAACTCGTTAGCAAGAAATTGTTTTAGAGATTGGTCTGCTTCATCTAGTTTATAATTTGGAGTCAGTTGCAATTCAGTCAGCTTCAGTCTTTGTTGAATTTCTTTCTTTTTCAATTCAACAAATGGCTTATCGGTTTCAAGTGGTTGAATTTGATCAAAAAGAGCTTTACGAACTAATAAGCTACTTTGTTTTTCTTCCAATAAACTCAATTTTAATGCATAGCGAAATGTTCCTAACTCCTGACGTTCTTTTAAAGTACGATCAGATTTATTCTTGGCTGCATCCACAAGAGCTCTCAATTCATCTGAAGAAAATAAGGATAAATCCTTTAGTGTTAGCTGTTTTGCTAGTAAATTCTCTTTCATCTGGCTGACATCATAAACTAGGTCACTAACAAAGTCAGGAACCCCTATCCCTCTCCCCTGCTTATCATAAGCAGAGTAGGTTGGTTTTATAATTTTAAGGGGTTTTGCTCCATCTCTCAACTCATAACCCAATCTTTTCCACGCTTGCAACGATTTGACAACACTTGCGTTAGAATCCTGAGCTAAAATTAATTTTTGATTGTTTTCTGAGAAATTGGCCAAATTTTTTTCCAGCCGAACATCATCTATTTCAGGAGCATTCTCACGAAATAGGTGCAAAATTTTATTTGCTAGTCGTTCTCTCAATTCCTTCTCTCGACTCGCAATTAATTGCTGCAGATGATAGCCTGCAGCCTCCTGTTGTGTTTTCTCAAAACGACCATCAACTTTCCGAATCTTTTCGTAGGTTGATTTTTTTTCAGCTGAATAAGCTCCTCTATAAGTTTCTAGGAAGTCCTTCGTTTCTTTCAGAAATTCTTGATAGAGCTCTTTCCCATCATTTTCTAAATAGGAATCCAGATAGCGGTCGATGAAGAATTTACTGACTGCAAAATCTCTTGCATTTGATCCATAACGCCATTTTTTATCCATTGGCAAATGGTTGTAAGCCTGCTCCAAAAAATTTTTTTCAGCCGAAGAACGAACCTTCTGATCTCTAAAGACAGAATTGATCAACTCACTTCTGATATTAGCCAAAATTTGTTCTCTTCTAACAATCATTCCTCTAGTCTGTTCATTTAACAGGCCATGAAAAACATCACTTTTAAAACGCTCAATGGTTTTTTGGGAAAAGTTCCCTCTGTACTCCATTCGTCCACGAGGTCGATAGAAAATTTTTTCTCTTGCAGATTCAACTTCAGATAAACCAAAATGCACATGAATATTATCCGTATTCAAGTGAATGTTAGCCCACCAAAATGATGAATCAGATAAGCCTTCTTTTTCAATCAACCTCGGCAATGCTTCACGTATGACCGACTTGATAGCTTGCTGATCGACTTTTCCAGTTTCCAGATCATATAATCCCTCTTTGGCCAAAAAATCATTATCAAAAGAGATAACACCCTGCCATAGAAGAGAGCCATTTTGATAAGCCTGTTCTAACTTACTTTTCAATTCAGTTACTTTGCTACGCTGCAAGTAATTGGCCTCTTTTGTAAAAATGGCTGTCATCTCTTCATTTTGGTTTTCAGTAGCATAAGAGCGATTCATATAATCAATGTATTCCTGAAAATTAAGTTTTGTTTCTGGAACTTCAGCTTGAATTTTTTGTAGTTCATCTTCAGTTAGAGACTCAATATTTTGTCTGTGTGTTTCTAAATTTAATTCATTATCAACCTCAACAGCTTCGTCTCTATTGGTGTAGTCTACAAAGCCACTATTTGCTTCAGTGTATTGCAGCATGAAGGTAATACTTGGACTAGAAGATACGTTCATTATTTTCCTCTCTTTGAATTAAAATAATCCATTTTTCCTTAAAAGAGCGTAGTCTTTTAATAACGGTTGTAATTCTTCAGGTTCAACTTGAAAATCATTGATCCACCGTCCTGATTGAGAAATATGTAATTCCTTTTGCTCTTCAACAAATTGCATGGGTATCAATAAGATATTTGGCTTTTCTAACTCCGAACCACTTTCTCGTTCTAAAAAGGCGACAATAAAATCTTGATTTCCTTTTGTCCTCAATTGCCAGTGATGGGAGTTCCCATTTTTCCTTTTATATAATGAGCTATATTTTACATCAATCGTTAGACCATCTAGCCAAAAATCATATACTGGATTATTTTTCTTGAAATACTTATTCGCATCCGTTGCATCTGGGACATACTTTTGAAAAAGCTCCTCGGCCATTCCCCCGAGTTTAGCTGTCCTAGAACCATATTGAATTTTATCTTGAATTTTCAGGCAGCCGCTCTTAATCAATTTCAAATGAGCTATATGAGTAGGCAACCCTGACTGTCTCACCGCTTCATGAAAATCTCCTGTTTCTAAATAGATCTTAACAACATCTACCATTTACTATACCTCAATGAGAATGTTTCATTGTTTGACCACGTGCAACATCTTCTTGAATGACATCGTTAATCCGTGCCATTAATTCATGCTGTGTAGGATCCAGTCGTGAATGAATAGATTCCAAATCTTGAACATCAAAATCATCTTTCGTAATAGCATGAAAGTTGGTTAGTGTTAAATAGAGAATTTGATCAAGTTGACGATGAATTGCCTTGTTGTCATTTCCAGAATCAAAGGCATCCCCCCAATTTTTTTCCAGCTGAGTCAGTCGCTCATAGAAATTTTTTCCTTCTCCTAATTCAATAAAGAGTTTATAAAAAACTTCAATCAAAGTGACAAGCGTTGCTGAATTATTTCGATATTGTTTCTGCAAAGCAGACGATTCTTTCAAGTAGGATTTTATTTCCTTAAATTTTTCATGTGTTTCTTCGCTAAAATATAAGCTAAGTCTTGGATTCATTTTTCCCTCCTCAATTTTTCTGAGATGATCCTGTCAAATAATTGATTTTGTATCCTGGTTGAATATTAAAGATATATACATCAAATGAGATCTCATCATCTTCAATACTCTGCGCTTCCATACGAACTCCTCTAGCAACTAATTCCACATTTCTAAATATAGGAGTTACTCGATAGCGGACATGGTGGTTCGTATTTTTTATGTAGTTAGCAATTTTATTTTCATAGTAGACCATTGATGATTGTTCATCTTCAAAATTTGCATTTAAAGCACGTGTACCTGTAAATAAATTTTTAGCATTCGCATTCTCTCCACTTAATTGAAAACCGATTAAGTGAGAACGATTATATAAATAATCTTCTTTCCCGTTGAAAATTATTTTTTTATTTTTCCATCCTGTTGGTGTGATAGACGAAATAGATTCTCTATCTTCAGTTGGCATCAAATCTTTTCCCAACATCGCTTCAGCAATTCCTACACGATTTAAAAAATCTAGATCAGAATATTTTTCCCAGCTGCCATTTTCTAAACTCAATTCGCTTTTTGTAAATTGTGATTTTTCATTGACAACAATCACCTGATTTTTTTCATCATACTCCTTCGATTTCAAATCATCATTTTTCAGAGTAGGATTCAAATTTGAGTCGGAATTTTTTTCTTCAGCTGAATCGGCTATGTTCAATTGAGTCGGAATATCATTTTGTGTCAAGCCAGATTTGATAGCATTAAAATTGTTAGGTTGTACGATAAAGATTGCAAGAAAAATAAGAATGATGAACAGAGATTTATTCTTCTTCATTTTTAAACACCACCTGACCGTCGTTCAGCTTCAAGCGCAGATACATCATCCATAAAATGTAACCAATTTGTAGTTAGTTCATTTACAATATCTTGTTTAACATTTAAAGCTGAAAGAGAAATTTCATTCTTCAACATCAATTCTAAAATCTTACTTTGTTGTTCTTTGATGACAGATAATGTTTCCGCAAATTGGTTATTGTACAAATTCAATCCGTCATTCATTACGATATTTTGAACTTGCGATAACATAAACTCATTGAAACTCGGATAGTTATATTTTTTTGAAATAGCCTGAAGTTGTTCAAACATATCGTCGGGAACATTTCGAATTAAAAAATTTTTAGTCATCACTTTCCACCTCTCCTTCATACTCTAACCAACGTGAAATATGATCACCATAACGATCCATTTTTTCTTCAAATTCAGATAATATTTTTTTCTGTTTTTTCATTTGGTTCAAAACATGGTCAGAAGCTAATTTCATATTTTCCAAATGAGCAACATACAAGTCTTGAGCACGATTAAATTTTCCATACTCAATTTTTTCACGACAGATTAAAAGCAAAAAATCGTTAAATGAGTTGGCTTTATTTTTTTTCGCAAGAGATTTTAGATAATTAATTTCATCATCAGTAAGGCCTCTAATCTCAATTCGATTTTGTTTTATATTTGCCATTATTTTAAATTTTCCTTTCTAAAAAATAGCGCCCTTCTTTTTTCTTTTGTCGAAGCAAAAGCAAAAAGAAGCAAAAAAGAAAACTTCAACCTCGCAACATCACGAACCGATACGGTTCTATTTTTGCGGTTTTTCAACACACTAACACACACAGAGGGACTAAGGTCCATTTTAGGTGTGTTGTGGTAGAAAAGAGCATAAGGGAAACTGATATCACGTGCCGTGATATGTTGATAGTATCAACGTTTCCAGTACCGGTAATTTTCTCGGCTTCGCCTACTTACACACACATGCGATACTTACCTTTACATACTTTATAGGTGTTATACTTACACGGTTTTTCTTCTTTACATACTTTTACTTACACCGTTTTTGACTTCATTTGGAAGTTCAAAACTCAAAAATTAAGACTGATTTTCAGCTGGAAAGTCTCCTTCTTCACGATTTTTCTTCGCTGCTAAACGTTGTTCTTTTTCATCTTCTTTGATGAGGTTCAATTCCATTTTTAACTCTTCAATAATTGATTCATACGACTGATTTTTATTTTTCTTCAATTGAATTTGTACATAAATTTTACCAATTTGTTTTTGAAGATTCTCTTCTACTTCTTTACGTTCCTCTTCCAAAAGAGCAACTTTTTTCCTCGCCTCTTCCAGTTGATTATCAATTTTTGTTAAATCATTTTTAGCCATGATTACTTCTCCTTTTTATTTAATTAAGCCTATTGTAATCTAAAATATAAAATTATTTTTTAAAGGGACAATTATAAAAAATAAATCCCCTTAATTCAAAAATTAAGGAGATTTTTGACTACTATTTGTTGGTAAACACAAACTCGACTTTCATAGAAAATGCACTCTTTTTACTTACATCAAATTTAATCATCTCGAAACAAAAATCATGTTTTTTCCCAAACGGGAAGACACTGAATACTGGATGATACAATTCTTCAATGTCTACAAATTCTCTTTCAAGAGGAGCTTCAGAACCATTCCATGCTTTTCTATAATAGGAAATACCTGTCTGTTTTTCTCTATTCAAAAAACTTAATTCTACAATATCTTGATAATCCTTTTTCACTGCTCGCTGATTAATCGTAATCATTCGTTGGTTTGCATCACCTTCATCAGCATCCGTAAAAAGATTGATTTTAGGAGGTAACTTATCTTTTAATTTTCGGATTCCAAGATAGTCCTTATTTAAGATATTTTTGAATAAATAACGCTGAAAAAGTTTTGCTTGAAACCACTTCATGAAATAATAAATACCAATACTAAAGATTGTGGCTAAAAGCCAGAACAATGATTCATTTTCTTGAAATGGAAAATCCACTGCGATTGAAAAAATCAAGCCTAACACAACACTTTCAAAAAATGAAAAAATAAATCTCTCAACACCAAAACGCAATTTTGAAAAAGGAACGACTAAGATAAAAATAAACATCAAAAATCCTAAATAATTTGGACTAATTTCAAGTACTGCTGAAATTTTTTTAATCAGAACGGCACACGCTATCATTTCAAATACTAAAGATTGCCATTTAAAGGCTTGTCTAATAAGCCAATTCACTCCACAAATTGCAGATAATTTATATCCCAATTTATCAGTTTCTTTTACCATTTTAATTAAATTTTTCATTTTATTTTACCTCACTTTAATTCATTTCTACAGTTTCAATAGGGGTTGAAAATTCAAATGTTCCATCTTTGACTGCTTGTTTTTTCTTGTCCAAAGACTCCAATTTAGCCTTCAACTTTTCAATGTTTTTATAAGCTGTTTCAATGGTTCTGTTCTTTGTTTCGATGTTTGTATCCAGCGTAGCAATATTCTTTTGATTGGCTTCAAGATCATCACCTGTTAGATATTTTGCTTCTGCTTGAAGACTCGCTTTTCGTGAATTATCATCTTCAATTGATTCCTTCAATTGAGCAATTGATGTTGTCAATTTTTGAGACTGATCATTTTGGAAATTGATTTCTTTTTCGATTTCTTGTAGAGTAAATTCTTCTCTGGAGACAACCTCAATAGCTTTGATTTCAAGCTGAGGATTTTGAGGGGTTACAAAGAATTGTACAGTGTCATCTTCTCCAGATTTCTTCTGAGAAACCTTTTTAGAATCGCTGGATGGTGATGAAATATTCACATCAATTGAACTAGAAGATACTGTCTGATTTGTCACATCGATCGCAAATGCACCAAAATTTTTCGGAACTCCTTTAATAATAACTGATACTTTATTATCAATGATTGGCACAACATCCATCTCTATTTTTGAGTCTTTATGCTGCGCATAGAGTTTCCATTTCAATCGTTTGGCATCGATGCCCCGATCTATCGAAGTCGTAGCATCTTTCGTCTCAAATTGTAAAACGATAATTCCAGTATCTGGTGAATATTCCTGGCTGACCAGCTTCATCTCACCACTACCATTCGCAAAAACTTGCTTTGTTTTGAGTTGTTCTGAAGTATAGGTTTGTCTTTGTGGTGAGAAAATTGCTCCCATCAAAAGACTTAACCAGGTCACAAACAACATTGAGAAAATAACTAGTTTTCTCTTAATAATATTCTCTTGAAACCAAACTTTAATCTTAATAAATGGCTTCAGAATTGGGCTAGATTTTATCTTTTCAATCCAGCGTTTGGATATTTCAATTAAAGTAGACATTTTATTTCTCCTTCCTGATTTTTCCATAATACTGATTTTTTAAAGAGGTTATATCTGTCTTTTTTTCAGTAACCCACATTACATATAAAGATAAAGAAAAAACTATAGTAGCTACACAAATAGTTACAAATACAACTCTCATAAACTCGACATTTCCCAAATAAAACGATTCAAAGACTGTCATAAAAGAAACGTCTTTCACTCCAACTAATTGAAAAAAATTTGAATTCATATTAACTAAATTTACTATTACATATGCAATAAAGCCCAAAAAGAGATTGATTGGCACTAAAGCTAGCAAAATAAAAACAGATATGCCTCCTAAAATTATAAAAATTCGATACCTCACATTTGTTGCAAACAACATATCAGAAGTTGATACATAATCAAAACTTTTTTGTTCATTCGATTGCTCATTCAATTGTTCATTCGATAATGTATATTTTTTTATACCTCTCAAATGTTTGTTAGCTCTTTTCTGCTTCAAACTAGATGATTTAGTCCTTCTCATGCCTCTTATATCCTTTCCAAATAAATGAAACCTTACTTTTCGGCCAAACACTTTTTAGTAGCATTAAGAACGCCAATGGCAGCCTTTTCGTTTTGATTTCATTTCCAAAGTTATCACATATAGTTATCCTGAAGAGCGGTACAAACCAGATCGCAATCAAGATAGTTCCAACCACGCCATGCGCAATAGCATTTAAAATTTGATACATACTGCCTCCTTAAATACAACCTAACTTTTCAGGTGCCAAATCCAATGTTAGCCAAAGGGCCTCATCTTGCGAAATATGTGTTAGTCTTCCTCCCTCATCATTAAAACGATGTAGGGTAAACGTTCCATCTGATAATTTTCCTAAAACAACCATTCCTTCATTTGTCCTAGTACGCCATAGTTCCCAATCATTTTGAAAAGCTGTCTCAGCCCATTTACTTAGCTTTACCCTTTTAGTCATTTATGGCCTCCTGAATACTTTTCTCATCTGCTACAATCTTTTCCTCTGAATCTCTTGAAGCATATAGATATTTCTTTATTTTCCCCTTACGAATCTTGATGATAGTAGCAGCTTTTTCAACCTGGTATTTTTCTACCAACTTTTGACCTTCTTCTGTCTGAGTATCAATGTAAAATGTAGGATAAGAACCTTTATTGGCTGCATCTACAACTACACTTTTTCCAACCTGACAGTAAGGACAATCTTTTTTATAAAATACTAGGTTTACATTTTGATCAAGTACAGTATTCTGGTATTCCTTCTGAGTAAGGTGAGGATCATAATCTAAGATAAAATGATCTTTATACACCCTATACCCCCCTAGAACTGCGAGACTCACAACTAAAATGACAAGAATAGCCCCTACAGCTAACTTAATGTGTCGAAAAAGCTCTCTCATCCTATTTCCTCCTCATCCATAAAATCAAATATGGAACCTTGAACATAATCAATCTTGGCCAATTCTTTTATTTCTGATTTCAAGTTAGTGAACGTTGTCATCACTTCTTGAAAAAGCAAAGGATCAAATTCCTCGGAATCCAATACACGGACAATTGGCAACATTGGATAATGATCTCTCAACTCCTCCTGCAGGTAATCTGAAATCATTTTATCATTCGAGATAACACTATCTACTCTAATAATCGCTGGAATGCTAGAAATACTCTCCTCGTTTTGATAAAAAGTTAAAGCGACATCACCTGCAGAAACAGACTCAAATTTTAAGTTATCCGATGAAAGTTTAAAATAATAAGCCAATGGTTCCTGACCAACCCCTGTTAGGTAATAGCCTCGAATAATTTTGAATAACTCTGACATCGACCTTTCCCCTTCCTAACAAACTTTTAGAAGTCTAAACGGAGCTTGATACACATCAGGATAGTGGATCAATCTCTTTTTTCTTTGTTCAGGAAGTGGTTTACGGTAATGTTTTTGAAGATACTGAAAAGCTAGTCCCAAAGTATCAAAAACTAAAACTTTATTCTCCCCATTACAAATATAGTCACCTAATTCAAAACTGAAAATTACGTACTTCATTCTTCTTCTCACTTTCTATTTTGGCCAATCATTGCCAATCGATCTGTCTCTAATTCAGAATCATATCCGTTTTCAAAACGAACTTGTTGACGAATCCCTATAAGTGAGAGAACTAAGAAAAATCCTCCTACAAATATAAAGCTAAAGAATCCAACTAAAATCAAAATCATATCATTCCTCCATAGGTTATTTTATATACATGTATATCCTTGTAATAATCGTAGATATAAATGTAAGGCAGTTGACGGGTTTTTAAAATTATCCAATATCAAGCTCAAATAGAGATAGTTGTTGTGTTTGTTTAAAGGCATCTTTAACCCTTTCTATCACTCTCTGAGTGAACTCAAAGCTTTCTTCAAAGAAAGCAGCAATATTGGCCATATAAGCCTCCTGACGCTCTTTCTTCACCTGGATAAGGGAAAGCAAGATTGCTTTAATAGAGGCTAATCTGATGCCTCCTCCACGGCCGTGTTTGACTGTGAAGAAGATCTTTTGTTCGGCTTTGAGAACTTTCAATACTTTATCCAATGAGCGTTCAGGGATGTTCAACTTCTCTCGTATCTCTTTTTTCGTCGTCTGGATAAATGGATCCTCAGATTGATAGAAACCTTCTAAATAGGCCATTACGTCTGTTTTCCATTCATGAAGATGACTATTCTTTCTGTCAGCACGTTTCTTCTTAAACTTGTACCAACGCTGCTTCACAAAGAGATCTGAAGCCTTGAGTTCCTGATTGACCCATGCTTTACATAAAGCCATTACATAGTCACGACTAGCAGCTTCATATTTTCCTGAATAGGCGCTTGTAATAATCTTATGATATTCAGCTGAAGAAAGTGGTTCGTCTAAATTTGCATTAAAGTTAGAAAGAACTTCCTCACACTCTCCTTGATTGATTCCTGAAGAGAAGTTAGCTAAAGCCAGCGTGTGAAAAGAACGTTGTTTCTTCCCATCAAGGCTTTTCCACCCTTGATATTTCCCTCTCTCATCAACAATTGATACCAGGGTTCATCAATCTGTTTTACTCCTTCAGAACCTGAAATAACCGTCAAATTTGGCTTTTTACTTGGGAAGGGAAGGTCTGATTGCTTCATTGACCAATCTAACCACTCCTGGAACGAATAGGTATAGTCAGCATCAAAGAACTCAACGTTATCAGTTCGAGGAATCCGAGCAATCCCAAAATGGTTACAAGTCAAGTCTACTGGTAAAGTTTGAGCAAAGTAATTTCTCAAATTTTGAGAGATTGCTTTGGCCACCTTCACCACTCGAAATTGGGAATGAGCTGTAACATAGGCTGATTCTGAGAGGACAAAATAGGCTTGAAATCCTTTATCAGATTTTAGAATCAATGTCGGCATAAAACCTAGCTCCAGGGAAGCAGTTAAAATATCTCCTGTCGTCATTTCTTCAGCTGCAGAGGTAATATCAAAGTCAATGTAGAATGTGTTAATCTGTCTAAGATTATCTTCAGAGTGGCCACGTGTAATCCGTCGACCAGCATCGCTATAGCTTCCATAGCAATATACGTTAGGAGTCCAGTGTGTAAACTGATCCTGGTTCTCAAGCAATGATTCGACAGAGGTTAAAACAACACCACGTGCCTTCACCATATTCGCTTTTGAACGATAAGCAAATACAGAGCCTCGTCTTCCTTCTTCAGCTGAAGAGATAAGCTGTAGATGGCTATTCTTAAATTTTTGTGTTCTTAATCCGTCTTTTGTAATGATGGATAAGCATTTTAGTAAATCAATCTTTTTCATATTTAATTTCTCATTATTTAAACAATGATAGTGGAGATAGCAATAATCTAAAAAGAAAATAAATCAATAAATTTTTGACAAAAATCAATTATGAGATTTAATAATTTCAAAAGTAGTTCAGCATTGAAAATATATAGAAGAGCAACGACCAGTATCATTGCTAACAAGATCATTAAACTATACTTTAAAAAATTTACGGATTCTTTTTTACTGTCTGGTAAATTTGCAACCCTTTTTTCTTTCTTATTCTGTAATTCTTTACCAAAAAAATTCATAATATTACTTTACTAGTATCCAAAAAGATAAAGCCAGAATTCCCAACAATGAAATAATAAGCATACCTGCCATTTCAATAATAGTAATAAGTGAAACGCACCCTAATATAAGCAATATTGCTTTATTCTCAATTAATCCAGAACTTATTAACGACATTGAAATCCAGTTGGCGAGATATATTAGAAACCGAGAATAAGATATAGGAATAGCGATAAGCGAAATAAAGCAAAGAACTATATTACCCAGCACTTTCCGCAAACTCTTAGAATAAAGAATGTTTTCCCTTATGGATTTCAATCTATCCTTTGCTATGAAAAAATAATAATACAATACTGTCATACTATACCTCCTATTTTAGCTCAAATGAATTTATAAGATACGGTAACAAATCAGCAGACGATAGGTATATCATTCCCCCTCCTACAATAATTAAAAAGATACTCACCATCCATTCCCAAGTAGTTAGATTTGGAAAGAAATCTTTCTTACCACTCCAGCTAAGTGTGATGTCTGTATTTTTAGCTATGATAAATACTCCACTGAACGAAATGTACACTCCTACAACAAACAATACAATATACAACAAAATCATAAAATTTCCTCCTACCCGTATTGGGCTTCCTAAAATAAATAAATAAACTAACAAATAAAATGGTGGTAGAAACTATCTACCGTAGTGAAGTTCACCCTCACTGTCCTCGTATTCGAGCCAGTGGTCCATAACATCCGGACCTTCTTGTAACTCACGTCCAGTAGGAGAACACCACTCCTCGTTTCCATTAGATGTTACAAACACCTTTTGAAAAACACCATTTCGGTCAACGTCCACAAAGCGTGGATATGTAACAGTTTTTGTCATTTTATTTCCTCCTATGTTCATCCTCATTTATTCAACAATTCTTCTGATAACAACCTGGTCTCTTTTGCGTGTTCAAAACCAGCAATATACGCCTCATAATCAACTTCAATTTCGATTTTTAGGCTTCTACTCTCTAATTTTCCCATACGAAGTCGTTGTTCTTCCAAAACTTCTGCTGGGATTTTTACCATCAAACCAAATTCTTCTGATGATTGAATCTGTTCCTGAAAACGTTGATCTACTCCGTTTAAGAAACCGAGTAAGTACGATTTCTTATAGTCTTTCCATCTTGCTCTTGAGACTGTAGGGAAAAGTCGTTTCAGCCGATATTTAAGGTATAAGAGCGCACCTTCGTAAACCTTACTACAAAATTCAGCATCAGATTGATATCCAAAGAAAATTATCTGTGTGATGCCATCTTCAGGAAGTCGTCTTCTTATCGTTTTACATCTAAAATTTTCACCTAAAATAGCAGCCAACTTTTCTTGCCACCATGGAAGTCTATATTCCCATGTTCCTATTGTTTCACCAATATCTTTATGAGTTGTACTATTCGTTAAATCATTCATAGAAAGATTATGCTTCACCATAAGTCTTTGAGCCATCAGAAGGGCAGTCTGTCCCTCTTCATCGTTTGGTGCATCATAAGCTAACTCTAAAAGATTCTGTATCTTGTCAATAATTTTACTGTTCATTTCAATCCTCATTTTTATACTTTCTAGGCAAACAACTAGCGTAATGTTTTGAATCATTGACCTTTGCATTATAAAAAATCATATTATTCCCAATAATTTCCTGCCATTTAGGAATATCTTCACGATAAATGCGATTAAGTCCATAAAAGTTCCTTACAATAAATCTAACGGCTCCAATATGATCTCCTAAACCAACAACACACAACACATCATGTTCCATATCATATACCCAATGACTTTTTGAATTTGTCAGTATTTCCCAAGCAAATTCCCAATCTCTCTCAAGCCAATCATGCCCTGGTCTGTAATAAACTTTTGTCTGACAAGATTCATCATTAAAACCATAAAAACAGTGACTACACAGCGTTTTGTTTTTATCTACCCACCAGCAAGGACCATACTTTTCATCGATGCAAGGTGTAACCCAGTTGCAAGCACATCGTCTACAAATTCCAGTTTCCATTTTCTATCCCTCGTTTATTCTCATGCTATTAGGTAACTTTTTACTCGGTAAACAATAACCTTCAGATAAGTCCTGTTTACTATAAAATTCAGGAGGATGTGTCATTATGTGATCACTTCTTTTCCATCCTCGACGAAGTTGTTTGTAAGATAAGGAAACACGTTTCTCAATTTCTTTAAAACTAAACCCCAATTTCAAGTAGGTTGTTATAATAGTTGTAGCATGTTCTTTGGACTCTTCGCTTCTTGTTCTTCGCTGAAAGTTAATCTGCTTATCTTCTTCATTTAATGCTATCTGATAGGCAATAAACAACTTCCGCATTTCCATAATTTTATGTTGCCAGGCTAAGCTATAAGGTTGTCCTGAATATCGATTCACCAAGTCCTTTACGGGTTGTTTAAATTTCATCTGAAGAGGATCGAATTCGCCAAGGTCAGAAAATGGATCAATGAAACCTAGTGGTTCGCTTTGAATTAACTCATTGTATAGCGCTTCTCTGTCCATCCTAATTTATCTCCTTCTGTCAAATTCACGTCATTGAGTCAAATAAGCTTAATTGGATGGTTGTAGGCGCTTGTTCGCTGTTTCCATTCTTATCATGATCGATAACGTCAAAGATTTCTAACGTGTCTAAATTCATTACAATCTCTAATCCTACCATCGTTGAACTCCTCTCAAATAGAATTTTAAGCGAACAAAAAAGAGAACAGATTTCTCTGTTCTCCTGAAAATATTGAATTATTTGATTTTCTAAAAACTCTTACCACTTACTTCAGAATTTTTGAATGATTTTAGCATTTTCTGAAAAATATTTTTTTGATAGATATCCTTAGTATTAAATTCCAATTTGTATAACTTACGATTTCCAAAATACAAACGGTCCAACCAAAGGTAAAAATCAGATTTTTTATCATTTTTTTGCTATGATTAGATATAAGAAAATCTGAGGAGGAGACAATGATATTAATTACAGGTGCAAATGGTCAGCTAGGTACCGAACTACGTTATTTACTAGATGAACGAAATGTGGACTATGTTGCAGTGGATGTGGCCGAAATGGATATCACTAATGCTGAAATGGTTGATAAGGTATTTGCTGAGGTCAAACCAACTCTGGTCTATCATTGTGCAGCCTACACTGCTGTGGATGCGGCTGAAGACGAGGGGAAAGAACTGGATTTTGCCATAAACGTAACTGGAACTGAAAATGTAGCCAAGGCCTCTGAGAGATACGGAGCTACTCTGGTCTATATCTCGACAGACTATGTCTTTGATGGGAAAAAAACCGTCGGACAAGAATGGGAAGTCGATGACCTACCTGATCCGCAGACAGAGTACGGACGAACCAAGCGAATGGGTGAAGAATTCGTTGAAAATCTTACGTCACAGCATTACATCATCCGTACTGCTTGGGTCTTTGGAAATTATGGCAAAAACTTTGTCTTTACCATGCAAAATCTTGCCAAAACCCATAAAACTCTCACTGTAGTTAACGACCAACACGGTCGCCCAACCTGGACACGTACCTTGGCTGAGTTCATGACCTACTTGACTGAAAATCAAAAAGAATTTGGCTACTACCACTTATCAAATGACTCAACTGAAGACACCACTTGGTATGACTTTGCTGTCGAGATTCTTAAGGACAGTGATGTTGAAGTAGTACCAGTAGACTCCAGCAAGTTCCCTGCTAAGGCTAAACGTCCCCTCAACTCAACCATGAGTTTAGCCAAAGCGAAGGCGACAGGTTTCGTCATTCCAACATGGCAAGATGCCCTTAAAGAGTTTTATAAACAAGAAGTAAGAAAATAAAAGCTTACTACATACATAAAAAGCAAGAGACTTTGAGTTCTCTTGCTTTTTAGTATGCATTTAGTTAATTACTTGTTGCGTTTTAGCATAGTTAGCCTCTACCGCTTCTTTTTCAGATTTCCACCAGTCTTGGTTATCTGTATACCATTTGATGGTCTCTTTGAGGCCTGCTTCAAAGTTGGTAAACTCGGGTTTCCATCCTAGTTCATCACGAAGCTTGCTAGCGTCAATGGCATAGCGAAGGTCGTGACCAGCTCGGTCCGTCACATGATCATAAGCATCAGCTGGTTGCCCCATCTCCTTGAGGATGAGTTCCAGCACTTCCTTGTTGTTCTTCTCGCCATCCGCACCAATCAAGTAGGTTTCACCGATTTGACCTTTGGTCAAAATCGTCCAAACACCTGATGAATGGTCATTGGTGTGAATCCAGTCACGGACATTCTTACCCTCACCATAGAGTTTTGGCTTGATACCGCTCAGGATATTGGTGATTTGGCGCGGAATGAACTTCTCGATATGCTGGTAAGGGCCATAGTTGTTTGAACAGTTAGAAATAGTCGCTTTGACACCAAATGAGCGCACCCAAGCTTTGACAATCAAGTCTGAAGCTGCCTTTGTTGATGAGTAAGGCGAGCTGGGATTGTACTTGGTTTCAGCTGTGAACTTCTCACCTGGGCCTTCTCCATGACCTGGCAAATCTTCACGCAGAGGCAGATCCCCATAGACTTCGTCAGTCGACACATGGTGGAAACGAAGGTTATATTTACGAGCTGCTTCCAATAGAGTGTAGGTCCCGATGAAGTTAGTGTAGATAAAGGGGCTCGGGTCATTGAGCGAGTTGTCATTATGACTTTCTGCAGCGTAATGAACGATAGCATCCGCTTCAGCCGCTAACTTGTCTACCAAGGCTGCATCAGCAATATCTCCAACAACCAACTCAACACGATCACCTAAAATTTCTTTAATATTGGCACGATTACCCGCATAAGTCAGCTTGTCCAGCACTGTCACATGGACGTCTGGAAAGTTCTTGTAAACATAATGAACAAAGTTAGAACCGATAAAACCAGCCCCACCTGTCACGATAATATTCTTGTATTCAGTCATTTTTATTCCTTAACTTTTTTACAAATCTTCTTTTCTTAGTGGTTTGACATCCTTAAGTAGGGGATGATGTTTATCAGCTTCTGAGACTTCTGCTGCTTCTAGGTTTTCCCACTGGATGCCCAAAGCTGGATCTGCATAGTTGACAAAGGCATATTTAGGCTTGAGTTCAAGTGCCCAGTAGTCATTGACCAGATAGCTATAAGAAACTGTATCCGAGAGTACTTGGAAACCATTGGCTACGCCACGAGGGACAAAGATTCCCTTACTTGCATCAATCTCGGTCTGATAAACATTTCCAAAAGTCTCACCTTCACGTAGGTCAACCCAAGAACCCAAAACTTTCCCATTGTCTGCTACTGAAATATACTTGTCCCAAGGTTCGGCATGGAGGCCTCGAAGAACATTTTTACGAGAAAAGCTGACATTATTTTGCAGTTTCCCTTCAGCAAAGAAGCTTTCAGGAAAGCCAAGTGGCACCATCTTTTCCTTCTGGAAATTTTCCTTAAACCAGCCACGATTGTCTCCATGAACTGGAATGTCAAACTCTAACAAACCTGGAATGGCATCAATCTTACGCACTACAAGTGTTTTTCCAAAAAAATTATCTGTCATCTAAATTTCTCCAATCAAACGGAGCAAGTATTGCCCGTATTCATTCTTCTTGAGAGGTTGCGCCAACTTCAGCACATCTTCGCGGCTGATATAACCCATTCGGTAGGCAATTTCTTCCAGGTTGGCAACCTGAACATTTTGCATCCGTTGAACTGTTTCGATATATTGGGAAGCCTCTAACAGACTCTCATGCGTCCCTGTATCCAACCAGGCAAAACCACGTCCCATAACTTCAACTGACAAATCCCCACGCTTCAAATAAGCATTGTTAACATCTGTGATTTCCAACTCACCACGTGCGCTTGGTTTAATCTGTTTGGCAATATCCACAACATCATTATCATAGAAATAAAGACCTGTTACTGCATAGTTAGAGCGAGGATGCTCCGGTTTTTCTTCTATGGAAATAGCATTCATGTCTGTATCAAACTCGACCACACCAAAACGCTCTGGATCCTTCACTTGGTAGCCAAAAACAGTCGCACCCTTCTCTTTCTTGGCTGCCTTTTGAAGCATTCTGCTCAAACCAGGTCCATGATAGATATTGTCGCCCAAAATCAAGGCAACACTATCGTCATCGATAAATTCTTCACCGATAAGAAAAGCCTGAGCAAGTCCATCTGGACTTGGCTGTTCCGCATAAGAAAGTTTAATCCCAAATTCGGAACCATCCAAGAGCAAGTCCTTAAAGCGGGGTAAATCCTGTGGTGTTGAGATGATCAAAATGTCCTTAATCCCAGCCAACATCAAGGTTGACAAAGGATAGTAAATCATGGGTTTATCATAAACTGGCATCAGCTGTTTTGACGCAGCTCGAGTAAGTGGGTACAATCGGGTACCTGAACCACCCGCAAGAATAATACCTTTCATAATAGGCTTCCTTTCTGGCTAATTACCTATCTTATATTATATTTCATTTTGTCCCAAATTCCCTAAGGAATTTACTTCAATTTGGATAAGGCAGCTTTTAAATAGGCTCCGTCTCGAAGAGCAGCTCCAACTTTCCTAGCCTGTTCTGAAAGTTCCTTATAATCTTGAAGTGTCAAATCATCTAGTACTTTTTGGAGGTCGTGTAGAGAATCAACTGCTAGACCACATTGTTTATCCAGAACAAAATGTGCGAGAGCCGACTCTTTCCAGACTACGACAGGAAATCCCGAAGCCAAATAAAGCGACGCCTTATGAGAGTTGTTATAGCGAAGGTATTCACCAAAGACGCCACTACAGGTTTCAGCGCTATCACCATCCCAGACAAGCCCAAAACCACCCTCAAGTGCTGCAGGAAGCTCATCAGGTAAGAAAGACCCAAAGTAAGTCTCATTCGCAAGAGATCTGCTCTCGTCGAAACCAACACCATAAAGGTTATAAGCAGGTTCTTCAGGAAGAGAGTAAAGATATCCAGCTTTTTCTTGGGCTAAATTCCCTGCTACAATGATTGGCAGATTCTTAGTTAGACCTGTCTTCTCTTGGAAATTTGGAATCAAATAATCGAAAATGCCTAGGCTAACAATCTTATTTTCCGCAATTCCTTTATCCACCAAAACAGATTTCATGATTGAATTGTGGGCGATGATCCCATCAGCTGCACCAAGTAGACCTGATTCTTGAATTTGAATGCGAATCTTATGTTTCAAAGGGAAATCCTCAACATTGACATAACGAAGAGCTTCTAAATCATGGATAATAAAACTAACTTTTACACCTTTTTTTGAACTCTTTTTACATGATGAGTTGTGAAAAAGCTGTGATGAATCATTGGGAACTGGATAAATAACTCATCTCCCTTTTTAAGTTGGCTCAAAGTCTTACCAAAAGCTTTAGATTTATGAAGTTGTGCTTTAAGTGTACTCATCTCGTACCAATTATCAACCGAAAGAACCAAGGCTTGATAGCCCTCCCTCTTTACAATTTCTTCAACATCATTACGTGCCTTGTTACCCGCATTTTTTACATTATTATCGTGTAAAAATTCTTCTTTTAAATAGTATTTCATCTCTTATTTCTCATTTTTCAAAAGCTGATTTTTCAGGATAGCGTTCTTTCAAGATTTCCTTAAAACGAATGATATTCTCCTCTTTAAAGTCAACATCATCATTCACACAAAGCAGTTTTTTATGTTTATCTTTAAAGATACTCTCTAATCGATCCACTTGATTTAGGTCTATCGACTCTCCAAAATTCTTTGACATAGGATAAAACCGATTACTTTCAATTTGCCAATGCTGGCAGATGTATTGATTAACATCCACTCCATAGTCTCTAATTTTATTTCGTGACGTTTTATCTAATGTTTTTCCCTCAATTTCCCATAAATGTGCCAAGGTACTCTTTTTCATCGGAACAGGTAAATGCTGGTTCACGTATCCCGTCGGGCCCCATGGCAAGAGTAAAAAGTTTTTCAAAACCAAGGAACCATAACGGAAATTAAAGAATTTCCAAGGTGAAGTTTTCAAAGCCTTCTTATTAGGAAAATGACGATAGATTAATTCAACATTATTGTGATAAGTATTCGTAAAAGGTGACCAAGGAACCAAAGCATCATATACAGCTAAAAGTTTGGGTTGTCCATTCTTATAAAAATCCGAAGGCTGGCTATCCCTTATTAAGTACATATCATCATTAAAATAGAGATAGTTCTCCGACAACCCTTCAATACGATGAAGATTAAGCTCAATAGCTGCTGAATTATAGGTCGGTAGGTATTCTTTAGGGATAAATTCCTTATGCGTAACCAACCTCAATTTGGGGTGAGCCAGGTTCAACCATTCAGGTTTCTGACCATTGGTAATTAGAAATACCTTATTGACCCAAGAAGCATGTTTTTCAATCATACGGAACCAATGATTCAATGTTCCATAATCACGGTATCTCATGTCGCTATCAATATGATGATCCGAACCATTAATTTGCCCTGCAACTATTTGCTTTTCACAGATAAATTCTGGATTGCTCCCATCTACCCATAGTACCACTATATCAATTTTCTCTTGTGTCATTTTATTCAAATTCTTTTTCAACGACTTCAAGAGCACGCTCAATAACGACATGCATGTCGTAGTATTTATAGTCTGCTAGGCGCCCACAGAAGATAACGTTGACATTTTTCTTAGCTTCTTCTTGGTACTTGGCAAACATAGCATTGTTTTTAGCATCATTAATTGGGTAGTATGGCTCATCCCCACGTTTCCAGTCAGCTGGGTATTCGCGCGTGATGACAGTCTTTGGTTGGGTTCCATACTCAAAGTGCTTATGCTCAATGATACGAGTATAAGGAATCTTACGCTCGGTGTAGTTGACTACAGCATTACCTTGATGATTTTCCTCATCCAAGATTTCGTGTTCAAAACGCAGGCTGCGGTACTCCAACTCCCCATGCTTGTAGTCAAAGTACTGGTCAATCATTCCTGTAAAGACTACTTTTTCCGCTGATGCTTCAAGCTCTTCACGATTGGCAAAGAAATCAACTCCAAGCTCTACTTCTACATCGCCAAGCATGTTTTCAATGATGACATTGTAACCACCGATTGGAATACCTTGGTAACGGTCATTAAAGTAGTTGTTATCAAAGGTCAAGCGGACTGGAAGTCGTTTGATGATAAATGGTGGAAGGTCTGTTGTAGAACGTCCCCATTGTTTTTCCGTATATCCTTTGATCAACTTTTCATAGATATCCGGACCAATCAACTTGATTGCTTGTTCTTCCAAGTTTTTAGGATCAACATCCTTCATGTCAGCTGTTTGCTCCGCAATCTTGTCCTTGACTTCTTGTGGAGTCTTGGTCCCCCACATAGCATAGAAGGTATTCATGTTGAAAGGAAGATTGTAGAGGCTCCCCTTGTAGTTAGCCACCGGTGAGTTGATATAGTTGTTAAACTCAGCGAATTGGTTGACATAGTCCCATACTTTTTTATTGGACGTATGGAAAATGTGGGCACCATACTTGTGAACATTGATGCCTTCAACCTCCTCACAGTAGATGTTCCCACCGATGTGATCTCGCTTGTCAATCACTTTTACTTTTTTACCACGTTTTGTGGCTTCATGTGCGAAAATGGCACCAGACAAACCAGCACCAACGATAAGATAATCGTACATATTCTTCTCCTTAGTTTTTCATTAACTGTTGCTTCAAGTCCTTCATATCAACGACACGCAAGACAAAAATTAAAATGACATAAATAATAGCTCCTACAAGGCCATCTACTGCTACATTTACCATAGGTTTAAATTGAACAAATGTCTTAAAGACAAGGAGTGCAAGATACATGATAACTGATGCTAGAATGATTTTAGACATGGCTGGTAGGATAGACACATCTTTGATGAATCTCCTTGAAAAATTCAGTTGGATAACCCATACCAAAGCCTCTGTTAAAACTGAAACAATAGAGGCTCCGACAAAGCCAAATGGAGGAATTAACAAAAGATTAAGTCCCACACTGACAACAGCCGGAATAGTCGTAGAGAGCATAAATTCACGATGTTTATTGTGTGGAATCAAAATCTGAATTCCCATAATGTTTGTCCAACCGATGAAGAACATCCTAAATACCATGATCGCAATGGCAATATTGGCTGCTTGGAAGTCTTTTCCTAGGAAAAAACTAACAAAGTCTTTATTGACAACCAAGAGACCAGCAATAATTGGGAAAATGACGAGATTATAAATCAAGAAAGAGAATTCATGCATCTTGTTAACAGCCTTATGATCACCGCTAGACAGGAGGCCAGATACCCTAGGAAGCATAACACTTCCTAAAGAGGTCACTAGAGTTAAAAGGATATTGATAATCTTCAATGCCTGATCATAGATACCGACATCATTAGTAGATGACAAGGCACCCAACATCGTACGGTCCAAAGTCACGTATAATGAAATGGCAACCTGCGGAAGAAAAAGCAAGATAACAGGCTTGAGATGTGTCTTAGCGAAAGATAAATCAAATTGAGGTTCACCAATATAAGATCTTGCTGGTAACCACATACTCAACTGTCCAAGCAATTCAAAGAAGGTCAAAAGGAAAACATAGAGATACAAATCACCAGGTGTTTTCACAAATAGGAAAATGGAAACAACTCCTAAGAGCTTCACCGTTGTATTCCTTGCGGTAATACGACGAAAATCTTCCAATCCTTGGAATAACCAAGAAATATCCATTCCTTTTGATATCAAGCTTAGCCCTAAGATATAAGCCACCATATTTTGCATGCCAGGAAAAAATAAACACAAAAGTGTATACAAGGTAAGGGACAGAATCGTCGCCATCAATTGAAGGGTATAAATACCCCAGAAATTTTTGCGAATATCCTTACGATGTCCTGAAATCTCCTTGGTGCCATAATTGGCAACCCCTAAAGTCGCCAAAAGAATAAAATAGGTCACAATCGAATTAAAGTAACCATAGGTACCTAAATCCTTTGAACTGAAAATCCTAGTAACATAAGGTGTCGTGATAATTGGTAAAACAATGACTAGCAACTGGTAGGAAAGATTGTAGGCGTAATTTTTTAAAACTTTCATAAGTATATGACTCTGTTTAGTCTTTCTAAATAATATACTCCTGCTTCAATTACAAAAAATCTTTATCAGTCTTCATCACAAAGAGTCGACTAATCAATAGGATAAGAGGTGAGTAACGAAGGACGAGCATTTGTGGGTCAAACATGCCATGAATAACCATAACTCCCAAACAAGCAAGGATAATGTCTTTTCTATTAACCACAAAATAGTTCATGACACGGGTTAGTGCAGCTAACATAAATACACTAACTGCTAAACCATCAATAACAAGTAGTTGCACAAATGAACTATCGATAAAATTATAATTGCTTGCATAATTACCGAAGATATCCATAGTAGTAAAGGAGATAGGGCGCCCCAATAAGGAAATTCCAAAGTTTCGGAAACCTTGAACACTAAGTCTTAGGCGGTTATGAGTAAACTGATCGACAAGGTGAAATAAATCACCAGTTGAATAGAAACAGAAATAAAGAGTAATTGCTAATGCAAGAATGAAAGCATATTTGGCTATACTTGTCGTTATAACATTACTGTTTATGAAATCAAATTTAAATAGCTTAAGACTGAATAAAGCATAAGTCAATATTAAGAGACTAAGATAAAGAGGGCTTGTGGTCGAGGTCTGTTGATACATATAAATGGTAGACATCAATAAAGCTAACAATTCAAGGTAAGAAATCTTCTTCCCTCTAAATATAAGATAACTACATAATGCAAAGAACATACGTTGAGAAGCAAAGGAAACATAGCTAAATCCAAGACTATAGCGATAACCAGCATCTGCACTCATCAACATATTTGAAATAATTCCCATCTTACTAGCCAAAATAGTGACAATGAGAACCGAGAATGTCGCTAGGGAGAAGGTACCTAATAATTTCTTGAACTCTATATCCCTAGCTGAAAATACTAACAGTAAGACGTTTATATCAGGAAGACCATCACGATTTTTTGACACAATTAACATTGTAATGGTAAATAATAAGAGAACTAATAATTCCTTCAAGTGGAATCTGAAATAATTAATTGTGTTAGGAAGGTTAATAAGTTCTTTTATCGCAATCATTACTAACGTAAAATAAAGTAACATACGATAAAGTGCCAAGAAACCGTCTAGTCTAACGAAATAAGTTGTAGTTACCAGAGATGCAAATAATACCCAAACAAAGAGTGTAAATAAATAGATTTTCTCTGAAATAAAGCGACTGCTATTCACAAGTACTTTCCATACCTTTCAATTATTCTTATTAATGTTGTAATATCATTTGCATTTTTTTGAGGTAAATCAAAACAATATACATTCGACATCTTAACAACATTTTTATGAGAGGATTTAATATTGAAGAATCGTTCCTAATAAAATCTGCTATTTCTTTACTTTTACAAATTTCTTTAACGAGCTTAACTTTTTTTATAACTGGTAATTTTTGCTTAGAAATATTGTAAATATTGCTCATCAATATTCTTGCCTTTACAGTATTATCAAGATTTGAACCATCTATATGCCAATCCTTTAATAAGCCATCAACCAACTTCAACTCTTGAAGCTGATACTGAAGACGCTTAGGGTTATAGCCCGACATAGCAGAACCCTTCCTACCGATGACATAAACATAGTAGGAATCTTGAGAAAGATAAACCTCGTTCAAATTACGATAAACTTTGAGATTGAAGCGCACATCTTCACCTAACTCATACTTCTCAAAAGAAATATTATTATCAATAAGAAATTCTCTCCGATAAAACTTATTCCACACAGTATAAAGCATATCCGATAAAAGTAAGTCTGTAAATATCTTGATAAAATCATTTTTATCATATAGCCCACTATGAGGAAGACTTTTTTTTGTACGATTCCTCTCAGTCATTTCCTGTTCAAAAGAATTATAGTAGCTAAATACAAGTAAATCTAAATCAGGCGCAAGCTTATCTTCAAACTCAGCAAAGAGATTACCAACAAGATAGTCATCACTATCTACAAAGTAGATAAACTCTCCCCTGGCTTTGGATAAGCCAAAATTACGGGCCGAAGCAACACCTTGGTTTTCAATATGATAGACAGAGATATTTGCGTAATCATCAGCATAAATATCGCAAATACTACCACTACGATCTGTAGAACCATTATCTATCAATATAATTTCCAAGTCATTATAACGCTGAGAAAGAATACTTTTTACACAACGATTTATATACTTCTCAACGTTATAGACTGGAATAATAACAGAGTATTTCAAATTAAACTCCTAAATCATATCAGAAAATGTTTTGAATACTGAAGGCTAGTTTTAATACTTTAAGTCTAAACAGTATATATTTTAACTTATTTGGTTGGTCTTTCATTTGGAAAAGAGAAACATTATTTTTTAGTAATTCTTGTTTCACTTCCTTAGTGATGTTTATAAATTTCTTATCCAATTTAGATCTATACAAACTTACCAAGATATGAATCAAGCCATTCACATAATATAGCTGTAAAATTTGTATTTCTTCTTGATTCAATTGAGAACGAACAAAATCAGAATAGAAAATATCTTTATAAAATCCAAACATATCATTAAACTTCTGCTCATTCCAAGACTGTGTAATAGAATCAGGATTATCAATTAAATAGTGATAATACTTTTGATTTGTCGCATAAACCTTCTTCGCTGAAAGAAAAAGCTTGTAATTGGTTCCCAAGTCTTCATAATATTTTCCTTTCGGAAAAGAAATATTATTATCAATAAATAGAGACTTTTTATATATTTTGTCGTTTGCAAAACCTGTGATATAACTATGCTTAAGCATTTGGAAAAAAGCATCCTTACCTTCAAACGCTTGAGTTACTAATGAATCCGAAACTATAGCATCTTCTTCTCCCTTCACAAACTCACGGTTAAAAGAAATTATGTCAAATTCTCGAGATTCTATTATTTCTGCTAATTCTACAAAAGTTTGTGGTTCCAGCCAGTCATCAGAATCAGGGAAATAAACATAGTCACCCTTAGCGTGTGCAATACCGGTATTGCGAACTTCAGAAAGCCCTCCATTTTCTTTATGGATAACTGAGATAAAGTCATAATCTTTAACATAGTCATCACAAATTTGAGGAGAATTATCAGTACTTCCGTCATCAACAAGTAGAATGTCATAGTTCTTCCATTCTTGGAAAAGAACGCTTTCTACACAACGTTTTAAATACTTTTCAACATTATAGACAGGTATAACTACTGTTAATAATACATCTTTTTTCATTTTCGAATCCTTAACTTATGGCGAATAAAATTATTGCTATATTTCTTTTTTTAATTTACTAAGAAGATTCATATTTTAATATACTCATTAAAATTCATTTCTAGCATAATCCCTAATGTCATTAGATGAAAAAGAATCGGCAATGACTAGTTTATTAGGAACAACATAAAAGGAATCAAATCCTTTAAACTCTGGAAACTCAATCGTCTTTTTTTGAAAATGAGCATATAATAGATGTTTGAAAACTAGCTTTTCATCTTCAATTTCAACAATTTCATGAATAGTCTTTTCAGACCAATAATAAAGTTGCGTCTCTATCTCAGCAAATCTTCTAAACGAAAATTGACGAATATCAATGTCAAGAAAACATGTAAGTTGTAATTGATTTTAGTCGAACTATTCAAATAAATTTCATTATTAACATCTACCCACGTCACAATAAAATCAACTACCTTAGGCATTTCTCAATAACTAGAGTTTTATCAACCTATCCATAAGTTTTTTTGAAGTATATTCATTAAAATACAATGTTTTAGCTTTATCCGCTCGTCTAATAGTTTCTAAATCATTAACATCAAATTGATCCAAGATGGAAGCAAGTTGATTATAGTCCTCTGATTTATAGAAGAGAACACTAGATTCATCAACATAGTCCCGAACAGATGGAATATCATTTACAATAATTGGAACTCCTAACGACATTGCTTGTAACATGACCATATGACCAGCAGATAAATCAACATCTTTTAAAGACAAAACCAGCGCCTCCGATTTACCTAAAACATCACCAAACGTTTCGACAACCACATCATCTAAGACTGTAATTTTTTTATCGTGTTTTGGTACTCTCCACGGTTGGGTCGCAATAACAAAAGGTAGTCTATTCTGAATTTTTTCAACAGCTCTAACAATCGTATTGTAATCACGATTACTGCCTCCTCCTGAAAACAAGAATTTCTCAGGTAGACTTCCTTCATAAGAATGATTATCTTCATAATCCAGCCCGTAGTGTACAAAAGAAAATTTTTCTTGAAATTTTGGGAAAATCTGAGAATAGTATTCTACTTCTTTAGAGCTATAAACAATGACGTTCTTCACATTTTTCAAACATTTATTTACCAATGCTTTTCGAAGATTATAATATACCTTATTCTTCTTTTCTTCGAAAAGAAAACCTGATAATGTGATATTTTTTCCACTCTTGTTGAAAACACCTAAGAAAATTCCAACTAGTGGGTTTAGACAAATAATCTTTTGAACATCTTTTTTTACAAATTGTCTAGCATAATCATAAGATTTTTTCCACATCAATAGATGATATAAAGCACTACCAACGTACTTGAAGTTGCGTACTTTTCTAATCAACTCTGTTTCATAATTGGTAAAAACAACCTCACTTCCTCCATTTAGTGAAGTGTAATATTCTTCATTTTTTCTTTGTAGTTCACTATCTAGTATAATCAAATTCTTCATTATCTTCTCTCATTGTTCTATATATCGTCATCCTCCAGTTGATATTATTCCAAATACCATAATAGTTGACAAGTTTCTTATTAATAACCATTATTAGTTCTTATACAACTCTGAGAAATTACGAATATAACTTTGTAATGAGAAAAGTTCTTTTTGACGTTTGACCGATGCCTTGCCAAATTGCTCTCTCTTCTCAGTCTTCTCAACTAATTCTTGAATGGCCTTCGATAATTCTGCAGGCTGATTTGGTGTGGCTAGGAGGCCATTTTCGCCTTCCTTCACCATTTCACAGACACCGCCATGACGGTAACCCACTACAGGTTTGCCACAAGCCATGGCTTCGAGGACTACTGTTGGTAGAGGATCTGGATTGGTACTTGGTAAGACAAAGATATCAAACATATTATAGAGCTCTGTCGTCTTACTATAATAGTTGATGCGCTTGATTTGTCTAGCAACTGGTGAGGCTAAGATAGTTTTTTCCAACTCATCAACACGCCACTCTTCACCCTCAAATGCACTACCTGCCAAAAAGGCAACTGCTTTTGGATTAGCCTTCAAGATTGGAATCACAGCTTCTAAGAAGTCGCCTTGACCTTTCCAGGCATTAACTCGACCAATCATACCGATGACAAGTGCGTCTTGTGCGATACCAAACTGATCACGGACGGCCTTGGCATCCATTTCATGATATACGGCATTGTCAACACCATTATAGATGACTTGAACTTGGTCATCTTTTACAAAGTGAGACTGCTTGACGTGGTTGGCTACAGCATGTGATACCGTCACAATCGTATCAGCATAACGTCCCATCAAAAAGTTGATGAAATCAGAGATTGCTTTTGGTTTCACAATAATTTCATGCACATGCCAAATTAGAGGAAGTTTCAATTTACGTTTGAGATAAATCCCCTCAAGTACTGCAGTAGTATTGTTGTGAAGGAGAGTAATTCCATTTTCCTTAGCATATTCGGCGATTTTCTTTGAATAACGATTATATGAGCTAAAATACTCAAGAATCCCCTTAGGATTAAAATATTTACGACGCAAGATTGGATAATCGATAACTTTAACTTTAGCACCAACACTCTCCAATGCACCGGCTAGGACACCATCATTGGGTAAGATAACGTGTGCTTCAAATTCGTCTTTATTCAAACCTTTAATAAGCTCCAACAAAACCTTATCAGCGCCATACATTTCAGCACCAGCGTGGAGATATAAAATTTTCTGCATTTCTATCCTTTAAATACTTTTTCGTAATCTGTAACAATTCTTTCCCAAGTAAAGGCTTCAGAGATACGTTTACTTGATTTTTGATTGAGATCTTCTATAGCTTGTTCATCCAATTGCTCAGCTTGATCAATGACACTTGCTAATTGATCTTTCTTCCAATAGAGAGCCCCATCTTCACCAACTTCACGGTTAAAACCAACATCTAGCAACAAATTCAGTTTTGTGGAGGCTAGGGCTTCCAGTAGAGAAGGGTTGGTTCCCCCAACCTCATGTCCATGGAAATAGGCAAAAGCATGCTCACGAATGTACTTGAGCAATTCTTGGTCATAGACAGTCCCAACAAATTTAACCCTAGGATCTTTGTCAAAACCAGTGTCCTGTAACAACTGATCGTAAAATTTATTTTGCTCCACATTTGTGATGAGGACAAAATCCTTCTTGGACTTGGACTTGATAAATTCACGAATCATTGCTTCGTAGTTGTTTTCAGGGACGAATCTCCCCACCACTAGATAATAGCCATTTTCACTGACTCCTTTTTCCTGATACCAATTCCGGACTTTGGTATCTTCTGCTTGCAGTCTTGAAGGAGCAGTATCCGTTCCATAGGCAATATAGGTGGTCTTTGGTTGATACTGTTTATAGTCCTCTAGGATATATCTTTCGATATTTTTGCTATCACATACCAATAAATCAGCATGCTTGACCATGAGTTGCTCTGAGAATTTCCAGTACTTACGAACTGGCAGGCTCCATTTTGCTCGTAGCCATTCATGACCATCTGGATTTACCAGCAACCGTCCACCGATCGCACGAATCTTTTTCTTGAGACCAGAAATAAAAGGCCCGATGCGACAAGCTAGAATGTAAAAAATGGGAGCCTCGTCCTTGTTTTCCTTAGCCAATTCAATAGCCTTATTGACCGCTGCAATATCGTAAGCAATGGCACGAGCCGGGCCGATATTGGGTACATCAATGTTGAAACAAATGGCTCCATTATGCTCAAACTGGTCATCCATGATGCCAGATTTAGCTGAATTTTCACGCATACAAGCAACATAGTATTGTATGTTGCTGTCTTTTTGATATTCGGTTAATTTTTCAACAAAGGTTTCAAATCCTCCATACTTAGCAGGAATTCCCTTTGAACCAATAATATAAACTGACTGTTTCATTTCTCTCCTAACAGACTGATGGGCACAAATCACTTCGCCCCTTCTCTCATAAATACCACTTTGACGGTCTTTAACAATATTTCAATATCTTTCCAGATGGTCCAATCATCAATATAAGCCACGTCCAGCTTGACAACATCATCAAAGTCCGTGATTTTACTACGACCACTCACCTGCCATAGACCAGTAATTCCTGGCTTAAAACTAAGACGACGTTTCTGTTCAGGAGTATATTTTTCATACTCATCAAGTGTTGGGGGACGTGTCCCAACCAAACTCATATCTCCCATTAAAACATTCCAAAACTGAGGGAGTTCATCTAGACTGGTCTTACGGATAAATCTCCCTATCTTTGTTATACGAGGATCATCATCGACTTTAAACATACCACCTTGCATGGTATTTTGTTCAAGGAGCTCTTGTTTCTTTTTCTCAGCATCCACGCACATAGATCTAAATTTATAAAAAGTGAAATGTCGACCATTTTTTCCGATACGAGTTTGAGAAAAAATAGCGGGTCCGCCATCTTTTCGAATCACCGGAACCAAAACAATACTCACCAATCCACAAATAAGTAGTCCGATAATCGAACCTATGATATCAATGAAACGTTTAGCAATGACGTGGCTTGTCTTATAAAATTTTGTGGAAAACGTAATGACATTCAAGCCTGCCATTCCGCGAATCTTTTTATCGCTACCTAGATAGTTATTGAAAGCATTCAGGTTGACTGTCACGTCAATTCCCATTGTTTCAAAAAGAGAGATGAACTCCCCAATGTCATACTCTTCACTTGGTAAATTGATAAAAACTTCATCAACAACTTCATGGGTAGCAAAGTCTAAGATGTTCTCTGCAGGTACAACGGTTACGGATGCATGCTGAAAACTAGGCTGATCCAAAACACTGACCGCCACCAATTCCCAAAAAATATCTCCCGACTCTATCAGTCTATCTACAACTTTCTCAACTCTAGAAGTAGCTGTTATCAAGAATATCTTTTTACTCCCCTTGAAATTTGGAAATATACGTCTCCTATAGCGTTTAATACACAGATTCAACAAATACAACAAAATAGAATGTATTGTCAAAAAATAAATCATGCCTCGTCTAGAGATACTAAAACGATTTTCTAAAAAGAAGTTTGAAATACTGATGGCTAAAGCAAAGAAAACGATATATTTTGTAGTGCTGATAAACTCAGCCAAATAACCCCTTTTAAAAAGATCACGCCCATAATCACTGATGTTAAAAACAACAAAATGCAGAATGAACAAGATGATAACAGAGGTGTTCACAATCTCTGTTTCTCTAACAAAACTAAGTACATAAGCTAATATAATGACAAGAAAACTCTGGATTACCGCCAAAGTAATCTTCAATCCTTTTTCTTCCACAATATCTTCCCCAAGCTATCTCTTATTTTTTACCGTAAGAGCCATAAGCTCCATATGATCCATATTTTTCAACCGAGGTATTCAATTTATTCAGCACAATTCCTAAGAACGGTTTGCTTATCTGTTCCAATTGCTCTTTGGTTTTTTGAATATCACGCTGGTTTGTTTCACCAGCTGCAGTCACCAAGATTGAAGCATCACATTTCTGAGTGATGATAGCCGCATCAATCACAACCCCGATAGGAGCGGTGTCCACAATGATGTAATCGAAGTACTTGCGCAAAGTATCAAGCATAGTCTTAAAATTCTCACTTTGCAATAAAGCTGTTGGATTTGGGGAAACGGTACCAGCTTGAATGACAAACAAATTTTCAACATCCGTATCACATAATCCTTGTGATAAATCTGTTGTCCCTGATAAAAATTCTGTTAGTCCCGTAATCCTTTCACGCGATTTAAAAATACCTGACATGACAGAATTACGAATATCGGCGTCAATTAAAAGCGTCTTATATCCAGCACGCGCAAAGGCCCAAGCAATATTGGTAGAAGTAGTTGACTTCCCTTCCCCCGGTTTTACTGATGTAATGGAAATAACTTTTAAGTTATTTCCGCTCAATTGTATATTGGTACGAAGCGCATTGTAATATTCCTCTGCTTTTCTTGCCTGATTCAATTTTTTGTGTGCGATTTCTAACGTTGGCATTCTTCTCTCCTATTTCAATTTATCCAGATTTGGAACAACTCCTAATAATGCAATTTGCATAACATCCTCAACGTCTTCTGGTCGTTTAACCCGTGTGTCTAGGAGTTCGATAAGAATAACAGTAGCAATCATCACAACTGCTCCAGCAAGAAATCCAATCATGGTATTACGACGAATGTTTGGTGAAGATGGCGAGGTTGCTGGACGAGCCTCTTCGAGTGTCGTCACATCTGAAACCCGTGTAACACTAATAATCTTTTGAGCTGCAACCTCTCTCAATGAGTTGGCAATACGACTTGCTTCTTCAGGTGCACGATCTGTAACAGAGATCGATACGATACGTGTATCAACCGGAACTGTTACCTTAACTTTTTTAGTCAAATCCTTTGGAGAAAGATCCAGTTTCAAATCCGTTGCAACCTTCTCCAAAACGTCTTGCGAAAGAATAATTTCGCGATAGTCTTTAACCAAGTAAGATCCTGCTTGCAAATCTTGGTTTGTTGGCCCTGACTTATCTCCCTGATTACGATTAACTACATAGATACGTGTCGTACTGGTATATTCAGGTTTTACGATAAAGCTACTGTAGGCAAAGGCTACTACCCCAGTTACGATTGCTACCAGTGCAATTAGAAATTTCCGTTTCCAAAGAATTTTAAGCAATTGAAACACATCAATTTCCATCATATTTTGTTCTTTCATTGTTTCTCCTAAATCAATTGATCCATTATTATTTTTCGTGGGTTATCTTTGAAAAGTTCCTTCGCCTTATCTTCGCCATACTTTTTAGCAATGATATCATAGGCTTCTTCCATATGAGGTGGTCTACGATCCAAGTTATGCATATCACTAGCAATGACATGAACTAGATCACGTTCCAAGAAATACTGTGCTCTCTTTTTCATGAATTTGTAGGTTTCTCCAAAGAGTTTTGGTTTCAAGACATGAGAACTATTGACCTGGGTATAGCACCCCATATCAATCAGCTCCCGAACTCGCTTTTCATTATTTTCTAGAGCATCATAACGCTCAATATGGGCAATAACTGGTGCAATCCCTAACATGAGAATATCGCTCAGTCCTTTATGTATATCTCGATAGGGTGTATTCATACTAAACTCAATCAAAGCATAGTGACTATCATTGAGGGTTGGAATCAATTTCTTTTCCAATTTTTCGACAACATCTGGCGTATAGTATATTTCTGCACCATAAGCGATGACAAGATCATCTGCCACCTCCTTGGCCATTTCGCGAACTTTCAAAAAGTTAGTTGCTATTTTCTCTTCTGGCGTCTCAAACATCCCTTTCCGACGATGAGACGTTGAAACAATGGTCCTAACCCCTTGACTATAGGCTTCTCTTAAAAGGTTTTTACTCTCCTCTATCGACTTCGGACCATCATCCACATCAAAAACGATGTGTGAATGGATGTCTATCATGCTACTTCCCCTCCATCACATCTTTGATAGCTGCCTTGGCTGCAGCCAAGCTACTTTCATCAATTTCCATCATATAGAGGTTGCTATCTGGCATAGCGTAGGATGGAAGATCCGTTCTACCAGTTCCCTTTAAGTCTTGGGAATTAACCTTATACTGACCACCACTATCCAACTGTGTATTAATCAAGTCCATCATGGTTTCCAAAGGCATATTAGTCTGAAGAGAGTCTTGCAATCCTTGAATAATGTTGTCATAATTCTTTAAAGCATCCGTTGATGTTAACTTCTGAATGATGGCAACAATGACTTTTTGCTGGTTCCGACCGCGGTCGCGGTCTCCATCCGCTAGAGAGTAGCGTTCGCGGACAAAACCAAGGGCTTTTTCAGAGTCTAGATGGACATTCCCGACAGGAAAATGGTACTGCCCATGCAAAGAAGTGAAATCTTGGTCATTATAAACATCCACACCACCTAGAAGGTCAATCAATTTCAAGAAAGAGGTGAAATTCAAACGAACATAGTAGTTAATATCAACTCCATATAGGTTTTCCAAGGTATGAATTGATGAGTCCACTCCATAAATCCCTGCGTGAGTCAATTTATCCTTTTGATTATTTCCTCCGTCCGCAATCGGAACATAAGAATCTCGAGGTGTTGTAGTGAGAAGGATTTTCTTGGTATCTCGATTTACAGTCATCAAGATGTTGACGTCTGAACGCGAAACTGAACTGATAGGACCGTAGGTATCAATACCACTGATATAAATATTAAAGGATTGATTCTTAGATACCTTTGGTGCCGCAACATCCTTGGTTAGTTTTTTCGTATAGATTTTCTTAATCTTCGAAGCATAATCTGGATACTCTGCTTCAATGATATTTTCAAAGACACTGTTCAAGACAATCGCTTTCGCATCACCTGAAATCAAGCTCTTATAGGCTGCTAAGTAAGATGCACTTTGTTCAACCGTCAAGTCTTTGCTCTGAGTCGTCTTAATATCCGCTATCAATTTTTGGATATTGTCATTATCCGTTTCAGCCGGACCTGTCACACTATCCAACTGGGTAACGTTGTTGATTTCACTATCTTTTAAAACCACAACACTCATCGAATACTCTGAGTAGTTTGATGTCGCATTGATGTGATTAGTCAAGCCCACAAATTGGTGCAGAGCAAATAGCGAAACCGAACTAGTCAACACCGCAAGTACCAAAAAGAAAATCGTGAACTTTTCGGCTTTCTTATATACTATTAAAAGTAGAGCTGCGACAGCAGATAGTAAAACTAGAACGGTAGCTAAGATATTGAGATGCCTAAAGGCTAGGATGTTATGTCTAAAAATTAAGAACAACAAAGAGCCACTCAATAATAAATAAATGGCTAATAAAGCTATATTAATACTTCGTTTCACATTTCCTGAACGATTTCTCTTTGAACGTTTACTCATGGCAATCCCCTATACACGTTAATAATTATGATTATTATATCACAATCATGAAAGAAATTCCATCCATTCCTGATATTATCAGCGCTTTCATTCATTTTTTCTTAGCTATATTTTGAATTTATGACTTCCATTAACGGAATCCTTGATAAAACAAAAACAAGGCCCCTTATTATGGGGCCCCATTTCTGTTTTTATTTGACATGATTTTCAAACTCTTTTTGGCTCTTTTCAATAGCCTTTTTACTTTCTGCTTCCCACTTAGCCTTGGCATCGTCGAATTGTTTCTTGGTAACAGGGTCTTTTTGCAATCTCATGTACTTATAATTATTTCCGTCACCCTTGATACCCACTAGGGAGTAGGCACGTGTAAACGGAGTTACTTTGGTTACAGAGGCTGTACCACCATTTGACATGGCAGACATGACTAGAGAATTGTCAATCATCCAAGCTTGAGCTTCAGCGTATTTTTCATAACGCTTAGCGACATCTTTGTTCTCGGCATCTGCTTCTTTTAGTAGTTGTGTATAGGTATCTAACCCTAGACTCTTGATGAGTTCTTGGTCTTCCTTGGCATCAAAGCCAAAAATCTTGAGATAGAAGCCGGTTTCAGCATTGAAGGGGTCTAGATAAGTTGATGGATCCTGGTAATCACCAACCCAACCATCAAAGTTTAGGTCGTAGTCACGAGCTGCTGGATTTGGTGCTAGGAAGGCAACATTTCCAAAGTCATCTGTAGAAAGCTGTTGAACATCAATGACGATATTGTCAGAACCTAGTACTGTTTCAAGGGTTTGTTTAACCGAGTTCATACCAGAAACCGCATTTTTATTCGTCTGATCAACAGGGACATCCAAATGGATTGGGAAAGTCACGCCTTGAGCTTCCAATTCCTTTTTAGCTTCTGCAAATTTTGCTTGGGCCTTTTCCTTGTTAAAGTAAGCATCTTGAGCGTCTGCAAAATTGATACCTGACCACTCAGTTCCATAGTTTACAAGTTTAGAAGCTGTCACTTCTCCAAAGGTCTTATCTCCCACCTGAACAAATGTTGGGGGAACCAGAGTATTACGAAGGGTTTTGCTCGCTGCTTCTTCACCGTTAGATTGAGCAGAGTAGGCTGTTCGATCAATACCAAAGTTGATAGCCTGACGGAAATTTTTATTTAAGATAGCTGTTTGAGCTGATTTCTTTTGTTCGTCCGTTGTTTTAGCGGTATGATTATAGGTTTTGCGGTTGACGTTAAAGTTAAAGTACCATGATGTCTTGTCTTGTAAGCTATAGACGATATTGTCTTGGTATTTTTCTTTTGTCTTAGCATAGTTCGAACTATTTGGATAGACTCCTGCAATCGAGTAAGCACCACTTTCAAAGTTTCGAATGGTCATCTCCTGATCTGACCCATCAAAGTAAGCTAACTTAACTTTTTCAATGGTTACTTTATCATGGTCATAATAGTGTGGATTCTTCACATATTCGATCGAAGATTTTGATGTGAAATCTTTTAACAGATATGGACCATTATAAAGGATACTGTCTGGTGTCAAGGTACCAAAATCTTTATCCTTTGATTTCAAGAACTCTTCGTTGACTGGGAAAAGAATACTATTGGTTGTCTTTGAATTCCAATACGGTTCTGGTCGAGTCAAAGTGTACTCGACTGTGTAATCATCCAAGGCTTTGACACCGACAGTTGAAAAGTCATTGGTCACACCCGTCACATAGTCATTCAATCCCTTGATTGAATTTTGGATCAGATCCATGGCTTGCCCCTTATTGTCCGCGGCATATTTGATCCCAGTGACAAAATCCTGAGCTTTGACTGAAGCGTATTCCTCACCATCAGCCGTATACCACTTGGCATCTTTTCTAAGCTTGTAGGTATAGGTCAAACCATCTGATGAAACAGACCAATCCTCCGCAAGAGCAGGTACGAGGTTCCCATAGCTGTCATTTTCTAACAAACCATCTACGAGATTGGTAATAACGGCAGTGTTATCCGCATAATAATCTAGAAGATAGTTAAAAGTTGTCGGATTTGCACTAAATGTTGATGAATAAGTGCTAGTATCTGTATTGGACTGTCCACATGACGAGAGCAAAATACCTGTCGCTAAGACAAGACCTGTCCCGATTAGTCTTTTTTTCATTTTGATCATCATTCACTCCTTTATGTCACTTTTTATAACATAACCATATTTTATCAAATTTATTCAAAAATGTAAAGTTGCTGCTTTTATGACAACTGGTGTCTCAAAACAAAAAGGAAGCACAGTTTCCTGCAACTTCCTTGTCTATTTATAGATTACTTGACGTGTTTTTCAAGTTCTTTTTGGTATTTGGCATTTGTCTCGATTTTTTCTTGTTGCCATTTCTTGAAGGCTTCTTCGTATTCTTTTGCAGTCACAACGTCATTTTGCAACTCCAAACCTTTGAACACAAATGGGTCTCCCTTGATCCCGACTTGAGAGTAAGCTTTTGTAAATGGTACAGTACGGCTAACCGTTGGAGAACCACCTGAAGAAGCAACTGGGATTAAAAGTGAACTATCCGATACCCAAGCTTGAGCTTTAGCATATTTTTCATAACGCTTGTTAAGGTCGCTTGTTTCAGCTGCAGCGTCATCCAAGAGTTTCTTGTATTCGTCCAATCCAACTTGAGCCATCACTTCTGGATCATTTCCGCGCTTAATCCCCAAGTGTTTAAGGGCAGAACCCTTCTTAGCATCAAGGATGTTGAGGTAGGTAGCTGGGTCTTGATAGTCTGGCCCCCAACCAGTTCCGTTCAAGTCATAGTCTTTTTGGGATGGAACCTTGGCTTGAGATGTAATGCTCAATTTCTCATTATCGGTCATTTGAAGGACATCGACAATGACATTTTCAGTACCAAGTGATGATTCGATAGACTGCTTGAGTGAGTTGGTTTGTTGAACCGCGATTACATCTGTTTGTTCAACGGGGATATCCAAATGGATTGGGAAGGTAACACCCTTGGCTTGCAATTCTTCCTTGGCTTTAGCAAAGGCTGCCTTAGCTTTTTCAGGACTGTAAATCGTATCCTTGCCATCTGTAAGGGCTACATCTTTCCACTGGTCTCCATATGAAACGAGCTCTGCCTGTGCCAACTCTCCAAAGGTTTTTTCACCCACTTGAACGTAGTCATGAGGCACTAGGCTGTTACGGATAATCTTGTTCGCACCTTCTTCACCATTCAACTGAGCAGTATAAGAATGACGGTCAAGAGCAAAGTTCAGCGCCTGACGGAAGTTCTTGTTGAGAAGAGCTTCTTTCGTTGAAGTTTTTTGAGCCTCGTCTGTTTTGGCTGTTTTATTATAAGATTGGCGGTTTACGTTAACAGTGAGGTAGTAGCTTGTCGCTTCTTGTGGACTATAAACAATCTTATCGCCGTACTCTTGTTTAGTTGACTCAAAATTTGAACTTGTTGGGAAGAGACGAGCTGTTGTATAGGCACCTTGTGTAAAGCTACGAATCAAAGATTCTTGGTCTGATCCATCGTAGAAAGTTAGTTTAATATTGTCAATCTTGACATTGTCCTTATCCCAGTAGTTTGGATTCTTTTCATATTCGATGACTGATTTTGAAGTCAATGATTTCAAGAAATAAGGACCATTATATAGGATACCTGATGGGGTTGGTGCACCGTAGTCGCTCCCTTTAGAATTCAAAAATTCTTCATTAACTGGCAGCATGGTTGCAGTTGTGACCTTAGAGTTCCAGAAACTTTCTGGTTTGTTGAGCGTGTATTCTACCGTGTAATCATCAACAGCCTTAACTCCTACGGTAGAGAAATCATTGCTCTCACCACTAACATACTCTGCCAAACCTTTGATAGAATCCTGAATCAAAGAAAGACCATCTGATTTTCCGTCAGCAGCATGTTTAAGCCCAGTAACAAAGTCTTTGGCCTTAACTTCAGCGTATTCTTCTCCATCAGAAGTATACCATTTTACACCCTTACGAAGTTTGTAGGTGTAAGTCAAACCATCCTTTGAAACAGACCAGTCTTCTGCAAGTGATGGAATTAAGTTCCCATACTTATCATTTTCCAAAAGACCATCAACAACGTTTGCTATAACGTCAGAGGTTGAGCTCTTGCTCGTCACACTATAATCCAAAGAAGATGGATCCATAGCGTAGACATAAGAGAAAGTCTTGGGAGCATCCGCTTTCTTTTCACTTTGCCCACAAGCAGTTAACAGTAGGGCTGCACTCAAAACAGCACCTGCTCCTAAGAGCCACTTTTTCGATTTCATAAGTAATCTCCTTAAAGATAGTGTTTTCACCATTATACCCTATTTTTTCATAAAAGCAAGGACTTTAGCCAGATTTTTTAGAAAATTCTAACAAATATTTTTTAGAGGCTTTTCTATATATTTTTTAGTAAAAGAACCCCAAGCATCAAAGGCTTGAGGTTCACTTATTTTAATCCGTTAGTTCCACACAGAAGGCATCCCATGGAGCCAAGGTTTGTTTTTCAACTGCTTCTTTAGCAGTAGTGTTTTCAATCAAGATTGACTTAACTCTTCCTTCTACTGAAAAGTTTTGTTTTTCATTGGACAAGTTAGCCACAACTAGGAAACGACGGTCACCGTCCTTACGGATATAAGCAAAGATCTTGTCAGCTGTATCAAGCAATTCAAAGTCAGCTCGAATCAGCCAGCTGTTCTCCTTACGGATTTGCACGAGTTTTTGATAAGTATAGAAAATCGAATCTGGGTTTGCTAGTGCTTCTTGAACGTTGATTTCTTGATAGTTTGGATTAACTGCCAACCAAGGTTGACCTGTTGAGAAGCCAGCGTTGTTGCTCTCGTCCCATTGCATCGGGGTACGGGCATTATCACGTCCGATGACACGGATACTGTCCATAATTTCCTCGAGCGGAACACCTTTTTCAAGAGCTTCACGCGCATAGTTGAGGGATTCAATATCTTCTACTTGGTCCAGTGTTTCAAAAGGATAGTTGGTCATTCCAATCTCTTCACCCTGATAGATATAAGGCGTCCCTCTCATGAGATGAAGCAAAATCGCAAAGGCTTTAGCAGATTTTTCACGGTATTCTTGCTCATTTCCCCAGATAGAGACGATGCGAGGAAGGTCATGATTGTTCCAGAAGAGGGAATTCCAGCCGTCTTCAACTCCTAACTCTGTCTGCCATTTGTTGAAGATTTCTTTCAACTTCCCTACATTTAACTCTTTTTGGTAGTGCCACTTAGGTTGCCCTTCTTGATATTGAAGACAGATGTGTTCAAACTGGAAGACCATAGACAATTCTTGTCCCTTTGGATCAGAGTAGAATTTGGCAATCTCTGGCGTTGCCCCCCATGTTTCCCCTACTGTCAAAAGATCTTTGTCGCCAAAGGTCGCCTGATTCATTTCCTTGAGATAGGGATGGAGCATAGGACCATTATTCACTACCTTCTCATCAGGAATTTTCCCAATCATGTCAATGACATCCATACGGAAACCACCAATACCTTTATCAATCCAGAAGTTCATCATCTCATAGATTTTCTGACGAAGTTTTTCATTCTCCCAGTTGAGATCCGGCTGTTTCTTACTGAAAAAGTGGAGATAGTATTGACCCGACTTTTCATCGTATTCCCAAGCAGACCCACTAAAGATAGACTCCAAATCATTGGGCTCATCTCGCCAGATATAGTAGTCACGCTCAGGGCTATCAGGATTCTCACAAGCCTTGACAAACCATGCGTGTTCATCTGAGGTATGATTGACCACCAAGTCCATGATAATTCGAATATCACGTTTCTTAGCTTCTGCGATGAGTTGGTCCATGTCCTCCATGGTTCCGAAAATAGCTGCAATCGCTTGATAATCAGCAATATCGTAGCCATTATCATCCATAGGGCTATCATAAACAGGAGAAAGCCAAATCGCTGTGATTCCTAACTTGGCTAGATAGTCCAACTTACTAGTAATTCCTGGCAAATCGCCAATCCCATCTCCGTTGCTATCCATAAAACTCTTTGGATAGACTTGATAGACTACGGCATTGTGCCACCATTTTTCTTGCATCTTCTTACCTCATTATTTTAATAATCTATAGTCTATGATAGCGCTTTTTTAAACTTAGTGCAAGCGTTTGCCTAATCTTTTTGATTTCTTTTTTGACTCCGTAGTTTCCTATCTTCCAATTTTTTATTATAATAGAGATCAGAGGTAAAAAAATGAAAAAACAAGCTTTTAGTTCTGAACAATATTTGAATCTACAGCGCGATCATATCTTGGAGCGCATCAACCAATTTGACGGCAAGCTCTATTTGGAGTTTGGTGGCAAAATGTTAGAAGATTTCCACGCTGCTCGTGTCCTTCCTGGTTATGAGCCTGACAATAAAATCAAGCTCTTGCAAGAATTGAAAGAGCAGGTTGAAGTTGTGATCGCCATTAACGCAAGCAACATCGAGCATTCTAAAGCGCGTGGCGACCTAGGCATTTCTTATGACCAAGAAGTTCTTCGTTTGATTGATAAATTTAACGAATTGGGAATTTTTGTTGGCTCAGTTGTCATCACACAATACGCTGGCCAACCTGCTGCAGATGCCTTTCGCAACCAGTTAGATAAAAATGGGATTGATTCTTATCTTCATTATCCAATCAAAGGATATCCGACGGATATGGATCACATTATTTCTCCCGAAGGCATGGGGAAAAACGACTACATCAAAACCAGTCGCAACTTAATCGTCGTAACCGCTCCTGGACCTGGTTCTGGAAAATTGGCAACTTGTATGTCCAATATGTACCATGACCAACTCAATGGCATCAAGTCTGGTTACGCTAAGTTTGAAACCTTCCCAGTCTGGAACCTGCCCCTTCATCATCCAGTCAACTTGGCCTATGAGGCTGCCACCGCAGACCTTGACGATGTCAATATGATTGACCCTTTCCATCTCCAAACCTACGGAGAAACCACTGTCAACTACAACCGTGATATCGAAATCTTCCCAGTTCTCAAACGTATGTTGGAACGTATCCTAGGTGAATCTCCATACGCTTCACCAACAGACATGGGTGTCAACATGGTTGGTTTCGCTATTACAGATGATGAAGCTGCTGTCGAAGCTTCTAAACAAGAAATCATCCGTCGCTACTATCAAACTGTTCTTGATTTTAAAGCTGAAAAAGTCGGAGAAACTGCTGTCAAGAAGATTGAACTTCTCATGAACGACCTCGGTATCACACCTGCAGACCGCAAGGTTGCTGTCGCAGCACGCCAAAAGGCAGAAGAAACTGGTGGCCCTGCCCTAGCCCTTGAATTGCCAAATGGGGAAATCGTGACTGGTAAAAACTCTGAACTCTTTGGTCCTACAGCTGCTGCCTTGATCAATGCTATCAAAAAATCAGCTGACATCGCTAAGGAAGTGAAACTAATCGAGCCTGAAGTCGTCAAACCAATTCAAGGTCTTAAAATCGATCATCTAGGTAGCCGCAATCCTCGCCTCCACTCAAATGAAATTTTGATTGCACTTGCAATCACAGCTATGGAAAATCCTGATGCTGCGCGTGCCATGGAAGAACTTGGGAATCTCAAAGGAAGCGAAGCTCATTCAACCATCATCTTGACCGATGAAGACAAGAACGTCCTTCGCAAACTAGGTATCAACGTAACCTTTGACCCATTCTACCAATACGATCGCTTGTATCGCAAATAAATAAACAAGGCTGGACAAAAACTCAATTCGAGATAAAAATCCAGTAAATCTTTACATAATAAAAAAATCAAACGCATAATATCAAGTCTTTTGGACACTTGGTATTATGCGTTTTTATGATTTTTCCATCCTCATTTATTTCAATGAAATTGTCAACTCGACAGAGGCTCCTCCTTGGTCTAGATTGAGCAGGGTCAGACGACCACCATGCAAGAGAGCTACCTGCTTAGAAAAGGCTAAGCCGATACCATGATGGGGATTAGCTGAATTGCGGCTTTGGTCACTCTGATAAAAGAGCCGTTCCGCTCCTAGCAGCATCTCCTCTGAAAATGCAGGTCCATTGTTCCAGATAGCAAAAACCAACTGGTCCTGCTGCACTGATACCATCAGCTTGACTTCCTTTTGATTCTGGTCTGCATGTTCAAGCGCATTCAGTAAAATATTGAGCAAAGCTCGCTTGAGATAGTCCAAATGAATGGACAATCTCAAGCTAAGATCACAATCTTCTTGGAGGTAGAAACGATGGCTTTCCTGTTTGCTGAACAGTGCCCAATCATCCTGTAGATAAGCCAAAAAGTCCCCTAAGGAAAGCTGAATGAACTGATTAGAATCAATCTGAAAAGTCTTAGCGTAATCAATCAAAGAGCCACAATACTCTTCCATCTTGTGACTAGCCTGCAAAATCTCAGCAGCATAGTCTGCCTGTGGATGGCCCAACTGCGCCAATTCCAAGAGCTCAGCGTTCCCTTTAATCACAGTTAGGGGCGTCTTCAAATCGTGCGATGTCGCTGACAGCTGTAAAATCAACTCCTGATTATGCTGCTGCTCTCTTTCTAGAAGACGAGCATTTTCTTGGTGGCTGCTCCGTAAATCGCTATAGACTTCTAGCATTTCCTCAATCCGAAAAAGCTGACTTTGATTTTCTTCTAAAAGCTTCTCGCTCTTTAGCATTTTTATTTCCCTGTCGATTTTTCGGAGCAATTTCAAAATATGATAAAAAGTAATCAGCAGCAAGCTCCCTGCCCAGAAGAACAAGGTGAAAAGAACGTAATCACTTCCTTGCGTAAATTCATAGCCTATAAGCACAAAAATCAAAACATGGAAAAAGACGATTTTTAAACTGGTTGTCCAAACTAGGCTTTTGAAATTTCGGGTTCTAATTGCCATCTATAGCCTACTCCTCTCACTGTTGCGATTGCTTGCAGCCCTTCTTGTTTGCATTTTTGGCGAATCTGATATACGTATTCTGAGATGGAGCGAAGCTGTGTTTCTGAGCTTTCTGGGTAAAGCAAGGTATGCAGGCGTTCAGCTGAAAAGGTCTGCTTGGGATTGCTAGCTAGTAAATGCAGCAACTTAAACTCTCGCTCTGAAAATTTCAAGACTTTACCAAAATAGGCAACTTCATAGCGCTCTGGATAAAATTGACAAGAAGCAATTTCAGAATATCGCTCCTCCCGTCTTTCCTCCCGCCGAAGATGAGCTCTGACACGCGCCAGCAATTCTTTGGTCCCAAAAGGCTTGACAATATAGTCATCTGCTCCTCGAAAGAGCCCTTCCACCTTGTCCGCCTCTAACTCCTTAGCTGTCAGAAAGATAATTGGACACGAAAGATGAGGACGAATGTAGGAACACAGCTCAAAACCATTAACAGGCTCCATCATCACATCTAGCAGAATCAAATCATATCCTACAAAATCCGTCAGCTCGAGCTCTTCTATCCGATCAAGCGTCGTCACGTCATAAGCATCTAGCTCTAGGACGTTTTTCACCAGCTTTAAAATGCTCCGGTCGTCATCAACCACCAAAATACGATACTGTCTCATGATTTCCATTATAGCATACCTCTAGCGAACATCTCGTTTCAAGGTCAAGAATATAGCAGAGCTCCAAATCAAAGCTAGCCAGAACAGCTGTATTCCCAACCCTGATAGATCTATTGAATGCTGAAGCCCTTCATACTCAAAAAGATTTAGCGTAGCCAGATCGGGCAGGTACTTTGCTTCTTTGATAAAAGTTGTCAATAAACGGCTAAGACCAATCAAGAGAGGAAATAGCACCGACACCGGCACAACCCAAGATTGAAAGAGCAAAGCGAGACCAGCAGCTAAAAGAGCCAGAAAAAGATTGCTGAGAAGACCAAAAGAGCTGTAATAGAGGAATTTCCCCAGTAAGGGCCAGCTAAAGTCTAGGTCAAATCGAGCCAGCATAACAAAGAAACAGCTGCCTATCATGACACTGTAGAGAACCAAGAGCAGAACGGCCAGAAAAAGGAATTTCCCAGCCAACCAAGCCTTTCTATTTGATACGGTTAGAAAATTCGTTCGCATCCCAGACTTGACAAACTCCTGGGCAAAATAGAGGGAAGTAAAGATGACGATGACAGGCTGCGCCAGATAGAGAGCATGCAAAGCTTCACTCAGAGCCTTTGTCTGGCCAACTGCTGTCTGACTGTAGTCAAGATTCATCAGAAAAAAAGGAACGACTACCAGAGCCACCAAGGCGACACCAAGAACGAGATAGTAAGAACGAAACTTAATCCATTCACTTTTAAGCAGAGCTTTTATCATCAGTAGCGTCCTCCTAAATCCGTCTTCAAAAAGCGCAGAGAGGCCATGACGCCGATGACTAGCAACCATACGCTTAGTATCAAGAGTCCTTGCAAGGGATTGTTGGCATATTGGGAAGTCGGCGTTGCAACAAATAACTCTCCTGCGGGCTGTGGCAGATAAGCACCCCAACTCGTATGAGCTGCCAGGTAGTTTCCCAGATTATAGAGCTGGGGCACAAGAAAGAGTAAGGGAAGCAACATCGTCCGCCCAAGCAATCCCAATAAAAAGGACAAGAGACCTAGCAATGCAGTAGCTAGTGCCTTCCATAAAAGATGACTCCAGGCAGCTTGATTAAGTAAAATTGGATGTAGCCCTTCTTTTCCTAAAGCCAAGTGCATGACAATATAGCTCAAATAAATGGATAACAAGCTAATGATGAGTGAAAACAAACCAAAGGTCAATATTTTCCCCATAAGTAGCTTCAAGCGGTTATTACAAGCCAATAGACTGGTTCGCAAGCTATGAGACTGAAATTCCGTTGCTCCCAAAATTCCAGATAAGATGACTAAAACCATACCACCCATAGAAGCGCCATTAAGACCTAGATATTCAAGCGGATCAATAGCTTCTGCCAGACCGGGAACCGTCTCAGGGGTCGCATCTAAACCGATAGACAGATACTGACGTCCCTCTAGCCATGACACAACAGGTACCAATAACAGCATAAAGACCACACTTACCCTGAAAGCCTTGGTTGATTGGATTTTCAACCACTCTGAATGCAATAAGGACATCGTTTCTTTCATCTTAAACCTCCTCTGTTAAGTCGAAGAAGAGCTCTTCTAAACTATCTGTTCCTTGTAATACATCTTCTAGCGTTCCCTGTTCGATAATTTGCCCATGATGAATCAAGACTACATCATCTGTTACCATTTGTACCTCAGACAGAATATGAGAGGATAGAAGGACGGTTTTCCCTAAATCAGCCTGCTGGCGAATAAACCTTCTAAACCACTTAATCCCACTTGGATCCAGTCCATTGGTCGGCTCATCTAATATTAAAAACTGGGGATCACCTAGTAAAGCTACTGCCAACCCCAGGCGCTGCCCCTCTCCTAGAGACAGGCTTGATAAGAAATCCTTTTTCTTATGAGCGATCCCAGTCATATCCAATACCTCATCAATCCGAAACTTCGGAATAGCATTACTTGCAGCAATAATATGCAGATGGTCGTAAACCTTTCTATTTGGCAGACCTCCAATACCGTCAAAAGCTGCACCTACTGTTTTGAGAGGATAAATCATTGACTGATAGGTTTGCCCATCAAAAGTCGCAGTTCCTGCTGTCGCCCGATCTAAGCCCAAGAGAATCCTCAAGGTCGAGCTTTTTCCTGCACCATTATGTCCTAGAAAAGCCGTAATGCGACCACTCCTAGCTGTAAAAGAAATATCCTTTAAAATTTGCTTGTCTCCATATTTTTTAGAAACACGATCAATTTTTACAATATGTTCCATACTGAACTCCTTTGTCTTTATTTTCTCCAGTATACCCAATCTAGTTCAGAATTAGTTCAGAGATTAAACAGAAATTTCAGAAAAAGTTGATCCAATTTTCAAAATTCACCTTAGTTCCACTAGAAAAACTAAACTTTTCTTTCACAAGGTATTCTTCTCTCCATTCTTTCTTTATAATTCTGAGGTTTATGTATAGAGACTTTATTATCATTCTAGTACCAAAAAGTCATTTATCAAACTCCATCAACAGCACCCTTTATGTTATAATGAAAGAAGAAAACTGAAAGGAACTACCATGTCAAAAGAAGTTATTGTTGAAAGTTTTGAACTTGACCACACCATTGTTAAAGCCCCCTATGTTCGCTTGATTGGGGAAGAAACCGGACCAAAGGGAGATGTCATCTCCAACTTTGATATTCGCTTGGTACAGCCAAATGAGGACTCTATCCCTACTGCTGGGCTTCACACTATCGAACACCTCTTGGCAAAACTCATCCGTACCCGCATTGACGGCATGATTGACTGTTCGCCATTTGGCTGCCGTACAGGTTTTCACATGATTATGTGGGGACGCCATACCAGTGCTGAAATTGCTGCTGTTATTAAAGATTCGCTCAAGGAAATCGCTGAAACCACTACTTGGGAAGATGTTCCTGGAACAACCATCGAATCTTGCGGAAACTACAAGGACCACAGCCTCTTTTCTGCTAAAGAATGGGCGAAACTCATCCTGGAACAAGGAATCTCAGATGATGCCTTTGAGCGCCATATCATCTAAACACAAAAAGGAACCAGCTTTTAGCTAGTTCCTTCTTTTTTTATTCTCAAAATCGTAAGTTAGGCTTTTTCACGAATAACCAAAACGCCATCTTCCATATCCGCTTCCAAATGTTTAGCATCTAGATGATCCAAGTGGAAGTCCGTCACCTTATCACGAATTTGTTGTTCAACCACACGACGGAGAGGACGAACACCCATGACTTCGTCATAGCCTTCTTCTGTGATAAAGTCTTTAGCCGCTTGGCTGACTTCCAAATCAATGTCTTTCTTAGCCAAGGTTTGGTTGACTTCCGCCAACATCAAGTCCACAATCTTAGAAAGGTCTTCCTTATTCAAGTGTGAGAACTCGATAACTGCGTTAAAGCGGTTAAGGAACTCTGGACGGAAGAATGGCTTCAAACGATCCATCAACTCTGGTTTATCCGCATCTTCAGTCAAGTTAGCTTCATAGCCAAATCCAGCATTTGATGTCGCGATAATGACCGTGTTCTTGAAGTTCACTGTATTTCCTTGACCATCAGTCAGACGACCGTCATCCAAGACCTGAAGGAGAAGGGTGATTACTTGAGGATCAGCCTTTTCAATCTCATCCAAGAGAATGATAGAGTAAGGATTACGACGAACTCGTTCTGTCAAGGTATTGCTGTTGTCATCATACCCCACATAACCGGCTGTTGTACCGATCAATTTAGATACGGCTGTGCGGTCACTGTATTCAGACATGTCCAAACGTATGATAGCATCTTTAGTACCAAACATATCGAGCGCTAATTGCTTAGCAAGTTCTGTCTTACCAACCCCAGTTGGACCTACAAAGAGGAAGCTACCGATTGGGCGATTGCCTTCATCAAAACCAGCACGGTTACGACGGATAGCACGAGCTACAGCTTCAACTGCCTTGTCTTGACCGATTACCTTGTGTTCCAAGCGATGAGCCATATCTTTCAAACGTTCGATATCTGATGCTCCCATTTGTGAAACTGGGATACCTGTCATTCGTTCCACAGATTCAGCCACATCGTTGATGCTTGCAGTCACTTTCATGTCTTCTGTGTGGTTTTCGACTTTTTTCTCTAATTCTGCAATACGTGTCTTGGCATTGAGAGCTGCTTCAAAATCTTCTGCCTCAACTGCTTTTTCTTGCTTGTCTTTTTCTGCCTCAATTTCCCGTTCAACAGCATGCACATCTGTTACAGGATGTTGAGCTGCCAAGTGAGCAGCCGTTACGTCCACAAGGTCAATAGCCTTATCTGGCAAGCTACGTTGAGGAATATATTGGATAGAATAATCCACTGCTGCTTTCAAGACTTCGTCTGGCAAGATGACATTGTGGTGTTGTTGATAGAGGTCACGAATCCCTTGAAGGATTTTAAAGGTATCCTCTGCTGAAGGAGCATTGACCTTCACTTCGTTGAAACGACGAGCAAGAGCTGCATTTTTCAAGATGGTATTACGGTATTCGTCTTGAGTTGTCGCTCCAATAACGGTCAACTCACCGCGAGAGAGAGCTGGTTTGAGAATATCCGCAAGACCTTTAGAACCACTGTCTCCACCGATTGAGCCAGCGCCAAGGATTTGGTGAATTTCATCAAAGAAGAGGATAATATTCCCTGCTTCTTTTACTTCATTGACTAGATTTTGAACGTTTTCTTCAAAGCTACCACGGTATTGAGTACCAGCCTCAAGACCTGAGATATCAATAGAAATAATTTCCTTGTTTTTAATAGCAGCTGGAACATCCCCGTTCACAATGGCTTGCGCTAGGCCTTCGACAACTGCTGTCTTACCAACACCTGCATCTCCTACCAGAACAGGATTATTCTTGGTACGACGTGAGAGGATTTCAGATGTTTCTTGAATTTCCTTGTTTCGTCCGATTACAGGATCCAGCTTGCCCTCACGAGCTTCCGCTGTCAAGTTGCGACCTAGTTTAGCAAGGACACCGTCTTGTTTCATACCTGAAGCGTGTTGTTGCATTTGTGCATCAGATTCTGCATTTCCTGGCAATTGACCAGTTGCACGATAATGAGCAAATTCCTCAGGTGTCACTTCACGTCCATTAATCAAGTAGCGACGATTTTCAGAACTATATCCTCGCATACCACCCATCAATTGGTTAAATAAATCATCCATGTTGTTAAAGTTATTAAAGTTGTTGTTCATATTCTTTACCTCGTTTATTGTTCATTATTTGCGATCTCTGATATTGACTATCTTTGACCTTTGTTTTAAAAAATTTAGACTAGCTAAATCGCTACTCTACGTATAATTTCTGGTTTTTCTTTCTTAAATAAGCCTTTTATCATCTTCTTTTCAAAATCTGTTAGATTTAACATAGGCCTCACCCCTTTCTAGGGTATCTATCGTACATTTTCAAGAAATAGAATCATTGAAAATGAAGTTTTCTAAGGAATTCATTTTCCTTATGTTCCTACTATACCACATTGGTCAGTAAAAGTCAATAACTTTTTGACCAAATTTGACTATTTTTTGAAAATTTTTTTGAAGTCTTGAATAAATAATGTAAGTACACAGAAAAGCCAGTCCTATAGACTAGCTTTTCTTTCTATTTTAATTGAATCTTAGCTCAATGCGTCATCCATTGAAAGAACTTCGTGGAAGACACGTTGTGTCAATTCAGTTTTTTGTTCTGGAGTGAGGTATTTAGTGTTTACACAGTATCCAGAGATACGTACGATAACGTCTTCACCTGACATGATCTTTTCGTAAACATCGTTCAAGTCCATAACGTTCAAGTTAACGTGTTGTCCACCATTTTCGAAGTAACCATCAAGGATTGTTACCAAGTTATCAACTTGTTCGTCACGAGTCTTACCAAGAGCACGTGGAGAAACTTGAGTTGTCAATGAGATACCGTCAGCTGCGTAACCAAAGTCAAGGCTAGCAAGTGAGTTCAAGTTTTGCAACCATCCACCTTTAGCTTTGTTAGATGGGTTCGCACCTGGTGAGAAGAATTCAAGTTTAGACAAGTTCACAGAACCATCTTCGTTGAGGTATACACCTTTGTGGACTGGTGAGTTACCAGTTTGTTTAGAGTAAGCAACGTTAGATGTGATTGTCAAAAGTGATACTGTAGCTTCTGCGTCTTTGTAAAGTTTGTGGCTACGTAGACGAGTTGTGTAAGCTTCGATCAACCATTCTGCCAATTCGTTTGAACGTGGGTCATCTTCACCCCAACGTGGGTATTCACCGATTGTTTCGTAATCGTAGATGTAGCCATTTTCATCACGGATTGGTTTAACTGTAGCGTATTTAATAGCTGACAATGTATCAACAGTGTTAGCAAATCCACAGATACCGAATCCCATGTTGGCACGTTGTTTAGTTGGCAAGAAGGCCATTTGAACAGCTTCGTAGTTGTACTTGTCAGTCATGTAGTGGATGATGTTCAAAGCATCTACATAAGTGTCCGTCAACCAGTCAAGAGATTTTTCAAAGTTCTCTTTAACTGATTCAAATTCGAGAACTTCGTCACGGATAGGATCGATGTCAAATACTTTGTAGTCTTTGTGAACATCGTCGTAACCACCGTTCAAACCAGTAAGAAGGGCTTTCAAAACGTTTACACGAGCACCGAAGTACTGGATGTTGTGGCGTTGATCTTCGTTTTCTGGGTCAAGTGGTGACACACAGCATGAGATACAGCTCATTTCTCCGTATCCGTCTTTAGCCATTGTTGTTACACCTTCGTATTGGATAGAAGAGTGTTTGTGGCTCATATGCATACAGTAGCGACGGAAGTTGTATGGCAATTTGTCAGTCCAAAGAACTGTCAAGTTTGGCTCTGGAGAGTTACCGATGTTGTCAAGAGTGTTCAAGAAACGGTAGTCCATCTTAGTAACACGGTGACGACCGTCGTTACCCATACCAGCCATAGAAGTTGTGATGAAGGTTGGGTCACCTGAGTACAATTGGTCATAAGCTTTTGTACGAGCAAATTTAACTGTACGAAGTTTCATAACGAAATCATCAACGAACTCTTGGATTTCTGATTCAGTAAATGTACCGCGAGCAAGGTCACGTTCTGCAAAGATATCCAATACGATTGGCACACGTCCTAGAGATGTAGCAGCACCATTGATAACACGGCAGACAGCCATGAAGGCGATGTTAACCCATTGGATAGCTTCTTTCGTGTTCATCGCTGGTTTGCGGACATCAACTCCGTAAAGGTCACCCAAGCGAACAACTTGTTGCAATGCTTGGTATTGAAGGTTTACTTCTTCACGAAGACGGATTGTTTCTTCATCGATTTCTTTGATTGCATTCCAGTCGTTTACTTTTTCTTGCATCAAGTAGTCTGCACCGTAAAGAGCAAGACGTGCGTAAACACCGATGATACGTCCACGTGAGTAGGCATCTGGAAGACCAGTTACAGTGTGAGCGTGACGAGCGCGACGAATGTTTGAAGTGTAGGCACGGAAGATACCGTCGTTAACTGTTGTTACGTATTTAGTAAAGATTTCGTGAACAGCTGGATCTGGTTCGTATCCATTTTCTTTCAAAGTAGTTTCAGCCATACGGATACCACCTTTTGGCATGAAGTTCAATTTGAAGAGTTCATCGTTTTGGATACCGAAGATCAATTCGTTTTCTTTATCGATAAATCCTGCTGGAATATCAGCAATAGATGTTGGACGAGTGTCCATTGGGAAACGAGTTTCTTCGTAGTGTGCTTTTGTTTCTTCTACGATTTTTTTGATGTGAAGTGAACGTTCTGTTGGTCCAGCAAGGAAACTTTCATCTCCATCATAAGGTGTGTAGTTAGCTTGAACGAAGCGAGAAATACTTGCTTTTTCTTTCCAATCTACGCCTTTGAAGCCTTCCCAAGCTTTATCAAAAATATCTTGTGCTTCAACAACTGTCTTAACAACCATGTTAATGTCCTCTTTTTTCTAGTAACAGTCATCTGTTACATTCTTAAGACAAGTATACCATACAGTAACCGATTTCAACAAGAGAAACCCGGCATTTTAGACGCTTTCTTTTATAATACAGTCCCTTTTTTGTTCTTATCTGTATTATATTTTTGAAAGTCAGGTTGAACTTTCCCATTTTTTCAGAAAAAAGGGTATAATAAATAGAAAATGGCTCTAGAAAGGGATTGAAATGCTCATATTTCCATTGATAAATGATCTGTCCAGAAAAATCATCCATATCGACATGGATGCCTTTTTTGCTGCGGTGGAAATTAGAGATAATCCTAAGTTAAAGGGCAAACCTGTCATTATCGGAAGCGACCCCAGACAAACTGGTGGGCGTGGTGTCGTTTCTACCTGTAGCTATGAGGCACGAGCTTTTGGTGTTCATTCAGCCATGAGTTCTAAAGAAGCTTATGAGCGCTGTCCCCAAGCTGTCTTTATCTCTGGAAATTATGAAAAGTATAAGACTGTGGGACTTGAGATTCGAGCTATTTTTAAACGCTACACTGATTTGATTGAACCTATGAGTATCGACGAGGCATACTTAGATGTGACGGAAAATAAACTCGGTATCAGGTCAGCCGTCAAAATAGCTCGTCTCATCCAACAGGATATCTGGCAGGAACTACACCTGACTGCTTCTGCAGGCGTTTCTTATAACAAATTCTTAGCTAAAATGGCTAGTGACTATCGAAAACCGCATGGTTTAACAGTTATCCTCCCAGATCAGGCTGAGGATTTTCTCAAACAAATGGACATTGCTAAATTCCATGGTGTGGGCAAAAAAACAGTTGAACGTCTTCATGAAATGGGCATTTATACTGGTTCGGACTTATTGGATGTCTCAGAAGTCACTTTAATCGATCGGTTCGGCAGACTCGGTTTTGACCTTTATCGAAAGGCAAGAGGTATTCATAACTCACCGGTCAAACCCGACCGCATTCGTAAGTCCATTGGCAAGGAAAAAACCTACGGAAAAATCCTGCAAGTAGAAGAAGACATCAAAAAAGAGCTGACTCTTCTCTCAGAAAAGGTAGCTCACAATCTCAGTCAACAAGGCAAAGCTGGAAAAATCATTATCCTTAAAATACGATATGCTGACTTCTCTACTCTAACTAGACGAAAAAGCCTCCCACAAGCAACACAGAACGCTAGTCAGATTTCTCAAACTGCCCTTCAACTCTACGAAGAGCTAGCTGAAAACGGAAAAGGCATCCGTTTACTAGGAGTCACAGTAACAGGATTTTAAAAAGCTTGAAGGAAGATTCCCTCAAGCTTTTTCTTATACAAATAAACGCACAAAACTATAGAGCAACAAGACACTACCGAGTACGATACGGTATTTACCAAAGAGGGTAAAGTCGTGCTTCTTCACATAGCCAGTCAAGAAGCGAATAGCAACCATGCTGACCGCGAAGGCTACTCCCATAGCAACCAAAAGCAAGAACAGTTGTCCAAAACTCAAGAGTTGACCTGCTTTTATAAATTTGAAAATCTTTAAAGCACTAGCCCCAAACATAACAGGAATTCCGAGGTAGAAGGTAAACTCTGTTACGACAGAGCGACTCGTTCCATTTAACAAACCACCGACAATCGTCGCACCTGAACGGCTCGTTCCTGGGAAGAGGGCGAGGACTTGGAAGAGTCCGATATAGAGAGCTGTCTTGTAGGGAAGCTTTTCAAGTTCTGTGACTGTTGGTTCAATAGCTTGCGCCTTATTTCTTTTTTCAAGATAGATAAAGGCAACACCATAGATAATCAACATAATCGCAACTGATACCATATTATGAAAATGAGTATCAAACCAATCATCCAGCTTAAAGACTAACAATAAAGGCAAGGTCGCAACGAGGACTTTTGACCACAATTGCCAAGTTTGACGGACTTCTACCTTATTTTTACCAGGTTTGAAGGGATTGAGCTTGTTAAAGTAAATCACCATAACCGCTAAGATAGCACCGAGCTGAATGACAACATTAAACATGGACATGAAGGCTTCATTTTGGTCCTTGTATTGTACAAATTCTTCAGCCAAGATCAAGTGACCCGTACTTGAAATGGGCAACCATTCTGTAATTCCTTCAACAATCCCAAAAAAGATCGACTTCAAAATTTCAATAAGATACATGTATTACTCCTTTTTCTGTCCTCTATTATAGCATAATTTCAGATTCTGCGATAGGTTTTTTAGAAGGCACCGATGCTACCACCGCCTCCGCCTCCTGAGAATCCTCCACCTGAAGAACCACTTCCAGAAGATACGGAGTAGTTGCTAGCTGTGTTTGCAATACTAGCATAGTGGCTCATTTGAGCAGTTGAATGATAAAACATACTGTGCCAGCCATAAGCTACATAAAGATTGATATCTGGATTCTCAACTTGAATCTGATAAGATTTCATCAAATGACTCACCTTGTCCGCATAACCAAATAAAGTAGCATAGACAAGGAGGCGATTCCAAAGAACAATACTCTCTAATTCGGCCTTGTCTAGGTGAGCGATATCGCGAAGCATGTTTTCAAAACTAGTCCAGAGATAGTACACTTCTAGTCCATCTTCATTTAAAACACCATCACGAGTATCAAATCGGGTTGTCCAATAATAGACGGCAGCTAACATCAAGCCTGCAAATCCAAGGATAAGAAGTAGCAGAGAAAGATACCCGTGGGCATCCAAACTATACAAGAAGCAGCCAAAACCAACGAAAGCAGGTAAAATCGTAAAGACACCTATCGTCAATCGCAGGATTTTTTCACCATTACTCAGTGAACGATAATAATCTGGAAGTTGCAAAGAGGAAACCCGCTTTCTCACTCCATCCTGCATCTGCTTCAGAGCTTGCTCAAAAGACGACTTAAGCTTACGTCCTGTTTTCTGAATTCGTTTTTCATCAGCTGCTTTTGCACCTTGGTAAAGACTAGTTGACACTTGGTAATCTGCAAACAAATCTGAAACAAGCACTTCTTCTCTTCCTGAAAAGGCCAAATTAAGGCAATCCTTTTCAAAACTGGCTAATCCTTTTTCTTTTACGACTTTTAAACGAACCTCATCTCCATTTGAGATGATCGAAACATTTCCACGGTCAATCACATCCAACAAGGTTGCCTGAACAAGTTGGTCAAAGGTGAACTTCCCTCCTCCCTTGGTCAAGGGGCTGACTTCCTCTAAAGAAGTGGAGTAAATAGCTTCCGATAAAACCATCGGTTCTAAGTCCATTGGCGGTTCGTAGAGACGGTGATTTTTAGCATATTTCTTCGATGGGGAGGTTTTTCTTCGGTAAATGCGATAGAAAATGACACTAAAGACTAAAGAAAGCGAGAGTAGAAAAGGGATAATCCACGTAACCAGAGCTTTGCTTTGAGCTTTTTCAGCAGCAATGGACTCCTCTATTTTTTCAAATTCTGCTAAACGATTGCCCTTCAATCCCTGATCCAAATCAGTTCCAAAATCTTTTCTAGGCCAATAGGCATGCAATTCAACCCCACGCTGACGAGGTAGGTTCTGCAAATGAACACGATAATCACCACCTGTCTTCTCTACCTTGCCCTCTGTAAAGAGTTTTCCTGTATGGAAATAGAGTTTCTCTGCTGGATTTTCAGAGCTAACCTTAAACTCAATCTCTTTGATGTCTCCAGTACTATCGGTCAAGGGTTGCCAATTTAGCTCTGCGATATCCTTGTATAAGAAGAGAAGGTTTGTTAGCTTCCAGGTAACCGTTACCCGAACAGTATCTCCGGCATATCCAGCATTGTAAATTTTTACCTTGTAGCCATCCTCTTCCTCCATAGTATAGAAGGAAACATTTTGAACAATTCTTCCATTTTTAGAGACTTGAACGGTCGGATCGGGATCAATGTCAAATCCTTCTGGCATTTTCCCGGCTTTCCCTAGTCCAACTAACTGACCATTATAATCATCTCCAAAGCGGTAGGTAATTGTTTCCTTAAAAATTGCAGTATTATCTGCATGAATATTCAAATCACCCTGATAGGATAAGATATCAAAGTCTACTGCAAAAACTAGGCTCGGTATAAATAATAAACAAGCAAATACCAAAGCCACCAACCATCTTTTTTTCATAATTGATTCCCTTTCAATCTTTTCACCATTATATCATTTTTTATAAGTAAAGGCTTACTTGTATTGAAAATCTCACCATTTTTAGATACAATAGAGAGAAGTCATTTTTAGACTAGAAATAGGAGAAAACATGAAAAAATTATGCTTATCTATCCTTGCTAGCCTAGCCCTTACCTTAGGACTAGTTAGCCAAGTCCAAGCCGACGAATATTTACGCATCGGGATGGAGGCAGCTTACGCTCCCTTCAACTGGACCCAAGACGACGATAGTAATGGTGCTGTCAAAATCGACGGTACCAACCAATATGCCAACGGCTATGATGTTCAAATCGCTAAAAAGATTGCCAAAGATCTAGGTAAGGAACCTTTGGTCGTGAAAACCAAGTGGGAAGGACTTGTTCCAGCCCTTACTTCTGGCAAAATTGATATGATCATTGCAGGTATGAGCCCAACGGCTGAACGCAAACAAGAAATTGCCTTTTCAAGCAGTTACTATACTAGCGAACCGGTTCTATTAGTAAAAAAGGACTCTGCCTACGCGAATGCCAAATCTTTGGAAGATTTTAGCGGAGCAAAAATCACGTCTCAACAAGGTGTTTACCTTTATGACCTGATTTCCCAAATTCCAGGTGCCAAAAAAGAAACTGCTATGGGCGACTTCGCTCAGATGCGCCAAGCTCTGGAAGCCGGTGTCATTGATGCCTATGTTTCTGAACGACCTGAAGCACTGACCGCTGAGTCTGCCAACGCTAAGTTCAAAATGATCCAACCCCAACCCGGTTTCAAAACTGGAGAAGAAGATACAGCTATCGCCATTGGACTTCGTAAAGATGACAGTCGTATCAGCCAAATCAATGCTAGTATTGAAACCATCTCCAAAGATGAACAAGTTGCACTGATGGATCGTATGATTCAGGAGCAACCTGCCGAAGCCACAGCAACTGAAGAAAGTAGCAGTAATTTCTTCAGCCAAGTTGCTAAAATTCTTTCTGAAAACTGGCAACAGCTCTTGCGTGGTGCAGGTGTCACTCTTTTAATCTCAATCATCGGAACTATCGTAGGTCTCATTATCGGTCTTGCCATTGGTGTCTTCCGTACGGCTCCTCTCTCTGAAAACAAAGCCATTTACGGCCTACAAAAACTAGTCGGTTGGATTCTCAATGTCTATATTGAAATCTTCCGTGGTACACCGATGATTGTTCAATCCATGGTTATCTACTATGGGACTGCTCAAGCTTTCGGTATCAATCTCGACCGGACACTGGCTGCTATCTTTATCGTCTCAATCAACACGGGTGCCTACATGACAGAAATCGTTCGTGGTGGTATTCTAGCAGTTGACAAGGGACAGTTCGAAGCTGCAACTGCTCTTGGTATGACCCACAATCAAACCATGCGTAAGATTGTCCTTCCTCAGGTTGTCCGTAATATTCTACCTGCTACTGGTAATGAGTTTGTCATCAATATCAAAGATACCTCTGTATTGAACGTTATTTCAGTTGTCGAGCTTTATTTCTCAGGAAATACTGTAGCGACGCAAACCTATCAATACTTCCAGACCTTTACCATCATTGCAGTGATTTACTTTGTCCTCACCTTCACTGTGACCCGTGTCCTACGTTTTATCGAACGCTATATGGACATGGACACTTACACTACAGGTGCTAACCAAATGCAAACGGGGGATTTGAAAAAATGACACAACCAATCCTTGAAATCAAACACCTAAAAAAATCCTATGGACAAAACGAAGTGCTAAAAGACATTTCTCTCACCGTCCATAAAGGAGAGGTTATTTCTATCATCGGAAGCTCGGGAAGCGGAAAATCAACCTTCCTTCGTTCGATTAATTTACTAGAAACACCTACAGGAGGAGAGATTCTCTATCGCGGAGAAAATGTCCTGGAAAAAGGCTATAACCTCACCCATTATCGTGAAAAGCTCGGTATGGTTTTCCAATCTTTCAATCTCTTTGAAAATCTGAATGTCCTCGAAAATACCATCGTCGCCCAAACGACTGTCCTTAAACGAGAACGCTCTGAAGCTGAAAAAATTGCCAAAGAGAATCTTGAAAAAGTTGGTATGGGAGAACGTTACTGGCAAGCCAAGCCGAAGCAACTTTCAGGTGGACAAAAGCAACGTGTAGCTATCGCTCGTGCACTCTCCATGAATCCTGACGCCATTCTCTTCGACGAACCAACATCTGCCCTTGACCCCGAAATGGTCGGAGAAGTCCTCAAAATTATGCAGGACCTAGCTCAAGAAGGCTTGACCATGATTGTTGTAACCCACGAAATGGAATTTGCTCGCGATGTTTCCCATAGTGTCATCTTCATGGACAAGGGAATCATTGCAGAAGAAGGCAAACCTGAAGAACTCTTCACCACCCCTAAAGAAGAACGGACAAAAGAATTCCTTCAGCGTTATCTCAGTTAATAAATAAAGACTGCATACAGTATGCAGTCTTTTTAGTTTGTAATTGTAAAGGAAAGGCAGACTCGATTCAGAAATCTGCCTGTGACCACAGTTTAATCTTCAAATTTTTCATGATTTTTTTCATAGAAATCGATTAAACCAAGAGCTGTTTCAAATGAAATATTTTTAACTTTTGCGCGTCCTTGTGCTAGAGCAATGATAGACATTTCACGCGCATTCGTTTCTTTAGAGATACGGTAGCCTGTGATTTTCTTATCACGAACCCAGCCAACAACTGCTTCTACTTTTTCAAAGTTCGACTTAGCCATGTTCTTCTCCTAAATTATTCTTTACAATACTTAATTGTATACGTTTTTATTTCATTTGTCAATAAAAAAACATATATTCGTCGTAACTATATTATTCTGCATATTTTTATTTGGCTTTTAAAGCCGATAATATATGAGTTCTTATGTCCTCAACTCCATTAGGATTTGCTGGTAGGAAGATTGTATTATTACCCTCTTTATCTGCAAAATTATTCAACGTATCTAAATACTGGTTCGTTAATAGGATAGACATGATTTGTTCTTCAGTTAGCTCAACATTGGCTCCCTTTAACTCTTGGATAGAATCAGCTAGTCCGTCAACAATTGCTTTACGCTGCTCTGCAATCCCTACACCATGTAGGCGATCTTTTTCTGCTTCTGCTTCTGCTGCGGTCACGATTTTAATCTTATCTGCTTCAGCAAGCTCTTGCGCCGCAACTCTCTTACGTTGAGCTGCGTTAATTTCATTCATTGATTGTTTTACTTCAGCATCAGGTTCAACCTTAGTAATCAGCGTTTTGACAATGATATACCCATACGTAGACATTTCTTCCGCCACTTGTTTTTGAACTTCTAAGGCGATTTCATCCTTCTTCTCAAACAACTCATCTAGGGTTAGCTTTGGTACAGATGAACGCAAAGCATCTTCAATATAGGATTTAATCTGGGCTTCTGGACGCATCAATTTATAATAAGCATCTGTGACATTGTTTTCATTTACTCGATACTGAGTTGCCACATTCATCGTTACAAATACATTATCTTGCGTCTTTGTCTCTACAACAATCTCACTTTGCAACAAGCGTAGTTGAACTCTTGCCGCAATCCTATCAATCCCAAAAGGAGCTCGTAAATGAATACCGCTATTGCTCAACTTTTGGTATTTACCAAAGCGTTCTATGATAGCGACAGATTGTTGTCGAACCACATAGACAGAACTAACCATGATCACTGATGCAATCACCACTAAAAACAATAAAACAAGTAAAATTTGTAAAAACATGGGAATCTCCCCCTTTCGTCACCCTCATTATAGCACCATCATTACCATTACGCAAATAATATGATAATAATTTTATTTTAGCTTAAACTAACATATTATACAACGTTTCGTTCCCATTCAAATTAATATAAGATGGGTCAAACTTTTCCATTCGATGAATCAATCCAGCATAATCATGCTTATTGGCAAGGGCTACCCCAATCAAGACAGGGCCTGTCCCCTTGCTTGCTCGTTTGATATATTCAAAACGAGTGATGTCATCATTTGGCCCCAAAATGTCATTTACAAACTCTCGTAGAGCTCCAGGACGTTGTGGGAAATTCACTACAAAGTAATGCTTGATTCCATCGTAAATCAAGGCACGTTCTTCCATCTCTGGCATGCGGTTGATATCGTTATTTCCTCCAGAAATGATACAACAAATCGTCTTGCCTTTGATATAGTCTGATAAAACTTCTAAGGCTGCAACGCTGGCAGCTCCGGCTGGTTCCGCTACAATACCTTGTTTGGAATAAAGATCAATCAAGGTTTCAGAAATCAATCCCTCGTCCACCCCAATCAGCGTTTCAACATTCTTACGGGTCGCTTCATAAGTTAATTGTCCAACCTTCTGTACGGCTATCCCATCAGCGAACTTATCAATTTCTTTGAGCTTAACTGGTCCCCCAGCTTCAAAGGCAGCTTTCATAGAGCGAGCACCATTAGCTTCTACCCCGATCACTTCAATAGTCGGGTTGGTTTCCTTAATATAAGTAGAAACACCGGCAATCAATCCGCCACCACCTACTGGTACAAGTACTGTATCAAAATCAATAGACTCTTTACGGGCTTCTTCAAGAATTTCATAGGCTACAGTCCCTTGACCAGCCTGAACATGCGCATCATCAAAAGGATCGATGAAGGTGCGGTTTTCTGTTAATGTAAATTCTTGTGCTGCCTTAGCAGAAGCATCAAAGGTATCCCCAACCAACTTGATTGTCACGAACTCTCCACCGAAAAAGCGAACCTGCCCAATCTTTTGTTGCGGTGTTGTAATAGGCATAAAGATCGTTGCAGGAATCTTCATCTCATTACAAGTATAGGCGACACCTTGGGCATGATTTCCCGCAGAGGCACAGACTACACCACGCTCGCGTTCTTCTTTTGATAGTTGAGAAATGGCATAATAGGCTCCACGAATTTTAAAAGAGCGAACTCGTTGCGCATTCTCCTTTTTGAGATAAATCTTTGCTTGGTATTTTTCTGATAAATAATGATCATATTCTAGTGGTGTATCAACTACTACACCACTCAAAACTTTGTGGGCTTTCACCACATCTTTTGCACTTAGCATTGTCTCCTCCTCAAATACTGTTCAAGATAAAAAACGAGTTAGGTACCCCCAACTCGCCTTCTGTCTTTCTTTACAAGAATTAATTGTAGATTTTGAATGCGTCGTCGTCGTTTTTACCAACGAAAGGCATTGCTTTACGCAATTCTGCACCAACTTTTTCAATTTCAAGGTTAGCTGCTTGTTCACGGTAAGCAGTTAATTTTGGACGACCAGCCTTGTAGTCATTTACAAAGTCATTTGCAAATTTACCATTTTGGATATCTGCCAAAACAGCTTTCATGTTTTCTTTAACTTGCTCAGTAATCACACGTGGACCTGATACATAGTCACCGTATTCAGCAGTGTTTGAAATAGATTGACGCATTTTCTTGAATCCACCTTCATAGATCAAGTCAACGATCAATTTCATTTCATGAAGAACTTCAAAGTAAGCCAATTCTGGGGCATAGCCTGCTTCTGTCAAAACTTCAAAACCTGCTTCGATAAGGGCAGTCAAACCACCACAAAGTACAGCTTGTTCACCAAAGAGATCTTCTTCAGTTTCTTCTTTGTAAGTTGTTTCAAGCAAACCAACACGAGCTGCCCCAACACCTTTACACCAGTCCATAGCAATGTTTTTCGCATTTCCTGTTGCATCTTGGTAAACTGCGTAAAGAGCTGGCACACCAAATCCTTCTTCGTAAGTACGACGTACCAAGTGTCCTGGTCCTTTAGGAGCACACATGAAGACATCTACATCTGCAGGAACTTTGATAAATTCAAAGTGGATATTGAAACCATGAGCAAATCCAACTGCATTTCCAGCTTCCAAGTTTGGAGCGATTTCTGCTTCGTACAATTCTTGTTGGATCTCGTCTGGTGCC